>JACQFA010000002.1 GCA_016200255.1 Nitrospirota bacterium | reverse complement strand
GCGGCCGAAATCGTCCCGCTTCTTGTCTAGGAACTTCAAACTTCGGCGAAACTCCTAGGTCCCTAAAAATTCCTCGATCGCCCTTTTTCCTCCCGTCAGGATCGATGTGCCATCTCCCAACAAGATCGTATCGAAGGACGGCTTGAGCAGCACGCGGATTCCTTCGCGTGCCTTGGAGGGATCTCTGTATTTCTCGGGCGGCATCAGATTCAACCGGCCCGGCGTCTTCCCAATCAGCGCATCGCCCAGGATCAAGATCCCCTTACCGCGATTAAGAAACAGAGCCGACTCTCCCGGCGACTTGCCGTCCGGAATGTGGATCGCTTTCAGACCGCCGGGGAGGTTATCGCCGTCTTTGAAGGTGCGGTCTATTTTAATTCCCATGAGCGGGCCATCCTGCGCCGGCGCCAGGACGATTGTCTTGAACTGTTTGCGACAGGCTTCGGCTTCGCGAACATGATCGCGGTTGGTCAGGATAATGCCGGCGATCGGTCCAAACTTTTGCATCCACGCTCCATCTTCCGCCACGCTCCATCTTCCGCGGACAGCGGCGGCGGATCAATCATCACCTGCTCCGCGCCGGACACAATGATATGCCCGTTAAAGTCGTACCCCTTTTCGTCTGAAAACCAAGACCACTGATAAATGCCGGGGAGTATTTCTTTCATACGAAACCTTTTCTATAAAACGTTGAGGCCGGATGAGCGGCGGGAGGGGGATTTCGTTCCGGAGGTGACGGACTCAACGATGTGACCGACCAGGTCATGCTCCCCGGCCTGCGTGATCTCGACCTTCACGATGTCGCCCGGAGATGCGGCGCCGTCGTTAATATAAATCACGCCGTCGATCTCGGGCGCCTGTCCTTCGGTCCGGCCTTCGAGTAACAGGTCCGTCTCGCTCGATGGACCGTCCACTAGGACTTCTTGTACCGTTCCGATCAACGAAGCATGTTTTTCACGGATGATCCCGGACTGGAGCGCCAAGAGTTTCTCCTGGCGTTCGGTTTTGACCTCGGCCGGGACGGGGTTGCCGAGCGGATGGGCCGTCGTGCCGTCCTCTTGCGAATAGGTGAAGACGCCCAACCGGTCGAACCGAACCTCACGGATCAGATCAGCGATCTCTTCATACTGCGCCTCGGTCTCGCCGGGGAAACCGACAATAAAGGTGGACCGCAGCGTGACGCCCGGCACCTTCTCTCGGATTCGCGTCAGAAGGCTCCATATCATCCGGCTCGACCCTTTTCGGTTCATTTTTCGAAGGATCGCATCGTTGATATGCTGCAGCGGCAGGTCGACATAGTTGCAGATCTTGGGTTCCGCCGCCATGAAGTCCAAAAGTTCATCGGTAAGATCGGTGGGATAGGTATAGAACAAACGGATTCGGCGGATGCCGTCCACCTGAACCAGCGGGCGCAGCAGTCCCATCAGTCCATTCTTCTCGCGACGATCCCAGCCGAAGGAGGTGAGCGACTGCGCGATTAGATTCAACTCCACGACGCCCCGGTCGGCCAGCGATCGGGCCTCGGCCAGAACATCCGAGACCTCACGGCTGACGAGATCGCCGCGGAAATTCGGAATCGCGCAGAATGAGCAGCTGTAGTTGCAGCCCTCGGAGACTTTGAGATAGGCCCAATGGCGCGGGCTGAGCGTGAGCCTTGGCGTTGCGGCGTCATACAAGGCCGTGGGCGATGCCGTCCAAACATGCTGTTTTCGGCCCCGGCGGTTTTGGGCCAGAAGTGTTTGGCAAATGCCGGCGATCTTGGGAAAGTCGCCCGTGCCGACCACCGCATCCAACTCGGGTAGATCGGCCATCAGTTCCTGCGGATACCGATGGGCCAGACAGCCGGCCGCGATCAGCACGCGGCAGGCGCCGGTTTTTTTATACGCGCCGAATTCAATGATCGCGTTGATCGATTCCTGCTTTGCCGCGTCGATGAAGCCGCAGGTGTTGATCACGATGATCTCAGCCTGGTCCGTCTCGGAGGTCAGCTCGAAACCGTCCTGCTTCAACAGGCCGAGCATAACTTCGGAATCCACCTGGTTTTTCGGACAGCCCAGATTCACCAGGCCGACCTTCACATTTTGACGGTCCATCATGGCCTCTCGAAATCCCTGTCGTGCGGCGCCGGACCGGCGGAGAGGACCGCCGGAATACTCCCCTTGAACACGCTCAACCCTTTTAAGCTTCCGAACCATCGCCGGCCCGTTGGGTCGAAGAGTATCGAGAAAATATTGTTGTCCTGCAGCCCCGTGCTCTGGTCGATCGTCCTCCAGCGCGTTCCATCGAACCAGCTCGCGCCGCCGTTGGTGCCGGCCCAGATCCGGCCCTCGCCGTCCGACACCAGGGTATAAATATAATCGCCGCCCAGGCCGTCCTTCGTGGTGTAGTTCGTCCATTTCGTCCCGTCGAAACGGGCCACGCCGGCCCCCCAGGTTCCGAACCATTTCCGGTTCTGACCGTCCACCGCGGACGAAATGATAAAATCGGGATTGGCCGCCGCGTTCTGTTTTCCCGCGTTCATGTGGTGCTGCAGAAACGAGGAGCCGTACCCATTTCCAGGTCCTTCGTCCGCTCCGCCCTCGGCGGGGAAGGGGGACGCCACGGCGCCGCCCGCCGGACTCTCCTTGATCTCCCCGCCGATTCCGTCCTTGTGCGAGAAGGTGGTCCAGGACTTTCCATCAAACCGGCTGATGCCGCCCTCGGTGCCGAACCAGAAGACGCCGTCGCGGTCGAGCGCGATCGAGTAGACCCATTTATCCGGAAGTCCGTCGGCCACCCGGTAGGTCTTGAACCGCTCCCCGTCAAACACGCTCACCCCGTCCCAGGTCGCCACCCACATTTTTCCATCGCGATCGTACTCGATGTCGTAAACCCAGTTGTCTCCCAGGCCGTCGTCCTTCGAATAACGTTTCCAGGTCTGCCCGTCAAAGCGCGAAAGTCCGCCGCCATAGGTTCCGACCCATTTATTTCCCTTCGGGTCCACCGAAAGAATATAGACGGCGCGGGCGATGAATCCGCCCTCGGTGTTCTTCGGCGTATAAATCTGGTGCTCGCCGTTTTTGGGGTTGAACCGTATGATTCCTTTCATCGTTCCCATCCAGAGATCGTCGCCGTCCATCACCATGGTCCGCACGGGATCGGTATAGGTATTGTACTGCGTCCAGACGATGGGGCCGGACGGCGGCGTCTTCATCACAATGTCGTGATCCGAAAACAGCCGGCCTCCGGCACATGAGGATAGAAACAGGGCCGACCCTGCCAGTACCGTCACCGAAAACAATTGAAACCGTCTTTGAGCCTTCATACGTGCTCCTTCGGATGGACGCCGAGGCGTGTGGTTGTTTTTGGCCGTGTTGATTTCATGGGAGGTTCATGATAGCATAATTAAAATGAGTCCATCCAGCACAAAAGATATCCGAAACGTGATCATCATCGGGTCCGGGCCGGCCGGACTGACGGCCGCGCTTTATGCCGCGCGGGCCAACCTGAAGCCGCTCGTGATCGAGGGAGTCCAGTCCGGAGGCCAGCTTATGATCACGACCGATGTCGAAAACTACCCGGGCTTTCCCAAGGGCATCCTCGGACCGGAGCTGATGAACCAGATGCGGGCCCAGGTCGAACGGTTCGGGACGGAATTCGTCCGGGGTGACATCACGGCGGTGGACCTGAAGAAAAATCCGTTCCGGATCACGACCGACGAAGGATCCTATCACGGCAAAACGCTGATCATCGCCTCCGGCGCGTCGGCCAAGCTCCTGGGCTTTCCCTCCGAGAAAAAACTGATGGGCCACGGGGTGTCGGCCTGCGCCACCTGCGATGGCTTTTTCTTCCGCGGCAAGGAGGTCGTCGTGGTCGGCGGCGGGGACACCGCGATGGAGGAGGCCACCTTTCTCACCAAGTTCGCGACCAAAGTCACGATCATCCACCGCCGGGACAAGCTCCGCTGCTCCAAGATCATGGAGGACCGGGCGAAGACCAATCCAAAGATCGCGTTCCTCTGGGATCACGTGGTCGAGGAGATTCTGGGAGACACGCAGGTCACGGGTGTGCGGCTCAAGAATCTCAAGACCGGAAAAATCACCGAGATGAAATCCGACGGCCTGTTCGTGGCCATCGGTCATGAGCCGAACACGAAACTGTTTGCGGGACAATTGACGCTCGACAAGCAGGGTTACATCATCACGAAAAAAGAGACGACCGAGACCTCGGTCTCCGGCGTGTTTGCGGCGGGGGATGTTCAGGATCATCGCTATCGACAGGCCGTTACCGCGGCCGGGACCGGCTGCATGGCCGCGATCGACGCCGAGAAATATCTTGAGAATCTCCATTAAAGCGCTCGTCACAAGCGCGGCGGCTTTACTGTTGCTATCCGCCTGCGCCACGATGCCCGGCACGGTCATATCGGCCGATCCCTGCTATCGTCCTCACTGGCCGATCCCGTTCGATATCCAGAAAGTCCGGCGCGTCGCGCATGAATCCTTCACCACGCATACCGGCTCGAAACTCTATCTGACGGTCTTTGAACCCGGACCCTTCGCACGATCCTTCTATTTCGTCATGTCGCCCGATCCCGACGCCGCGGCGGCGGCGAAGAGCTCAAACATCGGGATCATGCTGGACACAAACCGGAACGGAAAACCGGACTGCTTCATTTTGGGCGGCGGGACACTTCCGGATGCACGCGGAAAAGCGGTGCCCTACAACTTTTTTGCCCTGGATTGGGAAGGCAAAGGGCGGGTCGAAGAATTCATCAGCGAGGATTTGGATCTGGACGGCGACCACGTGATGGATCGAAACGCACAGGCGATACTGACCGAACCCGACCCGGACGGCCGGTTTCAGATGGGGGCGTATCTGGTCGACGGCGTGATCACGCGTATTCCGAAAGAAGGCTTTGACTTCCTGTTAAAGAAACCCCTCTACCCCGACGGTTTTCACTTCCCCGATAATGAAGTCACCCAGATGACTCTCTTCGCGGCGCTGCAGAAAATTTGGGCGGAGCTGCAGATCAAGCCATAGGTTGTTAACGTTCGCTGTTCCCTTTTTTCCTGCTCTGGTGTATAGTGCGACTCAGCAGTAATCAATCCGCGATCTTTTCACCGCAAACACTGAAGGAGCGAAGACCATGAGCAAGGGAATGGACAGTCGGAAACAGACAAAGAAAGCGCCGATGAAGACCTTGAAAGAAAAGAGAGCCGAAAAAAAAGCCAAAAAAGACGCCAATCGTTCCATGAGGTAAAAACAGCTCGGGCGATTTAACCGCTCTCCAGCCCTTCCCATGTCCCGCGCGCAGTCGTTGCGACGATTAATGCTCGTTCGCGAATTCCATCCCGGCCTTGACTTCTTCAATCGCCTGATCAACCAGTTTCATGGCCGTGGCTCGATGGCCTCCTTTGTCCGGCGCCGCTTTTTCCAATTGAACTTTCGCCCTCTTCAAACTCTCCAGCGCGCCTTTCATGTGAGGTTGTTTCTCGGCCCAGACGCTTACTGAGATCCCCACAATAAGACTCGCGGCAATGAATACGGCCAAAAGATTCCTTCTCGTCATTGTCTCCTCCTCTAGTGAATAATGAATGTCTAAAATATAAGTCATTCTAAATGGGATTTCAACTGGCTTTACTCGTCCCGCTTAAGTCAAACGGGTCAATACAAGCCGGGTTGGCCCTAAGCACCCCGCCGCTGAGCCAAAACTTTCTTCATCTCGGCCGCCGGCTTTGTGTTAAAGACAGCCTCCCGCGTGAGCCAGCCTTTGCGCGCGATTCCCACGCCGTACTGGACGTCGTTGACCCCCTCGACGCTGTGGGCGTCGGGGTTGATGCTGACCGGCACGCCTTTCTCGACCGCAAAGGGGCCGAGCCGCCAGTCCAGATCCAGCCGCATCGGATTCGCGTTGAGTTCCATCACCACGCCGTGGTCATGCGCGGTCTGGATGATCGTCCGCATATCGACCGGATAGGCCTCGCGCGTGAGAAGTAACCGGCCGGTCGGATGGCCCAGGATCGTGACGTAGGGATTTTTAATCGCCTTTAAAGTCCGTTTCGTCATCTCGGCCTCGGTCATATTAAACTTGCTGTGGATCGAGACGATCACAAAATCGAAACTCGCGAGAACGTTATCGGGGTAATCGAGCGATCCGTCCGGAAGGATGTCGCATTCGATTCCCTTGAAGATCGTAATGTCCTTGCATTCCTTCTGAAGCGCGTCGATCTCTTTTTGTTGTTTGCGGACTCGCTCGATCTCGAGCCCGTTTGCGTATACCGCCGAGCGGGAATGATCCGAGATGCCGATGTAGTCATAGCCCGCCGACCGTGCCGCCTCGACCATCTCCTCCAGCGTGGCGTTGCCGTCGGAATAGACGGTGTGATTATGGAAGATGCCCCTGATGTCGCCTTCTTCGATCAGCTTCGGAAGACTTTTCGTCTCGGCCGCCGCGATCTCGCCCATGTCCTCCCGCAGCTCCGGCGGGATGAAGGCCAGGCCCAGCTTGGCGAAGATTTCTTTTTCATCCTTGCAGTGAACGAGCTTCTCGCCCTTGAACAGCCCGTACTCGTTCATCTTGTATCCCAAACGCTGTGCCCGGCCGCGCATCGCGACGTTATGCTCTTTGCTTCCGGTGAAATGATGAAGCGCGTAAGGGAATTCGGCGTCCGAGACGACACGCAGATCGGCATTGATCCCGGACTGAAGACGAATCGAGGATTTGGTCTCGCCCTTGGCAATTACTTCCTCCACGTCCGGCAGTGTCGTGAAGGCTTCCATGATCGATCCGGACCGATCCGCGCTCACGAGCAGGTCGATATCCTTCACAACCTCTTTCCTCCGTCGGAGGCTCCCGGCAACGGCGATCCGCTTGACCGACTTGTGCGCCTTTAAAATTTTGTAAAGACGTTCGGCCGCGCGCGCCGCAACCGGGTAATGGAACCGGCCTTTCTGCTTTCGCACGTATTGAATGCCCTGGAGGATCTTGTCCTGCATCTTCGGCCCGAAGCCGGGAAGTTTCAGCAGCCGGTTTTCGTTGCAGGCGTACTCCAGTTCTCCGAGGGTCGAGACCCCCAGTTGATCGAAGATCGCCTTGGCCCGCTTGGGACCCAGCCCCGGAATCCGGAGCATCTCGATCAGTCCGGCCGGGACCGAGGCCTTGAGTTCTTCATAGTAGCCCAGTTTTCCGGTCGTCACCAACTCGGTGATTTTTTCAAACAGCGCGACGCCAATGCCCTTGACTTCCTTCAGCGCGCCGGACCGGACCGCCTCGCCGAGATCCATATCGAGCGCCGCGATCGTCCGGGACGCATTGGAGTACGCACGGGACTTGAACGGGTTCTCGCCCTTCAACTCCAAGAACGTGGCGATCTCATCCAAAATTTGGGAGACTTCTTGTTTGGTCATGCGCGCTCTTTCCGGATCTCCATCAAAGCGGTCGCATTTCTCTGAAGACCCGTACGCTTGGGACGGAGAAGCGGCGTGTCCTTGAATGCGGCGCGGAATTTCTCATCCGAGTCGAGCGCCGTCACCCGTTTCAGATCCAGCCACGGTCCGGCGCCTTGATCCGGTTGGAACGCTTTCACAGCCGTCGGCGTTGGATGGGCGTTATACGGACAGACCTCCTGGCAGATGTCGCAGCCGAAGACCCAGCCGTTCAGCCTGGATTTCAGTTCATCCGGAATTTCTCCCTTGTTCTCAATGGTAAGATACGAGATACAGCGGCTGGCATCGAGTTGATACGGCGCGATCAGCGCGCCGGTGGGACAGGCATCAAGGCAGGCGCGGCAGCTCCCGCATTGGGACGTTTGGGGCGGGCCCGGTTCAAGCTCCAGCGTCGTCAGGATCACGGACAAAAAAACCCATGAACCGAACGCCTCCGTGATCAATAAAGTATTCTTCCCGATGAAGCCGATCCCGGCCTGCCGCGCGAAGGCCTTTTCCAACACCGGGCCGTGATCGACATAACTCCGGCAGTCCGTCCCGGGCCCGGCCGCATCGTGGATGAAGGCCCCCAGCTGCGCGAGCCTCTCCTCGATAATAAGATGGTAGTCCCTTCCCCAGGCATAGCGAGAGACACGGCCCGTAATAACCGACGGAGGAGGATCGGGATGATCACCCTGCGCGTAATTCATTGCGAGGACGATGATGCTCTTTGCGCCCGGCAGCACATCCTGCGGTCTTGACCGGCGACGGGGTTCGCGAGCCATGTAGCCCATTCCGCCATGCCGGCCATCGGCCAGCCATTGCGTCAGCGCATGGTCATCCTGCTCAAGGCCGTCGGCCGCGGTGATCCCGACGGCGTCGAAACCCAGGACCTGGGCCTGATCGATGATCCTCCGAGTCAGAGAGGACGGCATACGGGTATCACTCCGAGAGGAGTTTTTGGCAGTGGGAAAAGACGGTCTCGACAGAGAGTGTCGTCATGCAGAATTGCGGCTGCGTGCAGGTCGGCTGGTAGAAACACCGGCAGGAACGCTCGGGCTCGAGAATCACGCCGCGGCCGTAGAGTTCAAACTCATTGCGGTTGAAGATATTGTTGAAGAGGACCAGCTTTTTCTTCAACCCGATCGCCAGATGCATCGCCATCGTCACGGCCGTGACGACTAGATCGCATTGATCCACCAGACCGATGAACCGGTCCAGCGGAAAATGTCCCAGATATTTCGCCCCGCTGGCTTTGGCCAGCCGCCGGTTCCGTTCATGCTCGTCCGGCCCGCCCAGCAGGATGACGGTAAAACCGGCCTTCTTCAACCGCCGGGCCAGAAGCGCCCAGGATTTTTCGGGCCACAACCGCGACGACCAGCGCGCACCGCATCCGGTATTCAGTCCCACCACCGGCTTCCGATGCGGGATCGGCCACAGGTTGCCGACGGGCTTTTCTAAAAGATAGTCTTCTCCGGAGAACGTCCATCCGCAAATCTCAAAGATTTCCTGTTGGTAACTCTTTTTATTATCACGGCTGACGTCATCGAAGAGACCGGTCAGCCATTTTTCGCGGGCCGCGTCATTCAACGGAACGCACTTGCCGTTTTCAAGCCCGAAGCCGATCTTCTGTTGGGCCGCAATCTGCATCGCGAGACCGCAGGCCTCCCGGTCCTTGTCCAGATTGTAGAGGACGTCAAACGACATGCCCTGCAGCGCAACAATGCTGGACAGGGTGAACGGATAGACACGGTCCACAAGGCGGGGAAGAATGTCCGGGGTGTGCGTCAGCCAGCTGACTTCACAGTCCGGATCGAGCGCCTTCAATCGGCTGAGCAGCGGCGTCGTTCGGATCACATCGCCGATGGCGCCCAGCTTGATGATCAGGACGCGACGGGTCACCGGCCTATAATGGGAACACCCTTCGCAATGCACTCCCTCCCGCTTGTGCGGCTCGCAGGGAATGTCTCCGCGATAATGTCGGCAATCGGCATGGATCTTCACAGCGTTATTGCCCGATCGCAAAATAGATATCAAAATTCCCGCTCCCGACGCCGTTTCGATCATCCGCCCAGAACATATAGACCTGGCCGCTGTCATCGATCGCCACATTCGCCTGGCGCTGTGCGGCTGAGTTGGTGTCGTCGTTCACCAATACTCCGGTATGAAACGATGCGCCTTCATCGGTGCTGGTGGCGGCTTTAATATCGAGAAGTGCCTGTTTCCCGACCCCTGTCGGAATCGAGTTTTGCCAGGTCACGATGATCTTTCCGGAGGCATTCACGGCCAGGCTCGGGACATCCTGCCCCCCCGTAAAGACGAGGTCCACCCCAAGGTTGGCGCTGAAGGTCGCTCCGCCGTCGGTGCTTTTTGAAAAATAGATGTCGGAGTTTCCGCCGTTTCGATGATCCGCCCAGGCGATCAGGATTTCGTCCGCCGGTCCGATCCGGAGACTGGGGTCATGCTGGTTGGCATAAACCGTGTCGTCATTGATCAGAATATTCTTGCCGAAAGACCAAATCGATCCGTTGAATGTCCCAACCGAAAAATAGATATCCCCGTTTGTGCCGTTGACGGCCAGATTGCGCTGGTCGGTCCAGACCAGATAGATTTTTCCGACCGAGTCTACACCGATCGACGGGTGGCTCTGTAGGGCCGTTACCGTATTGTCGTTGACCTTGACCTCCGCGGAAAAGGTCTGTCCGCCGTCCGTGCTGGTGGAGGCAAAAATGTCGGCATTGGTCGGTTGACCTTTGCTGTCCAGGATCGGAGTCCTGTAGTCTTTCCAGGCCACATAGATCGTGCCGTCGGCGCCCACCGCAATGCTGGCCGTGTTCTGATCGTATGGGGTCCCGTCATGATTGACCTTGACGCTGGGACCAAATATGGCGCCCCCGTCTGTGCTCTTTGCAACGTAGACATCGTATCCCGTATCGGTGCCGCCCCGCTGGTCGTCCCACACCACATATACGTTTCCCTGGGAATCCAGGGTTATGCAGGGATATTCGTGGTTCGTCGTGGTCGTGTCGTCGTCCACCTTCACGTTGGGACCGAAGGTCAATCCCCCATCGGTGCTCTTCGTAAAATAAATATGAGCGGAGGTGATGTCCATTCGATTGTCATACCAAACGGCATAAAGGGTCCCTCCCGACCAGGCCAGACTGCATTGCCCCGATGAATACGAACCCGCTGGGACGGAGGCGAGGGTATAATCCGAAATACGGATGTTGGCACCGATGGTCAGCGGAATCTTTTCGGTCGTAAAACTCCAGACGACCGGCGCCGTCAGAGGATTGCCCTGCGGATCCTTCACCGCAGTCGTCATCGTGGCGGTATACGCGGTCAGATAACTGAATCCGGTGGTCGCGGTGAACTGGGCGGTGCGGCTGCCGGTGACATAGGTGGCGTTTCCGGCGACTTTATTGCCCCCCCCATCCTCGACATAAAACGAAAGATTGTTGATCGTGGTCGGGTCCATCCCCTTTTCAAACACCACCTGAATCGCGGAGTTCAAGGTGACGCCCGTTGCGTCCGGAGCCGGAATCTGGGTCTTGATCAGGCTCCGGACGGTCGCGGGAGACTGGAGATCCTGAAATGTTTGGCGCGCGCAGCCCCCGGCGATCATCAGGATCGCCAATAGACCCGTAATGCCCGCCCACCATACCCGTATTTGGAAACCAATCGACATGATTTTCATAATAACGTAGCAATACTGTACAAGAAAAACGCCTTTAGAGTCAACCCCCCTCGCCCGGCCTGCTTGACAGCCCTTCTGGGCATCCGGTACGATGTTCTCATGGGCTGCATCGCAAAATCGGCTGCACGAGACTCAAGACGATTGTTCTGTTCGATCCTCGTATTGTGCGGTCTCCTGATCGCATCCCATGGATGGGCTGGCGCTCTTCCGGACTTCACCGGCCTTTATGTACTGCTGAAACCCAACGAGCCTATTGAATCCAAAACCCTGGAGAGTTATCCGGCCTCAGGGGTCAGCCTTCGAACTTCCTGGAAAGATCTGCAGCCCCGCGAAGACGGCTATGACTGGTCGTATCTCGATCAGACCATCGGGGCGGCCAAGGCATCCGGGAAGAAAGTGATAATTCGAATCCTGCCCGGAATCCATTCGCCGGACTGGGCCCTGGCCGGCGTGAGCACGATTGGGTATACCGTCCGCAAAATCGGCCACCCGCTTCAGGGTCAGACGGTCAAGATCCCGGTTCCCTGGGATGCGGTCTATCTGGGGAGATGGACCGCTTTCATCTCGGCCCTCGGTCAACGATACCGCAACGATCCTTCGCTCGTCCTGATCCAGATGGCCGGTCCCACCGCCAATACGGCCGAGATGCATCTTCCAAAATCCCCGGACGACCGGGCCGTCTGGGAGAAGAATGGCTACCGCCGCGACAAACTGGTCGCCGCCTGGAAGACCGTGATCGACGCCTATGCCAGGGCCTTTCCCGACCACGGCCTGGCCGTGGACATCTCCATCCCGTTATACAACGACGGCAGCCTGGAGGAGATCCTGGCGTACGGCGCCCGCACGTATCCCGGGCGGTTTTGCATCCAGGGAAATTGGCTGAGTGATCATACCCGGGAGGGTTTTCCCCTCTACCGATTGATCAAGGACTATTCCAAAACAACCCCGGTCGGCTTCCAGATGCTCGGCCCGGGCCGGCCGGATTCCACAACCTCTCTCCGCGAGGCGATCGACCGGGGGATAGCGGCCGGGGCCCGCTACCTCGAAATCTATGAGTCCGACTTTCAAGATCCGGATCGATCCAATGATCTCCAGTACGCCGTCCAACGGCTCGCCCGCCCGAATAGCCCGAAGCCTTAACCCTTCCAGAGATAAACCTTGGCCTTGTAACTCTCGTACATCACCTTGCTGTTGTTCAGCAGATACTGGACCAGATCCTTTTCGTTCTGGGAGACGAAGCCGTCCGACGGCGCCGCGACGATCCAGACCCGCGGATGGCCCAGCAATACGTCCCGCGCCTCCCCGAAATCCCGCATCACCGGATTTCCCATGTACCGGTCCAGGTATTGCGGCGGACGAATCTCCGGATCATAGTAGCTTCGCGAGGCCAGCGTGGAATTGAAGTTATAGTCGCTCTTCAGCCCTGCATAATAATAGACCATATGGGTCATCACCGCCACGATGGCATCGCCTTCGCGGAAGGACCGTTCAAGATATTCATTGGCCGATCGATAATCGATGTAGTACACCCCCAGCCGGGTTTGCGGAGGAGGCTCCCCGATCTTTTCAGAGAAGCGGTAGAGTTTCAAAACCGTTGAATTGGTCGATAGAAAGACCAGGACCGGAATCAGCATCACTGTAAAAATTCGGACGGACACGGAGCATCTCGAAAAACCCCTGGAGGCATTCCGGATGAGATCCGCCGGCCGGGCATCGTACAGGCCCCGCAGCAGCGCGACACAGACCGCAGCCGCCGATAGAATCAGCAACGGCTGAGCGTAATAAAAGTACCGCTGGGCATAGGCCGGGAGGAAATTGGTCATGGCAAGGCAGAGGGACAGGAGGATCGCGTACAAATATCTCAGCGTGCGATCGCGAACAACCAGGAAGGCGCCGGAGATGAACAGCACCGTCAGGATCTCATGACCTTCCAGCCAGAAGAAATGCTGCAGATAGAAATAGGGATCGTACATCGCGTTCAGGAAAAAGAGCGGATCGATCTTGATATCCCCCGGCCCGGTGCCAACGGCCAGATAGGGATCCTGGGTCAGGATACGAAGGCTGTACTGAATGTAGATCACGAGGGCCACCCCGCCCATCCCCCGCCACATCGCCCCGGATTTCAGCCAGCTGAAATCATCTTCTTTGTAGGCAATGATTCCCACGCCGAGCGCCGGGAGGACGAAACCGCTCCCTTCCCAGCTCAGGTAATTGAACAGGAACGAGGCCCCCGTGAGGTAAAGATAACGGGGAACCAATGTTTTATGGCGGATCGCTTTAAAGAAAAGGTAAACCGTGAGAAGGGATGCGAACTGGGTTTGCTGGGGATAAAAAAGATTTTGTGACCAGATGATCGCCCAGGGGGAAAAGGCGTAGATCGCGGCCGATAGAAGACCGACCCAGCGATTAAAGAGATCCCGACCCGCGATGTAAAGCAACAGGATCGTCAGCCCGCCGATGAGGGCCGCCGGCAGACGGGCCGCCCAGTCGCTCCAGCCGAGTATCGTAACCGAGAGCAGGACCGGATAGGGAATCAATTCATAGGTCGACAGGGGTTTGTCCAGACTCCCGATTTTTTTGGTGGGATACTCTCCCTGTTTCATATCCTGGACATATTGAACCAGGCTCGCCTCATCATGCGTGAGAGACTGCTCATCGAGCCCGTGAAGCCGGATGCCCAGACCCGTAAACACGAGACAGAAAATCAGAAGGGTCCACAACAGGGATCCGCGTCTTGACCAAAATTCTTCAAACCGATCCCAAGCCCCGGCCCTTGCGACGGAGGCCGGCGCGGTTTGGCCTCGCAGGCCCCGTTCGATCAGGAAGATCGTCTTAAAAACAAGCAGAAGCAGCACCGCCCGCGCGATGAAACGGGCCTGAAATGGAAAGGACGGATCAAAACGAATATCGAACCGCAGCAGGAGAAGGCCGCCCAGCCCAAGCAGTGATGGAAGATACAGGAACGCAACCGATCGGAGGGTGCCGGCACGGTCGTCTTGAAATCTGCGGGCCAGAAACCACGCGAATCCGACCCATGCCGCCCAGGCGGCGAACATCCCGAGGGAGATCGACAGAAGGAGACGGCCGTATGCCCGCCATGTCAGCTCCGTGGGAAGCAAGAGGGTCCGGATGGATTTCTTAAAAGCGCCGACGGTCAGAGACAGATCCGTCACGGCCATGACGGCCCGGTTCGCCTCAGTGGGACGGAGCCCCTTTTCCCCCGTCGGGATCGTTCCCGAACCGCCCAGACGGGACGCCGTCCAGGTTGTGTCGGTCCCAAACGAGACCGTCTGACCGTTTCGAGTGTGCACCCGGCCATCCGCAAAGAGACGCGGAGGACCGAGATGACTGATGCTGCCGATCGAGATTCGATTGGATCCGGCCCGCAGAAGAGGAGCGATGTCATAGAGATCCATTTGCGCCTCGGCGCTGTCCTGATCGGCCACGGGAAAACCGTTCAGCAGAAGGACATAATGTTCCGAGGCCGAGATCCGGATCCAGGCCTCGCGGACCCGGGACGGCAGCGCCACCTCTTTCTCAAAATAGGACGACCTTGAACCCGGGTCGGGATGCATGATCCAGCGACCCCGCGGGGCACCGCCGATGGAGTCCGGATCAAACGAAATCGGAATGATCTCCCCTTCCCGGACCGGGCCGGAATCGGTCGCGAACACCCACTGCGCTGCATTAAAGTCCGGCGCGTACCACATGAAGAGCCCCATGTTCTGCCGCTCTTCAAGCGTCGACACCCGCCAGGACCGGTCGGTGACCACCACCCGTTCCCGGCCGCTGTAATCCCGCAGGACCAACCGGAGGGCCAGGCGGCTGGGGCCCGGATAGCTCTGGCGGTGAATGCTTGCCGCGATCACGTTTTTACCGGAGGCCAGCCTGCGGGAGACGTCATAGACGCCGGAGGCATTGGCCGAGATGAACGTTTCGTGGCCGACCGATTCGCCGTTCAGATAAAGCTGATAATCGTCCGTCGCGGCCACGGTGATCCAGGCTTCTCGAACCGCCTGGTCGACGAAAACCTCCTTACGAAAATACCCCTGAGGTGTTTTGTCCGAGGGACGGATCCAGTCTGCCGATTGAAGGGAGGGGTTGTATAGATGGGGGACTGGGTCCGGAAAGGTATTCCAGAGAAAGTAACCGAGGGTCCCTCCGAACAAAAGGACCAGGAGCCATCCGGGGAACGACTTCCTGGATTGAGAAAGCAGCGAGGGTTCCGATACGCGAGCAGAGTTTGGAAGCGCCATACGACTAAGGTCCCACCAGGCTTTTGAGCGCCCGGATATTGAGATAGCGGTCCAGTTCCATCGACCGGGAATAAAATTGTTTGGCCGCGGCATACTCCCCTTGCCGGTAATAACAGTCCCCGATATTGGCATGGACATTGGCCAGGACGATTGAATTTCCGACGGACCGCAACAGGCGCTGGTTCGCCGCGATCGCCTCGGGATAGCGACCCAGGTCAAAATAGGCCTTCGCCGAATAGTAATCGGCCTGGACCTGTCGGGAATCGACCTCGATCGCTTTCTGGAAAAAGAGAAGGCTTTTCTCCTGGTCCCCCAGTCCAAATTGTTCAAGACCGTACAGGATGTCCAGCATGGCCAGTCCGGTCTCGCTCACACGACGGGAAGCCTCCCGGCTTTTCTCAAGCGCTTTTTCAAACTCGAACATCGCCTCCGGAGTCCGTCCCTCGCGTTCCAACAGATCCGCCTGATAGAGATGCGCGTCGGGCTCGTCCCGACGGCCGAGACGGTCATAGGCCTCGCCCAGATGGATTCGATAGTCCATATTCAAGCCCAGGTAGGAATCAATCCGTCCGGCGTCGATATAATTCCGGACGGCTTCAAGCGGCCGGCCCCGGTCCAGGGCCGCGTCGCCCCGCTCCCTCAGATAATCGGACCACCAAAATGGAATCGACGCAACGATAAAGAAACCGAACACGGCCCCGAACCCCCAGCGGCGCCATCGCGTCGTTGCGATCAGGGTCGCGGCGCCGGCCATGGCGAGGCCCCAGCCCAGCCCGAGAAAATAGGCCGACGAGGTGAGCCGCGCGTTGAAGCCGTCGCCGCTCAAGTTGGTCTGGAAAACCGGCTCGCGCCCTTGATTCGCGGGCAGATATTTGGCCGAGAAACTGAAGACCCTCTGATACTGCTGGTTTTCATCCAGCAACGGCCAGAACCAATGCGGATTCAAAAAGGCCAGGTGGTAGAAAAACCCGATCCCGATCACCAGGGCCAGAAAACCGACGACCCACCGAACCCGTTCGACCTGGAAGAAAATAATCCCGACCGCTCCCAGCAACGACGTTGCCACCCCGAACGACAGGAGGCGGAAAGGCGGCGACGCCGGGACCAGATCCCGGAAGGGAACCAGCGCGTAACCCTTCAACCAGCCCGAAAGCGGCGCCGACAACCATCCCAGGGCCCCGCTGGCCAGTAGAAGAAGCGCGCCGGCGAGGCAGGTCGCTTTAAAGAGCGGCTGAGTCAGCGTCATGTCATCCTCCTGAAACCGGCCTTGAACCGTACAAGCGGCGGCCGATCCCCTCCTTGATCAGGCTCCAGTCCTGAGGGGAGAAGGTCTTGAAAACCAGCAGGAGGACCCCGTAAAGGATCAGGCCCGCGAAGCCTCCGATCAGGATCCATCCCGGCGCGGAGTCTTTTAAAAAATAGAGCACCAGGCCGAGCACCGAGCTGGCCGCCAGGGGGCGCCAGAGGACCGTCCAGAAAGCGGCGGGACCGCCCAGCTTGACCAGACCGTAATGGCCGAAGCCGAACAAAACGATCTCCGCAATCAAGGTCGCATAACACGCGCCCATAAAACCGAAGATCGGGATCAGCACCAGATCCAGGATGATGTTGATCCCCAGGGAAGTCCCGACGCAGAAGGTGTACAGCCGCTGTCGTCCCAGCGCCGTGTAGAGGTAGAGATAAAGCGAGGTGGAAAAGAGGAGAACCACCACCCAGCTCAAAACGGCCAGGGCTGGCGCGTAGGGCAGATAGGCCTCCCCGTAAAGCAGGCCGATGATCCGTTCGGACAGGACGCTGAGCCCCACGGCCATTGGGAGACTGACGATCCCCAGAAACATCAGGCTTTTTTGATAGGCGGCCCACAACTTTTCGTGGGAACATCCGGCCAGCCTTGAAAAAACCGGATAGAGCGGGATGGTCAGCGCCATGGGAAGAAGGCTTATGGACTGGATGATTCGATAGGCCGCATTATACAGCCCGACGGCGGAAGGGAGGGACAACCAGGTCAGCAGGAGCGAATCCACATGCCAGGTGACCCGTCGGAGGATCATCCCGATTCCCAAGGGGTAGGCCTCGGTCAACAGTTCTCGCCAGAGCGGACGGTCCATGATCATCCGAGGCCGGACGTACCGCCGCCGCACCAGCAGGTAATTAAACCCCCAGAGCGCAAGATTCGCCGCCAAGTAGGACAGAGCAAACCCCATCAAACCGCCGCCGGCGAGGATGGTGAGAAGAACGCATCCAAGCAAAAAGGCCTTGTGCAGGACAAACCCTAGGGCGTTCAGTTCCATCACCTCGAAGGCGCGGAAGACGGCGGCATAGCCCGTCACATGAAACATCGCCAGCACCGCCAACCCCATGAGATAGGACAATCGAACGACCTCCGGTGATCGTCCGATCAGATGAATCGTGCCGACCATGACGGCGAACGTCAGGAAGGAGAGGATCCAGATCAGGGATTTGGCCGCGCCGAGATATCGATCGAGCTGGTCCCGGTGCGTGCTGATCTCGCGCACCAGAATATTGCTCAAGCCGAAATCGGCTACCAATTGAAACAGCCCGGAAAAGGCGAGCACAAAGGAGAAGATTCCGAACCGGTCCACGCCGGAGGACCGAGCGATAAGCAGCAGCGCGATAAAATTCAAGCCGCCGCCGGCCAACTCGGCCCCGACGCCGGACAGGGCATTCTTGACGATCCGCTGGGACTGTTTCACAGATCGATCGGTCCTCCCACGGCGAGTCGTAATGCGATGTCGTCCATGCGTTGATTAAGCTCCATCTGAAGGCGGGTTTTTTTTATATCGACCAGCGCCTGCTCGGCATCCAGGGCCGCGGAAGGGGGCAGGATCTGCTGCAGGACCTTCGCTTGAACCTGCTTCAACTGGAGTTCGGCCTGCTGAACCTGCAGATCCAAGACATTCAGAGCAGCCCCGTCATCCTGAAGCTTTGTGTAGGCATCCGTCACCGACTGGGTGATGTTGGATCGAACCGCCGCCATCATCATTTCTGCAGCCCGAACCTTCATTTCGGACATCCGGGCATCGGACGAATACTGTCCGAAATCGATGATCGGCACCTTAAGCCTTAATATGGTTGCCATAAAGTTATTCCCGGGCGGCAGGAAATCATCCGCATAGATATAATTATTAATGAAATCCAAAACGGGCATGCGGCGGGCCCGGGTGGTCTTAAGGTCGGCTTGCGCCGCGTCAATCGTGGCCCCCTGACTGCTGGCGGCCGGATTATGGAGAAGGGCCTTTCCGATCAGCGCGTCCAGCGTCGGCATCGAATCATGAACAGGCGGCTCGCCGTTGACCCGGATCGTTATCTCCGGGCCGGCGCCCACCTGCAGGGTTAATTGATTCAAATGGTAGGTTAAGGCCTTCCGGACCTTCTCCTCCGTCTGTTGGCTCGCCCGCCAGGCCAGCTCGGCGATCTTTACATCCTCCTTCGAAAGGATTTGTTGCCGGGCCTGGGCCTGGATCATCTCATAACGACGCAGATTGACCCGTACCATCTCCTCCGCGAGAACCAGCGCCCCCTGGGTATTCAGAATCGTGACATAGGTCTGGCTGACGGACGAGATGATCTCCTCTTTGATCATGTCCACATTACTCGCTTCCCTTTTCCGATCGGCCTCGGCGGCATTGACCGAAGGCGCCCCGATGCCGAAGAAAACGCCTTCCTTGAAAATGGGATAATCCAACTCCACGGAGACCGAGTAATATCTTTTGTACAGAATCCGGTGGTTGACGATCTCCGGCTCGGGAACGCCGACCACGCCAAAGTAGCTGGTCGGCTCGCCGTTGACATACGATATATCGCCTGACAAATTGAGGGTCGGACGGAACTGAGTTTTTTTGAGAAAAACCGCCGCCGTCTGGGTGATCTCCTTGGCATCCGCCGCCGAAACTTCCGGACGGTGATGCACGGCATAGTTCAGACAAGCGTTCAGGTCGCACACGAGCTCGGAGGTCTGCCCAAGGACAGGGCCGGCGGCCGTTCCCGAAAGAATCATCAAACCGATGAGGGTCGAAAGAATGTCAGTTTTTCTTGTTCGGATCACGAGTCCCGTTCGTCTGCACCCGGTCGTTGTCCCGGAGATAGAGCTGCCCCACCGTCACCACGCGTTCCCCTTCGGTCAGTCCCTCCAGGATCTGGGTCATGCCGTCGCTGACGATCCCGGTCCGCACGGAGCGGAGGTGCGCGGTCCCGGTCCCGTCCACGATGTAAAGGGTCATGCGGTCCCCCACGGGGTTGATGATCGCCGTGTTTGGAACGACCAGCGTGCTGATCAAGCGGCGGATCCGACCGAATCCTGTGAGGCCGGGCTTGAACCGCAGCGTGGGATTGTCCATCCGGATGTAAGCCGAAAACGTGCGGGTCTTGGAATCGGTGGTGGGATCAATCTTGACGACACGGCCGTGAAAGATCTCGCCCGGAAAAGAATCCAGCGTCACCTCGCCTTCCTGTTCGATCTGGACCGAAGCGATCTTTTCTTCCCCGACATGGGCCACCATGAAAACCCGGTCGATCGTCCCGATCGTGAAAAGCCGGTCTCCCACTTTCACGTTTTCGCCGGGATTGATATACCGGTCGAGAAGGATCGCATTGACGGGCGATTTCACGACGGCATGGTCATAGGCGATTTCGGCCTCGATCAGGGCCTGACGCGCCGATGCCAGATTGAGTTTTCCGGTCGCCGCCTGCACCTGGGCCTGCTCCACATCTGATTTCGCCACGACCCCCTGCTCATTCAGGATGGTGAGGCGTTCCAGCTGTTGCTGCGCATGATAGAGTTGTACCTGCGCCTCCTCCACTTTCTCCTTGGCGCTGACGACAGCCGCTTCGAGGAGACGGGAATCAAATTGGGTCAAGACCTGATCCTTTAGCACCAATTGGCCCAGTTCGACCGGCACGGACTGGACCAGGGCCGCAACCCGGGAGGTCAGAGTCGCCGTGTTCTCCTGCAGCAACGAGCCGCTCGCCCCGATGATTTCATTCATTGTTGCAACACCGGCCGGTTGAATCTCCACCGGAATCCCTGCATGGACCAGGCGGGCCTTGGTCGCGTCGGTGCGCACCATATGTTTCAATGCCGCCACGCCCAGAAAGAGGAGCCCGATCCCGGCCGTCCCGCCGATGATCCATGTCGTCGTCTTTGTCATCATCATTCGGTTCTCCGGTTTTTCCTGAGAAATATGATCAGCCCCCATACCAGGGGAATCCATAGAAGAAGTTCGTACATCATCCCCCAAAGATTGTCCACGGTCAGCAACTGGTCCAGACTGCGGTGCCGCGGGCCCTGAAAGAATGTCACCGGCGACTTCAATTTTTCGCCGTGAAACGGCCAGAGAAAGGCCACCCCGTAGGAGGGATAAAGACCGATCGTCGGACCGGTAAAGAAATCCATAATCCCATGGGATGCAACCGCAAAAAAGTAGGCCCAACCCGCCGTGCCGACGGAGGGTTGGAACCGATGCAGCCGGGTCAGAACCCAGGCCGCCGCAGCGGCAAACAGGCCGGCATGCGTCCACCCGCCGTGGATGCGGTTCGGATCGCCGTAGACCGCATACCCGATGAGAAAATCAATGTCCGGAAGATTGGCGGCGGCCACCAGAAGGGCCGCCGTTTTCCAATCGGCCCGGATCGCCGGTCCGTCCGTCTTTCGGGTCAGGAAAAGATAGAGCGAAACCCCGGCCAGCGAATGTCCAACGGGTGAAGCCATGACGAACCCCATCTCCTACCCGGCAACGGATAGTATATCGAACTCCGCCCGGCGTTGCAATCAGTCCTCGGGTTCAGCCCGCCATACGGGCCGACCGAAAATCTCCGATATCGTTTCGAGAAGAAGGTCCCTTCCGCAAGGGTCAGGGTTTGTCGGACCGCAGAACGGGCAGACGGGCGGGCACCCAATTTCCCGGTGGGACGGGGTCATAACTGGCCTTAAGATATTTCCGGAGTTCCTGTTGGTCCAGCCGGAGCAGGCCGTTCCGGCCGACATGGACGAGACCGGTGTACAGAACCGAAATCCCATTGGCCAGCGTCACCCAATCAAACGTTCCGACAATCCCGGTGCGGGCGTTTTCGCCCAAACGTAGGGCCAGTTCGGTTTCCTTCATCAGCGTCAGGATTCCCGCCCCGAACTGTCCCCAGTCGTGATCCGGAACAACAATCCCATTATAAAGATTTCGAAGCCCTTTGGCCGAGCCCTCAAAAGCCACGATCGCCTTGCCCGCGGCCATGTAGTTTAATAACTTGACGGGATGCCCGGGACAGGCCGGACGGGGCATCACCACGACATCGGCCGCGGCCAGATAGCTGGGAAGTTCCGGAAGAGGAATCGGACCGGTGAAGATCACCCGGTCTTCAATGCCCAGGTCCCGGGCCAGCATCCGGTGCCGGTCCAAAAATTCCTTCACCACGATATTGGAGACGATCATCAAGCGGGTTTCCGGCAGGGCCGACACGACCTTTTGCATCGCCCGAAGAAGGTAATCGATCCGCTGAAACGGATCCATCGTCCCGGTATACATCACGACCGGATGCGACCCGATCCCGAAACGCCGCCGGACCGGCTCCGGGTCCGGGTGTTCAAACATCTCCAGGTTGACGCCGGCCGGAACGATCGTGATGCGGTGCTCCGAGATGCCCTTTGATTTCAGAAAATCGCCCAGCTCTTTCGAGACCACCGTGATGTGATCCGCCCCCCGCGGGACCCACCGGTCCAAGAGGCGCGCGACGAGAACGGCCAGGGCCTTTGGACGGATAAAACGATACCCCGGCAGTTCGTCGATCATGGTGTTCACGGCGTTATAGAGAAACGGTTTTCGCGTGATCAACTTGGCCAGGAACCCCACCAGGGCACCTTCATAATTGTGCGCATGGATGATCTCGATCCGCTCCCGACGAATGACCCGACACAACTTGACCGACAGCATCAGATCCAGGATCGGTCGTTTCCAGGACGGGCCGACCGACACTTCCTTCGAGGAAAGGATGCGGGCGGCCCGATGAATGACGACCCCCTTGACCGGGATATCCTGTCCGTCGGGATAGGTGACCACATGAACCTGATGACCCAGCTGCGCCAGTGCTTCGGACATCTCCCGGATGCTGGCCGGCGAACCGTGATTCGCCGGAAAGGGACAGGCGGCCACCATGGCGATACGATATCGGCTCATTCGATATACCCCAGGCTTTGCAACCGTTCTTCGACCTTCTTCGTTTCCTCTTCGGAATAAACCAGCCGCGCGCGGTCCTGGGTCTCCTGGCCGGAAATCCCGTCGCGATGAACCGGATGACCCCGCCGGTAGGAATCCTCAAACGCCTCCGTCAATACCGTCCCGTCCATGTCGGACGGAACGGGAAGACCCATCCAGTAAAGCAGCGTGGGCGCCATGTCCGCGATGCCGGCCTTGAGCAGGCGATGCCCTCGTTGAACTCCTTCGCCGCGGATCAGGAAGATTCCGTTCTCCCGGTGACTGCCTCCCCGGTTCAGCATTGATTTGGATCTCCAGAAACCGGTCGGATCGATCGCAACCACCGGGGCCCTGCCCGAGGCCATGAGACTGGAGCCGTTCAGATAGGAATAGTTTCCGTCCAGATTCCAGGCGATCAGTATATCCGGCGCCCTCTCCAGACAGGGGCCGTGGTAAACCTCTTCCCGTTTGTACGCCCGTTTGATCAACGGCCGCCGGGTCTCGGGGTCCCGCCATTCGGACAACCGCTCAAGGATCCGCTCCCGGAGCGACTCGTACTCCTCGCCCGGATTCACGACCCCCTGCGGCTCCCGCCCCTTCAGATTGACCCACAGATTCGGATAATGCGGCGTTTCATCGGAATAGACCGCGGTCCGCTTCCAATCCAGTCCCGAAAACCGCTGATTGGACTCCAGCCGGGCGCCAAGACCCGAACGGTATCTCAACCGCTTGAGGATCGATTGCGGCAGGACGGCGCGGGCCCAGGACCGGGCTTCTTCCAACAACCGCCAGTTCATCGTCCGGAGACAACCGCGTCCGGAGCCGGCCCGGAAGGCGAGAAAACCCTCCGCTTCAAGCCACCGGTTCAGATAGACCATCTTGCGTCCCGCGCCGCCGGTCCCGTGATCCGAAATGAGCATCATGCCGGAATCGGGCGGAAGCAACGGTAACAACCGGCCGAGAATCTCGTCCACCTTTTCGTACACCGTCCGGATCGGATCCGGTCCCGGATCCGGATGCCGGGGGCGGTGGGGCGAGGCAGGATCGTGGTGTCCCCAGAAATAATGGATGCAGGCGTCCGTCTCGCCGAACACCAGCATAAAACAATCCCAGGCCTCCCGTTTGAGAAGATATTCCACCGCCCGGGCCTTTTGATCCATCGTCTCGCAGATGATTTCGACCGCCCGTTTCAGATCCCCGCGCACCGCATGCCGGACGAAATCGGGCGAAACGGGATATCCCCCTACAGACTTCTCCAGTTCGTCGAACAGTTCGGGCGGATGCATGATCCGCCGGTCGAGCACCGGCGAATCAAACCCGCTGATCATCACGCCGTTGACCGGCTCCGGGGGATAGGTGAGCGGCACGCCGATGGAGGCCACCCGTTTCCCGGCCTGACTCATGAGCGACCAGATCGTGCGGGCCTGCCGGTCGGTCGCATTCATGATCTTGACCTCGTAGCGCCCCGGCTCCCGCTCCGTAAAATCGAAGATGCCGTGTTTTCCTGGATTCATCCCGGTCATGAACGACGTCCATCCGGGCGGCGTCATCGGCGGAACGGTCGAGGCCAGCTCCGCATGGCTGCCCGATTGAATCAGCCGCCCCAGATTCGGCAGGCGCCCCTCTTGGACCCACGGCAGAATCAAATCATACGTCCCCCCGTCCAATCCAAGGATGAAGACGCTGCGTCCCTGTGGCGATCCTTCCGGCATCCGGCTCCGTTACGATAAGTTAATCAATGTAGCCAAGCCCCTGCAGGCGCTTTTCAATTTTTTCGGCATCCTCTTCCGAATAACTGCCGTCACCAGCCGGACGGCTGTCGCCGCCCGTGCTCTTTTGGTATTGAATGGGGTGCCCCGCCCGGAAGGTTTCGTCCAATAACTCGGTCAGCACGCGGCCGTCCATCTCCTCCGGAACCGGCAGACCCAGTATATGAAGCAGCGTCGGGGCGAGATCGATGATCCGGCTGTCCTTCGCGGCGCCGCCCGATCGGAACACTTTCCCTTTGAGCAGCAGGATCCCGTCCAGCGTGTGCGTTCCGCTCCATTCCGAGCCGTCCTGAAATCCCTCCGACCGGATCTGGACGACCGGTTTTCCCCGATCCTCCGGAAAGCTCGGCTTGGTGACGAAGGAGTCCCTTTCCCACCAGCACAAGGTCAGATCGGGAGCCGAGTTTACATAAGGGCCTTGATAGATCTCGTCGCGCCGGTAAACTTTCCGGATGAGCTGCCGCCCGGTGCGGGGATCCTTGAGCTCGTACAAATGAGCGATGATCCGGCCCACCAGCGAATCATACTGACCCGACTCCACAATCCCCTGGGGTTTGTCGCCTTTGAGATTGATCCAGATATTGGGGGGCGACATCAGGACTTCATTACAAAAGGCCTGGGTCCGCGACCAATCAATCTGACTGAAGGCGGTGTAGGAGGCCTCCAACCGTCGCCGCAGTATCGGGAAGAGCCTGGCGAGCCGGCTTTTCTGTTTGGAAGAGAGCGAGCTGCGCAGCCATCCATAGAGATACCGGACCGGCCGTTGCAGCCACGCCCAGTTGCCAAGCGGGCCCTTGGTCTTGTACGCCAGCAATCCAATGTTGGCCAGGAAACGGTTAAGGTATAAGACCTTGTCCGACACGGGTCCGCCCCCGTGATCGGAGACGAGGATGACCGACGTCTCCTCGGAAACCCGCTCCAGAAGAAGACCGACGGCGCGGTCCAGCCGCTGGTATATTTCCAGAACGGCCCCTCCGAATTTTTTGGCCCCCACCGGATCGTAAAACGGGTGCTGCGGATCCATGAACTGCCAGAAATAGTGGTGGGCCGTATCGGAGGAGGTGTAGGCGAACATCATGACATCGGCCGGATGCTTCTCCAGAAGATAGAGCGCCATCCGGGTGCGCTGCTCATCGATCTGGGCCAGCTCTTTTAGAACGGCCGCGCGTCGCTCATCCGTTGACATAAAGCCGAGGTAACGGATGTCTAGATTGATTTTCCCCACGGTCCGCTCCAGCTCGGCCCGGAGCGCCCGCGGATGGACGAAGTCGCTGGTTTCATCCGGGGTATCCATTCCCGAAATCATGAATCCGTTGACGGCCTCGGGAGGATAGGTAAAAGGAAGATTCATTACGCCGACGGTCAGGCCAGCGTCCGAAAGGATGCTCCAGATCGTGCGGGCCTTGCGGTGGGCCGCATTGATGTACCGCATCCCGTAACTACCGGGCTGCGGTTCAATGAAATGAAATACGCCGTGCTTTCCGGGATTCATCCCGGTCATGAAGCTGCTCCAGGACGGCGGCGTGATGGGGGGGATGGGAGACTGAAGCGGTCCCCATGTGCCCTCCTTCAGGAGGCGGGCCATGTGAGGCAGTTTTCCATCGGAGGCCCAGGGGACCACGAGATCTAGGGTGGCCCCATCCAGCCCGATGATCAGGACGCGCGGTTTTGAGGACGGGGATGCGCTCATGCCTTGGACCCCGCCGCCGGTTCATTTCCAAATTTCAAGTAGGGACTGGTCGGCCGACGGGAAACAATCCGGGACGGCACCCCCACCACGGTGCAGTTGTCCGGCACGTTCGTGATCACCAGCGAGTTGGCCCCGATCACGACATTGTTTCCGATTTTCACGTTTCCCAATACAACGGCGCTGACCCCAATATAGACGTTATTTCCAAGAACCGGACGGCCCGGCTCGCCGCGGATGTTCCCGATCGTCACGCCCTGATTGACGATGCAGTTCTCTCCGATCGTAATCCGTCCCAGAAAGACCCCGGAATAATTATGGACAATAAACCCCCGGCCGATGTTGGCGCTGAGCTGGATGTTGATGCCGAAAAAAATGATCACGGCCAGATTCAGAATGTAGTAGACCGTGAACAGGATCTGCTTCAGCACCGGAATTCGAAGCCGTTGGACCCACTGCCCGAACCGGAAAACGGCCACCGCGATACTGCCCTGCTGAAGATAAATCTTGATGTTCCGGTTGAACCAGGTCTGATCCATCGCCCGGACGATATACGTCTGACGCTTTCTTCCCAGATCCCCTCGGATGGTATCAAACATGGATGCTCTCGGCGTGGTCCGGACTACGAACGGGCGGACTTCCTGGCGATTTTCTTCCCGACCAGGTCGGATACCATCGCCAGGGTTTCAAAATTATCGGTTCGGACCTCCTGGGGCTCGACCGCAACCCCGAATTCCTCCTCTATAAATGCGATCAGCTTGAAAAGCCCGAGCGAATCGATAATTCCCCGGTCGATCAGGGATTCGTCCCGTTTCAAATCCGACCCGGAGTGATCGCGCGCCAGGTCCGTCATTATATAGGTTTTGATCTTCTCTTCGATGATTGCACTGTCCATCATGGATCTCCGGCCTCCTCCGTTTCAACCCGGTCGATTCAGGACCGGACTGTTTCCTTTACCAGTATCGTTTTATCCATTTTTCCGGTCGAAGTCCGCGGCAGCGCCTTGCAGAACTCGATGATCTCCGGAATCATGTAGCGGGGGAGTCTCTTCGCGCAGTGCGTTTCGATCTCCTCCCGCGTCAAGGTCGCGACCGCGGTCGGAACAATCACGGCCTTGATCCGGTTGCCCGCTTCCTCATCCGGAATCGCGACGACCGCCGCCTCCTGTACCCCCGGATGGTCGACCAGCGCCGCCTCGATCTCGCCCAGCTCGATCCGGAAGCCGCGGCTCTTGATCATATGATCGCGCCTTCCGATAAACAGGTACTCGCCCTTTTCATTGATCGTCACCAAATCGCCCGTGCGGTAAACGCTCTCCGTACCGCCGCCTTCCGCCGGACCGGGAACCAGGACAGCGGCCGTGAGATCCGGATGCCCCCAGTAGCCCTTCATCACGGTCGGGCCGCTGACGCACAGCTCTCCTGTTTCGCCCGCCTGGATCGGTTCGTTATTTTCATTCATCGCAACGACGGCCGCGTTGGCACAGGCCTTGCCGATCGGGATGGCTTGATCCGCCGCGAGATCCTGCACCGGGTGGACCGTGCATACATTCGTTTCGGTCGGTCCGTACAGGTTGAACAGCTTGGCGGCGGGGAGAGCGGCCTTCAGCATTCGAAGATACTTCACCGGAAAAACCTCGCCGGCAAACAGAACGGACCGGAGTCCGGAAAGATCAAACCGTTGGAGTTCCCCGTGCTGGAGCAACTGGATCAAGGCCGAGGGCACCGAATACCAGACCGTGAGGCGATGATCTTGAATGAACTGGGCCACCTGAATCGGGAAAAAGGTGATCTCCTCCGGAATCGGAAAGACGGACGCGCCGGCCTTGAAGGACGCAAAGAGGTCGAAAACGGACAGATCAAAATGCATCGGGGCATGATTGGAAAGACGATCCTTCGGCCGGAGCTCAAAATAACTTACGGCCCAGTCCACAAAAGTCATCGCATTCAGATGACTCAGCATGACGCCCTTGGGACGGCCGGTCGAGCCGGAGGTGTACAGAATGTAGGCCAGGTCCGTATGGATGGTCGGAAGATCCGGTCGACCCTCCGTCACGGCCGCCTGCGCCTCCGGCCAGGCCAGGACTCGACCGGAACGGCTGTCCGTCGATTCCATCGAGGCCGCAGTATCCATGAAGAGCAGCAGCCGCAGGGGCGCCGCCTCGCGAAGGATCTGGGTCAGAAGACTTTTCTGCTTGGCCGCGGTCAACAGGACTTGAATTCCGCAGTCCCGGATGATGTAGGCCGCGCGCTGAGCGGGTCCCTTGGGATCGATCGGCACATAAACCGCCCCGGCCTTCAAGATGCCGAAGATCGCGGTCAGGGTCTCGGCCGATTTGGGGAAAAATATTCCGACACGGTCGCCCGGCCGCACGCCTTCCTCACAAAGGAGCCGGGCCATCCTGTCGGAAGATCGCTCCAGCTGGCCGTAGGTCAATCGCGCGCCCCGGCAGACCACCGCCATCGCATCCGGATCGCGAAGCGCGCCGGAGGTCAAGAGATGCTGCAGTAGAAAATTTTTGTTTATTTGAGGATTCATCCGTCTACAATCCCAGCCAGCCCGCAATGATCTTCTTCTGGATTTCGGAGGTTCCGGAATAAATCCGGCTCGGGATCGCATCCCGCAGCTCCCGCTCCAGTTCAAATTCGACCAGATAACCGCGGCCGCCGTAAATCTGGACCGCATCTAGACAGGTCTGGATATAGGCGTCTCCGACATGCGCCTTGGCGATCGAGGCCTCCAGAATGGCATGCCGCTCCTGGCTCTTGAGCCAGGCGGCCCGGTAAACCAGCAAGCGCGACGTCTCCAGCCGGATTTTCATCTCGGCGATCTTATGGGAAACGGCCTGAAAATCGCCGATCGGCTTTCCGAACTGCCGGCGTTCGCGCGCATAGGCGATGCAGCGCTCCAGAATCCGCTCCATCGCGCCGACATGACTGGCCGGGATGCCGCACCGCTCCAGCTCCATGGCGCCGGTGAAGATGACCGTCCCGTCGCCCGGTTTGCCGAGCAGATTCCCGGCCGGAACCTCGCAGTCCTTGAAACTCAGTTCGCCCAGGGGGGAGGTGCGCAGCCCCATCGTTTCCAGCGTCCGGCCGACCGTCAGACCCGGCGCGCCCCGTTCGACCAAAAATGCCGTCACGCCGGACGGATCAGGCGGCTCGACCGCCGCAAAGACAAGATACAGATCGGCCACCGGGGCGTTCGTGATCAGGGTCTTCGATCCGTTTAAAACATACCCCGCCCCTTTTTTCACGGCGCGCGTTTTCAGAGTAAATGCATCCGATCCCGACTCCGGCTCGGCCATCGCGATCGAACCGATCATCCTCCCATCGCAAAGTTTTGGAAGATAACTTTTCTTCTGAACCGGGGTCCCGAAGAGCGACAGAGGCATCGAGACACCCCAAAGATGGGCCTGCATCGAGAAGGCGAGACCGTTATCCCGGCAGCCGTACCCCAGCCCTTCAAGCGCATAAAAGACGCTGACCATGTCCAGACCGCGGCCGCCCCACTCGGCCGGGATCGGAAGGCCCTGTATCCCAAAATCGGCGCACCGTTTCCAGAGGTCCCTTGAAAACTCCCGCGCTTGATCCCGTTTAGCCAGGTCGTCATTCAAGGCGCCCTTGGCAAAATCGACCAAGGACCGCTTTAACTGACGCTGTTCCTGTGTAAAGGAAAAATCCATTTTCAACCTTAAGAAGCCGGTTCCATCTATTCTTCCGCGGAGGCCATTGAAGAATTCGGCTCCCAAATGGATGCGCGTTCAGGATGGTAGCGCGAACCGATCGGAACCGAGTAGAGGTCCGGATTTTCGTAAAACCGTTCACGATCCTGCTGGCGATTGAGGAGCTTCCGCACATCCACGATGGAGGCGGAGGGCTGCCTTTCATAGATCCGCCCGGCAAAAACGTCCGTGATCATCTCCTTGTGGCGTTGATGCGCGAAAAATGCGAAGGTCGTCGGCTGGTCCCAGAACAGGTCGATGGTGTCCTCCAAGACGTCGGCTCCCTTGTCGCACAATAGCTGGTGCCCGGCAAACGGATTGGCCCGATCGCGATGGGCGCCCCCAAGATAGTCCTTGATCGCCGGCGCCGCGAACTGGGCCTCCCGCATCGCAACCGTCACGCCGAAAGAAAAGATCGGATCGATAAAACGGTGGGCGTCTCCGATACAGATGAAGCCCTTGCCGCAGAATTCGTCCACCTGATAGGTGTAGTCCGGAATTGCATGAACCTCCTCGACCAGCTTGATTTCCGGAAGGCGACGCTTGAGCTCCGGGTGCAGTTCATGCAGTTCCCGAATCAGGAAATCCCGTTTGGTCTCCTTCCTTTCCTGGAAATAGGACGACGGGACCACGACCCCGACGCTCACGATGTCGTCGTCAAGCGGAATGAACCAGGCCCAGTGGAACTTCTTTTGATAAAAAATGAGCGTATTGTCCTTATGGTTGTCGCGGCTGCCGCCCTGATCCCGGATGGCGCCGGCCACCTGCGAGAAGATCGCGATATGCTTGACGTGATTGCCAATATGTTTGGTCCCCGTCACACCGGCATTCGCCAAGAAGGTCGCCTGACCCGAGCAGTCGAGCAAAACCTCCGACTCGATCTCCTGAACGCCGCCGTCGGCCATTCGGACTTCCACGCCCCGCACCGAGCCGTCCTCGTTCCGGAGCGGCCGGGTCGCCTTTCCCTGAAGAAGGTCTGCGCCGCGCGAGGAGGCCTCGTTGAGCATCATGCGGTCGAACTCGCTCCGACGCACCTGCCAGGTCTCCGAGTCATGGAGGTTCCAGTTTTCGTCACGCCCCATGACGGGTACAAACCAGGTGCCCTTCGGGTTGTTGCCGTAGACTTTGACCCCCTGCTTGACCGGATGATTGCGTTTGATCATTTCGACGTCCAGTCCCAGCTCCCGCAGAACCTGGCCGCCGGCGCCGGTCAATGACTCGCCGATGTGATAACGCGGGAAGGGTTCCTCCTCGATGATCAGCGACCGGAGGCCTTCTTTTGCCAGGAACATCGCGCTGGCTGCTCCGGCCGGACCTCCTCCGATAATGACCACATCCCGCTTCTTGGACCCTTTTGGTTTTGCGGCGGCGGAAGACTGGATCTCTTCAAGACGCCGGCCCCGTGTTTCAAATCCTTTAAGGCCGAGCAGGATCGCCGCTACGGCGATCGGCACCGCCGTCACCAGTGCCGCAACCGTGAGACCGGGCCACAGGGTGATCACGGCGGCGATGAGAGGAGGACCAACGATCCCGCCAAACTTACTGCTGGCGGAAGTGACCCCGGCTCCAATACCCCGTAGACGCGTGGGATAAACCTCGGCGCTGTAGGGAAGCAGCGTCGCGATCACTCCGCTGCTGCAGACAAGCAGACCCATGACGAGCATTACCAGCAGACCGGTGTTTTTAGCAAGATCGCTGCCGATCACGGAAAACCCGACCAACACCGTGGCGGTCGCCAGGCCAAACATCACCATGCTTTTCTTGCTGCTCCAGTGACCGTAGAGCCAAGACACAATTAGGATACCGGGAATGGCGATCAACGCGGACCGTGCCAGTATTCCGTTCGAAACTCCGGCCGACAGGCCCATCTCCCTTAAATTACTCGGAAGCCAGGTGAGGAAGCCCCAGTTGACCAGCCCCCAGGCCAACCCGAGCAGAACGAGACTGAGAGTCTGACTGCGATAGACCCCGCTGAATAACCGGGACAGACTGGTCAGATAATGCTCCTTTTGATGGGCGGCGATGGACCGGGCCGCAACCTTTTCCTTCTCCACCGTGATGCCGAAATTCTGCATCATATCACGGGCCTCATCAGACCGACCGTGCATAAAAAGGTAGCGGGGAGATTCCGGAATAAACCGGTTCAGCGCAATCACGAGAGCGCCGGTCGGCAGATTCAAAAACCACAGGATCCGCCAGTTGAAATGGGGTTCAAACAATGCGGCGGCTCCACTGGCCGCGAGATAGCCGCCGACCGTTCCAATTCCGCCGATCAACACCGTGATCCAACCGCGCTGTTTCGCCGGCATCGTTTCGGCCAGAAGCGCAAAGACGATCGGCAACAGCCCGCCGGCCGACAGTCCCATCAGAAAACACATGAATAGATTCCAGGCAAACGAAGGCATCGCGCCGCAGATCGTCGTCCCGACAAACATCAGCGCCGCCATCAGGATCGCGCCCCGTCGGCCGAGCCGATCCGCCAGCATGCCCCAGATCACCGAACCGATGGTCGTGCCGGTCAGAGCCACCAACGGAAACCACGCCACCTGGGAAGCGGTCAACCCGTATTCGGCCCTGGAGCCCGGGACGACGAAGCCCAGCGTGGCCGGCTTCATCACGTCCACGATCAGCGCCGTTCCGAGCACCGCCACCAGCCGCCAGTGGGCCGCCGTGAGGGGGGCATCGTCCATCGCCCGTATATGAAATGCTTCTCCCACATCCACGGTCGGTCGTCCAAAATTCCGCGGAAACAGTCCATACGCGGCCAGGCCGATTCCACCGAGAATCAGCGCCATGCCGATCAGCATGATCTGTGACATAGGCATCCCGGCCATGCGGTAGCTCATGCCTCCGGCATTGAAGTAGTCCGGCAGATGCATGATGACACCCGCCACCAGGACAGCGGTCCCCAGCCAAAATGCGACCGGATGATGAAACATGACCCCGCCCGACGCACGTTTCTTAGATTTTGAAAAATCCATCTCCTCCTCCGTTGTCAGTTACACTCAGGCCATTTTCCCCGGACCGGCGGTCAGGCGATCCATCTGGCCCTCGGTCGCTTTGAGGATAGCCTCCATGTCAACCTTGTCATATCCGCCGCTCAGGAGTACGATCAGCCGCTCGCGCAAAAGCGGCATCTGTCGGGACATGGCAAAAATATTGCCGGCATCCTTGTTTTGCAGTATGTGATACCAGTTGTAAATCATCTTGAAGATACGGCCCATCGGATGGCGGATCTTCGTCTCATAAGGCTTCAGCCGCGCGGCGCTGAAATCCCCGGCCAGAAAAGCCTCATGAATCGCATCGGCCGCGAACATCCCGCCGCGCATCGCGATCGTCACGCCGGCCGAAAAGATCGGGTCCACGAACATCGAGGCGTCTCCGACCAAGACGAAGCCGTCTCCGACAAACGAATCGCTGAGGTATGAAATGTTCGAGATGGCCTGCATCTCGATCAGCTGTTCCGACGATCCGACCCAGTCGCGGATTCGGGAGCAACTGGCTATCGCACGGTTGAAGCGCGTCTGCGGGTCCGGCGCTCCGAAGTCGTGTTTCAAATCCACGACCGCTCCGACGCTCACAATGTCATCCGTTAGCGGGATGTACCAGATCCATCCGGCGTCGATGGTGTGGATATCGGTCATATAGGTGTCGTCCTGGCATAAAACAGGGTCTTTTAAAATCTCGATCGTCTCCTGGCGGCGGGCGCCTTTAAAATGCGTGAAATAGGCGACTTTGGAGAGTTTCGGATCGCGCTTGTGCCAGCCGAGCTTTCGCGAGATCAAACTGGAGCGTCCGGTGGCGTCCACGACGATGGACGACCGGATCGGCCGGGCTTCCTGTCCGTTGGGCCCGGCCAACACACCGACGGCCCGGCTTCCCTCAAACAAGACGTCCTGGACGGTCCATTCCTCCCGAACCTCGACGCCGGTCCGGCGCGCGTGATTCAGAAGGATCTCGTCGAAGCTCGCCCGATCGACATGATAGGCATACGGGCGCTGAAAGTACTCGGGGTATTCGCCCGTCAAAAGGGCGATATCGTTGGGCGAATTAAACATCGCAAAGTTGACGCCCTGCTTCACCACAAAACCCTTCGCCTCAAGCTCCGCAGTGACTCCGAGCGCGTCCCAGATGTCCCATAGCGCCGGCAACAACGATTCGCCGATATGAAACCGGGGGAATCGCTCTTTTTCAAGGAGCAAAACCTTGTGGCCCTTTTGAGCTAAAAACGTGGCGGTGCTGGACCCGCCCGGTCCTCCGCCCATAACAATAACGTCAAACGGTTTATCGACGCTCATGATCATCTCCCGCGTTATAAGGTCCTTCCAAATGGAATCAACGGCGATCGTCAACCGGCATGAACCGAGACTTTATAGCCTTGAGCCTTTTTTCGAAGCGGTTCGAGCAGTTCATAGGGAACCTCGAGACGGCCCTGACCGACCCCGAGATCGATTCCGGGTTTATGGGCCCCGTGAAAATCGGATCCGCCCGACGGCAGCAGGTTGTACTTCTCGGCCCGCTCGCGATAATACCGCGTCTGCTCCCCGGAATAAGTGCTGTAGATCACTTCTATCCCGTCCAGACCGGCCTGCGACAGCCCTTCGAGCAGCGGGTCCAGCGGGACGGAATTGTCCTTGTACAACGTAAACGGATGCGCCAGCACGGCCACGCCCCCCGCCTCATGAATCGCGGCGATGGCATCCTGAGGACTGAACCGGAACTTTTCGACATATCCCGGCGCCCCTTTTTTCAGATATCGCTCGAAAGCCTCCTGCATCGAGGAGACATACCCCTTCTGGACCAGAACCTTCGCAAAATGGGGCCGGCCGACCTGTCCTCCTCCGGACGCGGCGACCACTTCGTCATAGGTAAGATTCAATCCCAACGACTGAAGATTCTGAATGATCTTCGGGTTTCTCTCCCGGCGGGCCTCTTGTAGTCGCCGCAACCGGCCGCAAAACCCCTCATGCCGCCGGTCCACGAAAAAACCCAGGATATGCATCGTCCCGTCGGGATGGTCGGCGCTCAACTCCACCGCCGGAATCACCTCGATGCCCAGCCGCTCCCCTTCGGCCACGGCCTCATCCAGTCCGTCCACGCAATCGTGGTCCGTCAGGGCCATTGCGGAAAGTTTTTTATCGGCGGCATACCGGATCAGTTCCGGCGGGGTGAGACTGCCGTCCGAGGCCGTGCTGTGGGCATGAAGATCGATCCGTCGGCCGATCATGGCGCGCTTTTCCGTTTTTCATATAGGGTCGAAAAAGAATCGGGCAGGTATCCCATTTTTTTGAGAAAACCGAGAATCTTTGCGGCCGACGCCTCGGGCGTTTCCTTGTCGGTTTCGACCAGGATCTCCGGATGGAGCGGCTCTTCATACGGGTCCGATACCCCGGTGAAATGGGGGAGATTTCCAGCCAGCGCTTTTTTATAGTGCCCTTTCACATCCCGACCGATCAGGACGTCCATCGGACATTTGACAAACACCTCGACGAAATCCTTGATCTCCTGACGGGCGAGATCTCGGCTTTCCCGATAGGGCGAGATTGCGGCGACGATCACGATGATGCCGTGGCGCGTTAAAAGCTGCGAGACGAAGGCGATCCGCCGGATATTGGTCATCCGGTCTTCCTGGCTGAACCCCAGATCCTTGCAAAGATTCAGCCGAATGACATCCCCGTCCAGAATTTCAAGCCCGGTGATCCCTCTTTCCCGCAGTTTGTTTCCCAACAAATGGGCCAGCGTTGTTTTTCCGGCCGAGGGCAGGCCGGTCAGCCATATCGTTACGCCTTTGAAAGCATCAGCCTGCAAATGATACCGCCTTTCCTTCCATGTCGTGCGGAACGGGCATGTCAAACAGTTTCAGAATGGTCGGGGCCATGTCCATCAATTGAAGACCGGTTAGTTTCCGGCCCTCTCCCGACCGCTTTGGATCCGCCATGACAAAAATTCCGTGCTCGGCGTGGTTCGCATCATCGGGCCCGGTATCGTTCTCAAATGTATGGATCGACCCGAGACCCACGCTTCCCACCGAGCGCCAATAGAGATTCCCAAAGTAGGCGATCAAATCCGGCGCGATGCCCCGCACCTCGGGATAGAGCTCCTCCGGCCGATAGACCTTCGTCCCAATGGGCTGCCCCTTTTCGTCCGTCAGGGCCTCCAGCTTCGCGATTAATTCAGTCCGCACCGTTTCATAATCCTTCGGATCAATCGCGCCGTGCGGCTCGCGCCCCTTGACGTTCATAAAAATCCGGGAATAGTAACCGCCCTCGCCCCAGGCCTTCGTCTCCCGCCAGTCCACCGAGGCCCTGGAAATGGGCGTCGGGCCCGCGGGATCCTCCGCCAGTTTTAAATAGCCCTCCCGGCGGAACCACTCGTTAATGCAGATTCCGCCCTCCATCTTCTTCGCTCCGTGATCCGAAACGAGGAAGACCACCGTATCGGAATCAATCAGCGAAAGGATTTCCCCGATTTCGCGGTCGAGGTACCGGTAATAATCGTAGATGGCGTTCTCAAAGGGGTTGCCGACCTCGTATTTGCGATGGGTCGTGTCCATGTACTTCCAGAAACCGTGATGGATCCGGTCCACGCCCATTTCGACCATCATGAAATAATCCCACGGCTTGTTTTTGAGCATGTGCCGGGCCAGTTTGAAACGCTTTTCGGTCATTTCAAAAATCTGACGGAGGATCAGCTCCTTATTTTCCGTCCTGAAATCTTTCACGTCGAGAATGTATTCCCCCACCACCTTTTGCACTTCATTCCGGAATTCGGCCGGATACGTAAAGTTGCTGCTGATATCGGGGGTGAGAAAGCAGGTAACCATATGGCCGTTGATCGGTTTGGGGGGATAGGTCTGGGGAACCCCGATCAAGGCGACCTGTTTTCCGGCGCGGGAAAGAATATCCCATACCCGGTCCTCTTTCACCGAGGTGGAATTAGCCATGGTCAATTTGTCGTAGGAATAATCGGCGCGGTTTCGGAAACCGTAGATGCCGAGACGCCCCGGATTCTTGCTGGACATCATCGAAGCCCATGCCGGGACGGTAATCGGCGGGTCGCAGCTTTTCATTTCCCCGTAAACGCTGCGATCAACAAGACTCTTAATATTGGGAAGATCCTTTAGCCAGCGGTCAAAAACCAGCTGAGGCGTGGCACAATCCAGTCCCAAGACCAGTACCTTGCGTGTCTTCTTTGAAAACCAACCCATTCTTCGACTCGATAACTCCGCACATTTAACCTGCTATTTGATCGCTGAATGTACCTGATTGGGCCGATCTTGTCAAGGCAATAACGTGATATCTAAAGCAAATAACCTCATTTTTTATCTTGAGCGTTTTGGGGAAATCGGGAAGGGGAAACGGCGTCTAAACATAAAGTCTGCCGGAGGACGGACTCGAACCGTCACGCGCGTTTCTGCGCGAGGGATTTTAAGTCCCTTGTGTCTACCATTCCACCACTCCGGCATTCCCTATTCAAATTAGATCCCGTCCGAATTGATCTGATCAATCTGTTCCTGGATCGTTCGGGCCAGGTCGCTGTCCTTGGAAGCAAGATCCTTGGCCCGCTTGAATTCACGGAGCGCCGCTTCCGGCTCCAGGTTGAGCCGAAGATAGCGTCCCGTGTGATAGGCAGCTTCCTTCGGATTCCCGGTTTGAAAATAAACCTGTCCGAGATGATACTGGGCGAAAGCGTGATCCGGGTCCCGCTGAATCACGTCTTCGTAGTGGTGACGGGCCTCTTCCAACCGGCCGGCATGCTCTTCCAGCATTCCGAGAACGAGAAACGCGGACGGAGGCTCCTCGCCCGGCTTCGACTGTTTCAGACTCTCAAGCGCCTCGGCCCTCGCCCGCTCGATCTCCTGGCTTTTTAAATAGGCCGTTGCCAGATCGGCATGATAAACCGGATTGGCCGGAGACGCGGACAACGCCGCCCGATACTCGGTAATGGCTTCGGCCACCCGATCCGCCGTCAAGTAGGCCAGACCGGAAAGGTAGTGGAATCGTTCATCCGTAGCGGTTCCGGCCGACCGGCCGGGAAACAGCTGGGCGACATCCTTCCAGGTCTGACTTTTGGCCCGGATCACGGTTTCCACGCGGTCCCAATCCACGACTTTTCGAGGAGAGGACAGGACGCTGTCCACCGGACGGGCCATACGCATCTCCACAAGATGGATGCGATCGTCCAGCGCCGGGTGTGTCTCCAGATAGGCCGGTATCTCGGCGCCATTGATTCGTTCATAGTTAAGCAGGGTCTGAAAAAAATTCAGCATCCCCTTCGGATCATACCCGGCCTGTTTGAGGTATTGCATGCCCGACGCGTCGGCTTCCTCTTCATTCTCGCGGCTGAAATGAAGCTGTGCTGAGATATTGGCGGCGATTGCGATGCTGGCGGCCGCCCCGCTCCCTCTCGACAAAAGGATCGCCGCGATGGTGGCCAGACTCAGGGCGGTTACTTTCGAATCGTCTTTAAAAAAATGGTTGTGCATGACGTGGCCGGTTTCATGGGCCAGAACACCGGCCAGCTCATCCTCCGAGTTCAGTTTGGCGAGAAGCCCGTCAAAAACGAAGATATATCCTCCCGGAATCGCAAACGCATTCGGCTGAATCTCGCTGACCACGAAGAAATGAAATGCGTCCGGAGCACCGCCGGCCGCCGTGACCAGCCGACGGCCCACTTGGTTGACGGCATCCACCACCGTTTGATCTGTGACGAACCGATACTGTTTCCGGGCTTCCGCCAGGAATTCCTTTCCCAGTTCCTTGCCGCGGTCCGCCGGCGGCCGGCGTTCGGTTTCGGGAGCGGGTTGAGTCGGCCGGGTTGAAGGCGCCGCACAGGCCGTCAGTATGAAGATGAGCGATAGAATAAGGGAAACTGTTTTTTTCATCATGGCCATGGTTCAATCGCGCGGGGTTTAGGGAGATTTTTCGAACTTTCCTGGAGAGTGCTTACGAATGGCGGCCGAATCCGACGTTATCCGGTCTCCGGACCGTAGCTTCCGCCATTGCAATCAAGACAGATGAAGTCTCCATCCACGCTCAAGGTGGGTTCGCCGCAAAAAGGACAGTCCGGGCCCGGGATGGCGGGGGGCAGGATCGGAAGCTCGATCTCCTCGTCATCATCCATCGTTATTCCGTGCTGCCGGCCAGATCATCAATCAGTATCTTGTTCCGGTCATAACAATTGACGCAGAATTCGTCCGAGACCGTATCCGAAACGGCCCGGTCGCGCGGGTCCAGCTTGGCCTCGTCTTTTAACTGTGAATAACAGAAATGGCAGACGATAAACGGGCCTCGCGTGGACATCACGGCATGCATGATCACTTTCTGTTCTCTTTCCGGCATTCCCAATCTTGACCCATGCATTTCAGGTGAAGTAACGTTCTGCATTTTCGATATAGTCCGCCAGCGCCGGCGTGGCGTCCTCGTTCACCAGCACGTCGAACTGAATTCCGGCGATATATGCATCTTGAAACGGCGCGGACCAGCGCACCTGACCCGTCAGGTTTTCGACCATCGGCTTACCATCCTTATCCAAAAACGACAGGCTGATCTTCAACCGACAGTCGCGATTTACCGTCTCCTGCGAATAAATCTCCAGCCCGCCCCGGCTGATCCCGCCCACAAACGCCTTGAATCGGCGGTTGTCGTCCATACAAAGAATATCTCCAACCGACTTGATCGTGACTCGCTTGTAATGTCGTTTGTTCGTCATGGGCCTCAACGAGAGAATCGGTTCACGAAACCATTATGACTGAGCGCTCTTGAGCGTGTCAAGCGCAACATTTCCCCATGAATAAACAGCCCCTACCGGCGGACTCAATGAACCACCGGATGAATGATCAATGAAAATAAACGCAGGTCATTGCAAATAAGGGTTGACGGATTAGGAATTTACGGTAAAATAATGGCAGGTTGGATGCTTCATGGCCGCCGGGATGGCGTGCCACTTCAAGAGACGAACGAGGAGGGAGACCATGACATACCGCTGGATCGCAACCGCCCTCTCGGCGATACTGCCGGGCGCGGGTCAGATGCTCAACCATCATTGGATGAAGGGAACGGCATTTCTGATCGGAACACTGATTGCGAGCGGCATGCTGCGTCGCCGTTCCGTTCTGTCGAGCGGCTTTACGGACGCTTCCATGCTGCACCTCCTGCTGCTGGCGCTCCTGCTGGTGCTGACCGTCTGGAGCGCGGCGGATGCCTTCCGGTCGACACCCCGGACAACCTCGCATTAAAAAAACGAGCCAGTAGCTTCGAAAAACGGCTCTGCCCGCCCTGCCTTACCGGACCCGGTTCCTGTCGTGCCGTTCCCCGCTTGCCTTTTTTACAAGAATTCCGTATCTTATCATCCGTATCTTTTCATGGGCTTTTCTTTCACGAACGGCGCGTTCCGTTAAAAACAGTTCTGCTCAAGGGATGGGCGAGGTCGACAATGGACATTGCACGGAAAACTTTTTTTGTGATTTCAACAGAGGATCGGCCGGGGCAACTGGCCCGATTTTCAAAGCAGATGTCGGAGCGAGAGATTAATCTGCACGCGGTCTGGAGTTTTGGAACCGGCCGGGGCAATGGAGAGATCATCGCCATTCCGTGGGATTCCGCCATTTTTCGAAACGTGGCGCGAGAGGCCGGCTGGGTGTTTCGTGAAGGGAGCTGCTTTCATCTGACGGGCGAGGACCGCGCCGGAGCGCTGGCCGACACCCTCGACCGGATCGCACAGGAGGGGATCAACCTCCATGCCGTTGATGCGATGGGATTGGAGGCCCGCTATTCGGCCTACGTCTGGTGCGATGAGCAGGATGTCGAAAAACTGCGGATGGTACTGAAGGGTTGGTAGAGGGAAAGGTGGAGGCGGCGGGCGGGATTGAACCGCCGAATCGCAGTTTTGCAGACTGCTCCCTTAGCCACTTGGGTACGCCGCCTTCTGTTTTGAATTTATAACACACTCCCGAGGGCGCCGCAAGAGGATTTCGGCTTTACGGAATGTCCAGTTTTAATGTCTTGAGAACGCGGGACGTCTCGGCCGCCGCGCATTTCCCCGTCTGCCGTTCGAGGTAAACCAGGTGCTGCGATAAAAACCGGAGGTCACCGACCGTATCCACGTCGTACCAGAACGGAAGAAGGGCCGCATCGAGCTTGTTCTCGGTGATCCGTTGAAGCGTCTGCGTCAGGACCTGCTCCGTCCCCCAGTGGACTCCATCGAAGATCGGCGGAATGGATCCGGAACCGCCGATGAGGTAATAACCGCCGTCGGCGCTCGGACCCAGCACCAAGGGACTTTTCTTCAGATGTTTAAACGCCTCTTGGATATAATCGACCGGAAGCGTCGGAATGTCCGTCCCGATGATCACGGCCTGGCCAAAGCCCAGCCGATAGGCCTCCGCGACGGCGTTCCTCATCCGGGCCCCGAGGTTTTCGCCGGTTTGATCGATCAGCGCCAGGTTGTATCGTTCCGCAAGCTGGATGAAAAACGGATCCCGCCGCGTCGAATCACAGGCCAGAATGCGTTTCACGCCCTTCAACGGGGCCGTGGCCGAGAGAGTATCCAGGATAAACGCGAGATAAATCTGGCTGGACGCATCCGGCGACAACTCCGGCTGGAGCCTCGTTTTCACCTGTCCGGGTTTCGGAACCTTCGCGAAAATGATCAGGGCCTTTTTTAAGGCGGGCATGCCGTCACCGTATCACCGCGCAATTGCGATTGTCAACGGACCCACCACCCTTTTCTTGACGCCCTCCCAAGGGATCACTATAATGAACCGTTCTGATTCCGGGAGAGACGGGATGGAGATACTTAAAAATATCGGCTGGGTGGCCCTGGCCGTTCTGTGCGCCGTGGCCTTTGCGATCGTAGCCGGGATATTGAACCCCGCCGAAGAACTGAACGCGCTCTGGCTCGTCGTGGCCGCGGCCTGCTTTTATATTCTCGCAATCCGTTTCTACGGCCGGTTTCTGAAAACACGCGTCGTCAACCTGGACGACCGGAGGATCACACCGGCCCACCGTCTCCGCGATGATAAAAACTTCCAACCCACCAACCGCTTCGTTTTGTTCGGCCACCATTTTGCCGCGATCGCCGGCGCGGGTCCGCTGTTGGGACCGGTCCTGGCGGCCCAGTTCGGATACCTGCCCGGGTTTCTCTGGCTTGTGATCGGCGCGGTACTGGCCGGCGCGGTACAGGATTTCGTCATCCTCGTCGCCTCGATGCGCCGGAACGGCCGTTCGCTCCCCCAGATCGCCAAAGACGAGATCGGACCGCTGACCGGAATCGCGACCACGATCGGGGTGCTTTTCATCGTGGTCGTCGCGCTGGCCGGACTCGGGCTGGCCGTCGTGAACGCGCTGTATCACAATCCCTGGGGCACCTTCACCCTGACCTTGACGATCCCGATCGCCTTCCTGATGGGTTTCTATCTGCAGAAATTCCGGCCGGAGAAAGTGGGCGAGGTTTCGATCATCGGGATCATGCTGCTGGTCTTCTCGGTTATGATGGGGCGCTGGGTCGCCCATTCGGGATTAGCAGGTTTTTTTAATTTTGAAAAGGAGACGTTGGTCTGGCTGCTGGCCTGCTACGGGTTTCTGGCCTCGGTCCTTCCGGTCTGGATGCTTTTGGTGCCGCGGGATTACCTTTCGACCTTCATGAAGGTCGGCGTGGTCTGGTTGCTCGGCATCGGCGTGATCCTGATGGCCCCGACGGTCCAGATGCCGGCCGTCACGGCCTTCATCCACGGCAACGGGCCGGTCATCCCCGGCACGCTCTTCCCGTTTGTCTTCATCACGATCGCCTGCGGCGCGATCTCCGGGTTCCATTCGCTCGTCTCCTCCGGGACGACGCCCAAAATGCTCTCGTGCGAATCCCACGCGATGATCGGGTACGGGGCGATGCTGATGGAAAGTTTCGTCGGTGTGATGGCCTTGATCGCGGCCACGATCCTGATGCCCGGCGATTACTTTGCGATCAATACGAAACTTTCGGCCAACGCGCTCGCGGCGCTGGGATTTCCGACGGCGCATCTCCAGGCTCTGTCTCAACTGGTCGAAGTGAACGTGGCGGGCCGGCCCGGCGGCGCGGTCTCGCTGGCGGTCGGGATGGCCTCGATCTTTTCGTCCCTGCCGGGAATGAACTCCCTGATGGCCTACTGGTACCAGTTCGCGCTGCTGTTCGAGGCGCTGTTCATCTTGACGACGATCGACGCCGGGACCCGCGTGGCGCGGTATCTGATCCAGGAAACGGGCGGGCAGGTCTTCGCGCCGTTGAAGAACCTCAACTGGTGGCCGGGGGTCGTCTTCTCCAGCGCCGCCGTGGTCTTCGCCTGGGGCTATCTCATCTCGACCGGATCGATCGCCACGGTCTGGCCGATGTTCGGCGCGGCGAACCAACTGTTGGGAACATTGGCACTCTGCATCGGGACGACGGTGCTGATCAAGATGGGGAAGGCGAACTATATCTGGGTGACGGCCGTCCCGATGGTTTTCGTGGGAACCGTCACCCTCACCGCAAGCTATCAACTCTTTTTCATCTATCTGGCCAACGCCGCTCAGCCCGAAAACGCCTCACAAGCCTTCAGCCTCCGGCTCGACGCGACGCTCGTCGGCATCGTCGCCACACTGGCCGTGATCATTCTGACCGACTCAATCATCAAATGGTACGGCTACCTGATTCAGAAGAAGCCCTATACGACGACCGAAGTGGGCGCAGAAGAACTTGAGCCGGTCCCTTCTCAGTCTGCCCGCTGAGATTCATAGAAAGATCTATCTTAGCTTATAAATCCATTTCGCCACCCGGGCGCGTTTGACTAAGTCGTTGTCCGGGATGTACGGCTTGATGTCGATCACGGGCGTGCCGTCGATTGTATCCAGGCCCTTCACCGTGAGGCGGGTTCCGCGTCGTTTGACTAACCGGCAGATCGTCATCGCGATCGGGTTCGGGCGATGAGGGGATCGCGTTGAGAACATCCCGACCAGCGGGAGATCCATCCGTCGCTTGGGATGCACGAGAAGATTTACACCTTGAGCACGGGACAGATGGAACAGTACGATGATATGCGAAAAGTCCTCGAGCCCCTTCAGTCCCTTGGCCCATTTCGGATCGATTTGGATTTCTGAGACGACCGTGTCCCAGTCCCGGTTTTCCGGCTCGCGATGCGCCGAGCGGACGATGCCGATGGGGCGGAAGACGATCTGCTTGCGTTTGGGATGACGGTCTGAGTATCCTGCGGTCTTCACGCCTTATACCCGAACCGCCGCAGCAGTTCCTTCCGTGCCGCCACGTCCTTCTCCGTCTCGATGCCCTTGGATCGGAATCCGTCCACCACGCCCAGGATTCCGCGGCCCTGCTCCGTCTCAGCCAGGATCACCTCGACCGGATTTGCGCTGGCGCAATAGATCGCGCAGACCTCCTGAACCGACTTGACGGCATTCAAAACATTGATCGGGAAGACGTCGCGAAGGAAGATGATGAAGGCATGACCGGCCGATAAGGCGTAGGCATTTTTCTTTGCCAGCTCGATCAGCGCCGTATCCGTCCCGCTCGCGCGGACGAGACACAGTCCGGACGATTCGCAGAAGGCCAGTCCGAACTTGATCCCCGGCACGGCCGAAACCAGCGCTTCGTGCAGATCCTCCACCGTCTTGATGAAATGGGCCTGGCCCAGAATAAAATTGAGATCGTCTGGTTTCTCGATCTGGATCGTTTTGAGTTCCATTGTCCTCTCCCTTTCGGCTCTTCTCAGCCCGCTCCAACCGGCGTCCGCGCGACGGTCAGCACACAAACCGTCTCGGCCCCGGCCTGTTTCAAGGCCCGCGCGCAGTCGTTCACGGTCGCGCCGGTCGTGAAAACATCGTCGATCAGCGCGATCCGCCGCCCCTCGATCCGTTCGGGACGCTTCGAAACGAATGCACGGCGGACGTTGCCCCGGCGGGCCGCATGGGCCAGTCCGATCTGGGGCGGCGTCTCGCGAATCCGTTCAAGACCATCGTGAATCACCGGCAGACCCGATTCAGCCTTTAGATAATCGCACAAGAGCAGCGCTTGATTGAATTCCCGCTCGCGAAGACGGGAGGGATGAAGCGGGACCGGCACCAGACCGTCCACCTTTGGAAGACGGTTCATCGCGTTGACGAGGAGACCTCCCAGCGGCCGCACCAGAAGTGTTTTGCCGCGGTACTTGAAGAGATGGATCGCCTCGGCCAGCACGCCTTCATACCATCCGGCCGCGACGGCATGATCAAAGCGAGGCGGCCGCTCGCGGCAGTCGCCGCAGAGATGGCCCGGACTGTGCGAGAGCGCCGCGTCGGACGCAAACGGCTTTCCGCATCTCGGACAACATGGGCCGTCGATCAGCGAGACCGTCTCCCAGCAGTCTAGGCAGAAAGAGGGATTCGTTTCGCCGCGGAGATGCCGACGGCAGGTATGGCATCGCGCCGGAAGAACCAGACTCAGAAGGGATTGCCAGCGAAAACCGGTTGCTGATTTTTCCATTACGAGACCCTTAACTTACCAAAACGCGAGCTGCGTGCCGGGGGCGAGATGCTCGGCATCGAATCCGCGCGCGCGAAGATGCCGGGCGAATTCCGGCCCGCCGTGGACGGTGTAGATCTTCGACGGCCGCGCCCGGTCCACGTATTCGTTCAGCTCCTCGAAATCGGCATGGTCCGACATCGGAATCGCCTCGTCCGCACTGAAACGGTATTTGGCCTCCTCATCCATCGCCCAGCCGGTCAGTACGGCGGTGCGGCGGTTTGGAATCTTCTCGACCATCCGCGTCCGGGCCAGATAAGGCGGCAGAAGCAGCACTTTTCCATTCAGGTTGTCGTTGATGAACCGTTCGTGATTTTTAAAGACGACGCCGCAGGTCTCGTAAATCTTGACAACATCCATCGTGAGCTTGGAAAGACAGACCGTGTAACCCCGATCACCGAGAAATTTTAAAACCTCCTGACTTTTTCCCATGGCGTAGGCCAGCAGGACCGGGACCTTCCGGTCCTCAAATGCCGATTCGATGAATTGAATCAGCCTCCGCTCGACTTCGTCCGCCGATGGAAAGACATACTGCGATTTGCCGAAGGTGCATTCCATGATCAGCGTGTCGCAGTGCGGGACCTCGGCCAGGTCGGCCGTCCGGTTCGGCTTGAGCTTGAAGTCGCCGGTGTAGACGATGCGCTGGCCGTTCTGGATTAAAATCTGGGCCGCGCCGAGGATATGGCCGGACGGCAGAAGCTCGATCGTGAGGCCGTCCACTGAATAAGGTTTTCGAAACTCAAGCGGCGTGATCCGGGGTTTGGCGCCGAGCCGATGACGGCAGAGCGACCAGGTGGCCGGAGTCGCGATCACCTGCTGGTGCTTTGCGGTGTGATCGCCGTGGGCATGGGAGATGAAGCCGAGCGGCCGCGCCTTGGTCGAATCGAGCCACAGCTCCGTGCCGACGATCCGTATCCCTTTGTTGAGTTCAATCATCCAAGGCCCGCACGACGTTCCTCCCAAATCTGCGGGCCATTCTAGTCGGATCGCCGGACAATTGCAATCCTTCCCGCCCGGCCCCCTTCTTGCCTGGTCCGGGACGTTTTGGTATACTGATGAACATGCAGACCATCGTTCTACTGACGATCTCAAACATTTTCATGACAATCGCCTGGTACGGCCATCTCAAGTACAAGGACTCCATGCTTTGGAAGGTCATCGTGATTAGCTGGCTGATCGCGTTTTTCGAGTACTGTTTCCAGGTTCCGGCCAATCGCATCGGGCATGGTCAATTTTCGGCGGCGCAACTGAAAACGATCCAGGAAGTCATCACCCTGATCGTCTTCTGCGTTTTCTCCGTGGTCTATCTGAAAGAAGGCCTGAAATGGAATTACCTCGTCGGATTTGCCATGATGATCGGAGCCGTCTTCTTCATTTTCAAAAAATGGTAGGCCCGATCGAGGGACAACGGCCGGCCGTCAACGCAAAACACGGACGAATCCGATGAACCTGTGGTTCCGTTTTGTCTTCGTTCTCATCACCTCCCTTTTCCGTCGGCCACTGGGCCCGCTCGATGAATCCGTTCACGCCTTCCGGGTCTGGCCGCACGACCTGGACGTCAACGGCCACATGAACAACGGCCGGTACCTGACGATCATGGACCTCGGACGCGTCGATTTGATCCTCCGGACGGGACTGGGACGGATGGCCTTAAAACATCGATGGTCCCCGCTGGTCGGCTCGGCCACGATCCGCTTTCGCCGGTCCCTCGACCCCTTTCAGCGCTATGAATTGAAGAGCCGGATTCTTTGCTGGGATGAGAAGTGGTTTTTCATCGAGCAACGGTTTGAACGGGAAGGCGAGCTGGTTGCGACGGGCACCGTAAAAGGACTGCTTCGGGGCCGCAATCGAAACATCCCGACGGCCGAGGTGTTGCGCTCGCTCAATATCACCATGGTTTCACCCGAGATGCCGGAGTTCATCCGGCTCTGGCGGAAGTCCGAAACGGCATCGGCGAACGGGCCGGCACGGTCTTAATCGTCCTTCGACGACATGCGCTTGCGGATCACGGCCCGTCCCCCCAGCATCAGCGTCAACGAGAGAACGAGGGAGATCGGAACAAACAGCCCAGATGCGGTCACGGCGCTTTTGATCCAGCCCAGTTCCTCAAACGCCTTGAAAAGATAGCCCGCCAGTCCCGACAGATAATAAGCGATCACGATCACCGACAGCCCTTCCACCGTGTGCTGCAGCATCGCCTGGCTTTTCGTGGTTTTGTCGACACTGGCGAGCAGCCGGAGATTCTGATCCTCCAGAATCAGGTTCTGTTCCTGCTGGATCAGATTGACCTGCGTCCGGATCACCGAGATGATGCTCTGGAAATCGGACTCGATCGCCTCGATCCGTTTCATCAGCTGCTGGTATCCGTCGGCCACTCCCGAGATTCCTCCCAACACATAGTCCGAGAGGGGAAGGAACGGGGCCAGGGGCCGTTCCTGAAAACCCCGGACCGTGGCATGAATGATCGCATTGTACGGGACCGAAGCGGACAGGCGATAGCGCAAGGACTCCGCAAACCGGCTGACCTCCATGAAATCGATCGTCAGCCGGCTGAGCCATTCCTGAAGGGCCTTGGACTCCGTCGCCCCGAGTTTTTCGGTGATCCGGCTGCGCTGAATCAGATGATTCTGCTCCAGTTCATGAATCCGGTCGACGGCCTTCGCGAATTCCGGAAAGGGAAGCAGCAGCAGGTGATAGTAGTTCTCGATCGTCACGATGCCGTCGATGACCCTGGCCAGATGACGAAGCAGCGCCTTGCGAGAGTCCGAGAAGATCAAATAACGCTCGCGCAGAAGGTCATCCGGCGTGAAACTGGTGGCGATCGAGATCTCCTCGCCGAAGACGCGGCTTCCGTAGACGTGCGGCCCGGGAAGCAGATCCCGGATCAGATCGGGAGGCACCGACCGCTCCGGCGATACGACGATATCCAGCGCGTTGACCCTCGTGCCGAGCGGCTGGACCGGAAACGGGGCCTGCGGAAAAGGGAACGGTCCGAATTCCGGAAGGATGGTTTTGTCGTCCGGAACATGCCAGACCTGATAGCTGTAATATTCGGTGTGGGCCTCCCAGACCGCCACGAACCGATCGCCGTTGGCCTCCACCCGGACGCCGTACCCGAACTTCTCGGCCACCACGGCATGGGTTTCCGGAATCTTCAGACCCTGCAGAAGTTGGAGGAATTCCATCCGGCTTTGGGGCCGTTGGACGGGCGGGTTTTCCATACGGTAGGAGGCGTGAAGGACATGGGCCGGGAAATCCAGCCATTCCTCCAGGTATTTCTTCGGCCGCTCATGAAGGCGGTGAAGCACATCCTTTTCAATGGGCGGCTTGATCTTATCCACGGGCTTCCTCCGATTCAAGGTGGGCGTGATCTTTCTTATAACATCCGTATTTGAGCGAAGCCATCGCCTTCAACCTTCCGGATTCGACTCAATATCCGGATATTAGCAAACCAAGAGTAAGAAAGACGCTCAGCACCATAATAAAATATCCTGAGCGGTACAACAAGCGGTAACCCGGAGACATCTTTTTAGAACCGAAAGAAATTAGCTTCCCCGTTCTCATGACTGAAAGCTTCGCACGCAGAAAAAGCAAAAATCCAAATCCATAGAACGCCGGAACGCCAAAAAGCCAGAAAGTGGGAGCCGTGTTCACAATCAAAACCGACAAGACCACACCAAAAACTATTATAAAAGGAAAAAGAAGAACAAGAGTGTTTGCAATAGCGTGCCGCTGCCCCATGTTTACCTGCCTTTGAGATGGAACCTTCCGCAGCGTGTCAAAGGTTTATGCCCCGCCGCAGCGAGTTTGCGTCCGGATCGTGCAAGCGGCCGTTACTTGACGATTTTATAATTGAAGTTCGGGGTCTTGAAGGCCCCCCACAGGCGGAGCCAGATCGGCAGGAGCATCTCGGCCCCGCGCGCGGTGGTGATGTCGCCCAAATCAATCACGTGCTTCCAACCGAACCAGGTCTTGAGGTAATGAGTGACCTGGGTCTTCGCTTCGGGGTCGTTGCCGCTGACAAACAGATCGTGTTCTCCGTCCGCGAGCCGGTGGGGGTTCACCATCAGAGCGGCGCTGACGGTGTTCAGCGTCTTGACCACCCTGGCCTTGGGGAAAGCCCGTTGGATCTGTTCGCCGAGGGAATCGGTATTGCACACGGACAACGTCGGCGGCATGCCCTTCGAGAAGTCCAGCGAGTTGGCAAGATCCATCAGGATTTTCCCGCGGAGATTCGCTTCGCCCGCGATTTTGAGCGCCTCGATGGAAGCGCTTCCGGACGCGGCGTTGATCACGACTTCGCCGTGCGCCGCGGCTTCCGCAAACGTCCTGAGCTTGATATGGGGGTGTTGTTTGGTCCATACGCTGAAGGGAGGGCTTCCCATGGCGTCCGGCTCGGTGCGGGCCAGGGTTTTGGCCACGTCACGGGTGCCGATCATCACCGCATGGCCCCGTTCGGCAAGCTTCGCGCCGAGGGTTTGCCCCACGATGCCCGTTCCGATTATGCCGATCTTCATTTTCTTTCCTCCCCTTTGAATCTTTCAAGGTTCCCAATCCGAATCGCCGCGAGTGGACGGCAGGCTTCAAGAATTTACCTTTTCTCTATACTCCTCTTCCCCCACCGAGTCAACCGATCGTCATTCCTCCAGCGAATATGACGGATTGAAATGCGACCGGCCGGATTGGAGGGAGCGGGCGAGTTTTTGGGCGACTTCAGAATCGAGCCTCGGGTCCACCCAGACTTCTCCGGCCACGCGATGGCCGACGTAACGGCCGCCGAGATAGGCCACGGCGTTGGAGGCGATGGCGGGGACTTTTGCGCCGAGCGTCAGTATGCCGACGAGGTTCATCGGGTCGGCGGCCGAAACAATTATGGGGGACTCCTGAATCGCCCCTCCATTCTCGTTGCGGCGCGTTTGACGCAACTGATCCACCACCTCCGGCAGCGCGAACTGCTCGCCCGCAACGCCGGTAATGAACCGCCCCCCGCGGATTTCGCCGCGGGATTCCATCCTGCGGTAGACCGGCAGCAGCTCAAGCCAGGATGGCGCGGCATCTTCACGCGCGAGAAGATCGCGGAAGAAAACGCCGTAACGCATTAATAATTGATGGGCCCATTGTTGTAAGGGCGACGCATGCGTCGCTTCTGCGGTCTCGATCGAACCCTCGGATCGCTGTATCACCCACCAGCGTCCGCTCTGTGAGGCCGTCCCAAATGATTTGATCCCTCGACGCCGGATATGACGCCTCAGTCGCTGCGCTTTATCACGATTCGGCGAGGTCAACGAGCGAATCGCGCCGAAGCCGTCCCCGCTCACGCGCCCGGCCGCGACCAGCTCCCAGAGGGCTTCTTCCACCTGCGTCGGAAGAAGCCGGGTGGCTGTAATGATCTCATTGAAGAAGAGCGCGCCGCGGGTTTGCAGCATCGAGAAGACCTGCCTCGCATCCGATCCCAAATCATCCGGCCCGGCCTCAACCGACCGAAGCCAGTCCATATCCTCGCAAAGCATCATCGTGATCGGAAGGATCTTTGTGGCATCGCGCGACGCGCCGAGACGGACCCGTCCCCAGACCACCTCGCCCGAAAGACAGATCCCATCCAGCCATCGAGGATTGTACTGCGCGACGCGCGATCGAAGAATCTCCTGCTCCCATAAAACGGCCGGGATCTCGAAGCCCTGAAGCTTCTCAATGACGTCCAGAACCCCTTCACGCCCATACACCTGTCTGTCCGGTGAAAGATGGTTCCAGCCCAAAAGAAAACGAATCAGCTCCTCCGGCGTGACCGGTTCCATCTGACGACGGAGAGAATCCAATGTAAGGCGATGAATGCGGGCCAGTAATCGACGAGCGCACCATTGTGTATCTGTAACGTCTGGATCAAAGTGACCCCTTAAGACATACCCCTCCGCTTCCAATGCGCCGAGCAACGATTCGATCACGTGGGGCGGAAGGCCGAGCACGCGGGACAAGGCCTCGACCGTCGTCGGCCCGACGATCTCCATCCGTCCTCGAACCAGCGCGACCCGAGCTTCGGATACGGTCCAGTCTTGTCGGACACCGGTTGGAATCGTGATTATCGGATTCATCGTGAAACCCGTACGCGACGCGGCCGCCATCGGCCATCGTTCCGTCGCGACCCAGAAAATATTTCGGTCGGCGTCCACGGCACGCGTGGCACGACCGGAAGCGGTCAACTCGGAGAACCACGGCTTCCAGTATTTTCCCTCGTCCTCCGGAAGGAGTCCGACCGACAGCAACGTATCATGAAGCTCATCCGCGTCGCGGACCAGCGGCCAGGCTTCTTTTCGGACTTTTTCGATCGCCTCGGGATCGAGCCGTCCGAGATCGCGGACCGATTCGATCGAAAGCGTCCTTCGGGTTGCCACGGCGCGCGCGCGGCGTTCTTCCAGCGGGGCGTCGTCGAGAAAGGCATACGGCTGCGCGTTTAAGAGCGAATAGGAAAACGGCGTCGGTTCGCGTACGTCCATCGCCGTCACGCGTATCTTCCCCGTCTGAATTTCTTCCAAGAGCCGGACCAGCCCGTCGAGATCCATCGCTTCGTGAAGCGCGTCATGCATTGTCTGCCGTACAAGCGGGTGGTCCGGGATAGAAATGTCCGGGCCGGCCATGTCGTTTTCGGGACAGGCCGTGACGGCCGGAAAGACGGCCGTGAGCAGGTCATCCGAACGAAACCGCTGAAGCGCCGGAGGGACTTTCTTTCCGCCGCGATTTCGCAGCACCGCCAGCGCGCGCGTCGCGTTCCACCGCCACCGGACCGTGAAAAACGGCGACGGAAGAACGGCCTGCATCAAGAGATGGCCGGCCTGATCGGCCGGGACCATCCGGGGAATTTCATCCAGCGGAAAACTTTGCTGAGGCCCGAGCGAAAGTACGACGCCGTTGTCGTCCGCGGAGGCCTGCAGCTCGAAATCGAAGCGGCGGCAGAACCGCTTTCGAAGCGTCAACCCCAGCGCGCGATTGATCCGGCCGCCGAACGGCGAATGGATGATGAGCTCCATTCCGCCCGACTCGTCGAAGAACCGTTCGATCAAGAGATGGCTCTGGGTCGGAATCATCCCGACCGCAGCCTTCTGCGCCGAAAGATAGCCGACCGCCTCCCTCGCATTCGTTTCGGTCATCGCGCATTCGTTCATTAAAAATCCGACGGCCTGCTTTGGATCCGGAAGCCGGTTTTCGATTTCCTCACGAAGCGCCGAGACCTCCTGTGACAGCTCGATGGTTCGTGACGGGGCCTCGCCCCGCCAGAATGGGATCGTCGGCGCGGCGCCGCGCGCATCCGCCACGACCACCTCGCCGCCCCGCACATGCTGTATACGCCACGACGTGTTGCCGAGAAGGAAGACATCCCCGCTCATGCTCTCGACCGCGAAATCCTCGTCCACCGAGCCGACCGTGACATGCTCCGGTTCGGCCACGACTTTGTAGTCGGCCCGCTCCGGAATCGCGCCGCCCGAAGTAAGCGCCGTGAGACGCGCACCGCGCCTGGCCTTGACCCGATGGTGAACCCCGTCGCGATGGAGATAGGCGGAGAACCGGCCGGATCGGGTCGCAAAACCCTCCGAAAGCATTTCGATCACAACATCAAAGTCAGAACGGCTCAGATCGCGGTAGGGAAAGGCGCCGCGAACCAGTTCAAACAACTCCTTCTCGTTCCAATCCTCGCAAGCCGCGGCCGCCACGATCTGCTGTGCCAGTATATCCAGCGGCGCTTTCGGGAGTTCGATACGGTCCAGTCGTTTCGCCCTCACGGCACGGATCAGCGCCCCGCATTCCAGAAGCTCGTCCCGCGTCAGTGCAAACAGCCGTCCCTTCGGAATCACGCCCAGCGCATGGCCCGACCGGCCGATGCGTTGTAGAAAGACCGCGATCGAGCGCGGGCTTCCGATCTGGATCACGAGATCGATGAAGCCGATATCGATCCCCAACTCCAGCGAGGCCGTTGCCACGACGGCCTTGAGCCCCCCGGTCTTAAGACGCTCCTCGGCCCGAAGCCGGATTTTTTTCGAAAGACTCCCGTGATGCGAAGCGACCGCGTCCTCTCCGAGAAGCTCGGACAGTTGATGCGTCACCCGCTCGGCCAGGCGGCGCGTGTTGACGAAGATCAGGGTGCTCCGATGCGCGTTGATTAATTCGGCCACCCGTTCATAAACCTCTTTCCATTGTTCATTGGAACAGACGGCCGATAACGGCGTCTTGGGCGATTCGATCGCAAGGTCCAGCTCGCGCAGATGTCCGACATCGATGATCGCGCAGTCCGGCAGACCGTCCGTATCGATGCGCTTCGACCCCACCAGAAACCGCGCCATCTCCTCGATCGGCCGCTGCGTGGCCGAAAGAGCGATCCGCATGGGACGTTTTTCGCAAAGATGATCCAGCCGCTCGATCGAAAGCGCCAGATGCGATCCCCGCTTGTCCCGCGCGACGGCATGGATTTCGTCCAGAATCACGGTCTCGACCGACCGAAGCATCTTCCGGCTTTTCTCGGCCGTAAGCAACAGGTAGAGCGATTCGGGCGTCGTGACCAGAATATGCGGCGGGCGGCGGGTCATCGCCTGACGCTCGGACGCAGGAGTATCGCCCGTCCGGACCAGAACACGGATTTCGGGAAGAGGAATTCCCTCCTGATGGGCCAACGCGCGGATCTCGGAAAGCGGCGACTGAAGGTTCCGCTGAATGTCATTGCTCAGCGCTTTTAACGGCGAGATGTAAACAACCTGCGTCCGATCGGTAAGCTCGCCCGAAATCCCGTTGCGGACCAGATGGTCGAGACAAGCCAGAAACGCAGCCAGCGTCTTGCCCGAGCCGGTGGGAGCGGCAATCAGTGTATCGCGGCCTTCGAGAATCGACGGCCAGCCGAGCCGCTGTGCCTCGGTCGGCCCGCTGAACCTAAGCGCGAACCATTTTGTGATGAGCGGGTGAAACGATTCCATATGGCATTGTCCAACGGGAGGGGCCTTTGGGTCAAGTTCCAGTCGAGCCCTGGCCGAAGCCGGATCGGCCCGGGCCTTGACACAAGAACAAGCGCGGGCTTATTCTCAAAAGACACGGCAAACAAAAGGAGGACTCCCATGAATCGAACTCTGGAATGGGTATCCCAAAATGAATCGACGAACGGCCTTGAAGCGGTCGAGAAACCGGCCCCGGAGTCATCTCCCGATGCGGATCATCATCTTCTCGACGCCTATTCGCGGTCGGTGATCGCCGCGGCCGATGCGGTCAGTCCTTCCGTCGTCTATATCGAGGTGCATCAGGCGCAGCGGGGAAAGGCTCTGATCGATCCCCGCCGCCCGCGGGAGCCCCGCGGCACCGGCTCCGGTTTCATCTTCACGAAGGACGGCCTGATCATGACGAACAGCCACGTCGTGCACGGGGCGGCCGAAATCGAGGTGACGATCTCGGACGGAGGACGGTTTGTGGCCGATATCGTCGGCGACGATCCCGAAACGGATCTGGCCGTGATCCGGATCTCGGCCGCGAACCTGACGCCCGCCGTGCTCGGGGATTCCCGATCCATCCGGCCGGGCCAGCTGGCGATCGCGATCGGCAACCCCTACGGCTTTCAGACCACCGTCACGGCCGGCGTCGTCAGCGCGCTGGGCCGCTCGCTCCGGTCGCGGACGGGCCGGCTGATCGACAACGTGATCCAGACGGACGCCGCGTTGAACCCCGGGAATTCCGGCGGGCCGCTCGTCAACTCGCGCGGGGAGGTGATCGGCGTGAATTCGGCCATGATCATGGGCGCGCAGGGAATCTGTTTTGCGCTCGCGATCGATACGGCCAAGTTCGTCGCGGCCCGGCTGATCAAGGACGGCCGGATCCGGCGGGGCACCATCGGCGTGGCCGGACAGAACGTCCCGCTGCACCGACGCGTCGTTCGGTTTTACAATCTGGAGGTGGACAGCGGTGTTCTGGTCGTCTCGATCGAGCCGGACAGTCCGGCGCAGAAATCCGGACTGCTGGAGGGGGATCTGATCGTGGGTTACGACCGCCGGCCGATCTCCGGCATCGACGACCTTCACAAGGCCTTGACCGAAAATGCGGTCGGGGCGACGGCCTCCCTGACGATCATCCGGCGGACCGAAAAGATGACCCTCCCGATCGTCCCGGAGGAATCGAAAACAAGACCGGCGGAATAAGCGATAGGGATGAGGTCTTTTCCCTTGGCCGGCGGCGTCGAGGCCTGGCGAGATCGCAATTTCCCGGTGGATAAGCAGCCGGCTTTGCAAAGCGCAATACGGTAGTTGCTTATAAGGGTGGTTTGAGCTTACTATATTATTTTACTGAGAAGGCTCATTGATCTAAAACAAACACTAAAGCCGGTCTGACCCGATGAGCGATACTCCACTAACTGACTCTGTCGATGCCCTCGCCCAGCAGTACCGAACCCTGCTGGAAGTCTCTGAATCCATCGCCTTGCACCGCGACCTCCCCAGTCTGTTTCATGACCTCGCCCAACGACTGCATCGCGTCGTCAACTTTGAGCACATGCGGCTGCTTCTGCACGACTCTGAGCAGAACGTCATGCGCCTGCATGTGCTGGAAACGCCGCAGGCGGGTGAGCTGCCCGCCTGCTGTGACCATCCGGTTGAGGAATCTCCGGGGGGATGGGTTTGGAAGACCCAGGTGCCACTGGTCATCTCCCAAGTCGAGAAAGAGATCCGCTTTCCTCGTGTGACAAAAATGATGCTTGATCTGGGTGTGAAATCGTTCTGCGCGGTCCCTCTCACCACTGCGCAGCGACGGTTGGGCGCGCTCGGGTTCGGGAGCTTGGAGGAAACCGCGTACGATAACGCCGATCTGGAATTCCTGCAGCAAGTAGCCAAGCAGGTCGCGGTTGCCGTGGACAACGTATTGGCGTACCGGGAGATTACCGAGCTGAAAGACAAGCTGGCCAAGGAAAAGTTATACCTGGAGGACGAGATCCGGACCGAGTACAACTTTGAGGAGATCATCGGCGAGAGCGCGGCGCTGAAGCGCATCCTGAAGCAGGTGGAGACCGTCGCGCCGACCGACTCCACCGTTCTGATTCAGGGCGAGACCGGCACCGGCAAGGAACTCATCGCGCGTGCGATCCACAACCTGAGCGGGCGGCGCGAGCGGACTTTCGTGAAGATGAACTGCGCGGCGATTCCCACCGGCCTGCTGGAAAGCGAATTATTCGGCCACGAGAGAGGGGCCTTCACCGGCGCCATCGCCCAAAAGGTCGGCCGGTTCGAACTGGCCCACCAGGGGACGCTGTTCCTCGACGAAGTCGGCGATATCCCGCTCGAGCTGCAGTCCAAGTTATTGCGGGTGCTCCAGGAACAAGAGTTCGAGCGCCTGGGGAGCACGAAAACCCTCAAGGTGAACGTCCGTCTGGTGGCGGCCACGAACCGGGACTTGGCCCAGATGGTCGCCGACAAGCAGTTCCGCAGCGACCTCTACTACCGTTTCAATGTCTTTCCCATCACGTCCCCTTCCCTGCGGGAGCGTCCCGAAGACATCCCCCTGCTCGTCCGCTATTTTGCCCAACAATACGCGCGGCAGATGAGCAAGCAGATCGAGACGATACCGGCCGAGACCATGGCCGTTCTTTCCAAGTATCACTGGCCGGGCAACATTCGGGAGCTTGAAAACCTGATCGAGCGTTCCGTGATCCTGTCTCGAGGGCCCGACCTGAACGTTCGTCTCGCAGAATTGAAAGTACCGGCAACGGCGGTTCCCGATGGAGCAACCACGTTGGAAGCTGCGGAGCGCAAGCACATCCTACGCGCGCTCCGGGAAGCCAATTGGGTGATCGGGGGTCCTTCCGGCGCTGCCGCTCACCTCGGCATGAAACGCACGACCCTGCAATCTAAGATGAGGAAACTAAATATCTCCCGCCAGATGTAGCGCCGATCCTTCGGCACGTGCCGATATTTCGGCATGACTTTTTCGGCACCGCATCTTTTTTCCGACAAAAGCTATCCCCTGAATAGATTGCAACCATCTGAAGTTTCAGTAACTTGGCCGATTTGCGGCAGGATCGAACGCGCTTGGCATATGGATTGCTATTATTTCATGGCATCGGACTTGTGGAAAATTGAAAGGAGGCTTCGATGGCTACGGCAGTTGGGTTTCCCACAGAAGATCTGAAAGAGGCGGATGCCGCCCATTGGGAAGAAGTCGTCGACACGGCACAGTGTCCACGTTGCGGCGGCCTTATGGTGATCGAGCATTGCTTCGATTTCATGGATGACACCGGCCATCTTGATTTTCCGGCCCAGCGCTGCGTGCAGTGTGGGGAGCTTGTGGACCCGGTTATTCTTCATAACCGTCAAGTCGGACCGGAAAGCATTCCGGTCCGCCGCCGGCGGCCGAGCCCGGCAGGGGTTTCGTGATAATTCGTGAAAGGGTGGTGATGAACATGCAAGGGTTTCATCCGATCATCGCATTCGGCGTCATACTGTTATACACGGCCGTACTACTTGTCATCCTAACGTGCGCCATCGCGATCCGGTTGCTTCCGATGAAGGCCAGGATTCCGGTTGTGAGCGGTTCGCTGGAGAAAATCAGGACCTGGTTGCGTTAATTTCGGGAAGGAGCGCAAAAACTTTTCATGTTGAAAATTACCGTACAGATGGAAACCGGCCTTTTGCTTTTCAACCTTGCTGGGAAGCTCGCAGGACCTTGGGTCAAAGAGTTGGAGGTCTCCTGGCGTTCCGCCGCCGGCACACGACAGATCTATCCTGTCCGGGTGGATCTGTCCTCGGTCACCTTCATTGATGAAGAGGGAAAAGACCTGTTGAAAAAAATGCACCATGAAGGAGCCGAGTTGCGGGCATCGGGGTGTTTGAACAAATGCATCGTGGAAGGGATCATGCAGTCGCAAGAAAAAGAAGGGGGATCATGAACAACAAATCAGGTCATCGGAGCAGGAGAAGGATATGAAACGACAACATGCAAAATGGATTCTCTTCTCGGTTTTACTTTTCGTCCTTGTTGGGGCCTCGCTACTGATTACAGCGGCTCGGAACGGCACCGCCGAAAGCCGCAATCCTCAGAACGGAGGTCTGCCGCCGCCCGAGGTCAGCGTGGTCGTCGTGCAACCGCGCGACCTGCCCGCCACGTTCGAGTACGTGGGCCAGATCGCCGGAATCCGCGAGGTGGAAGTCCGTCCGCGCATCTCCGGCATCCTCGAGCACTGGAACTACAAGGAAGGGTCGAGGGTCGAGGCCGGCCAGAGCCTGTTCACGATCGATCCGGCCCCGTTCCAGGCCGCGTTCGCCAAGGCGGAAGCCGACCTGGCCAGCACAGAAGCGAGTCTGTCCCAGGCGTCGCGCAATGCCGCGCGCTTGAAACCCTTGTGGGAAGCCAAGGCCGTGAGCCAGAAGGATTACGACGACGCCGTCGCTGCCGAGGAGGTCGCGGCGGCCAATGTCAAGGCCGCTCAGGCCGCGCTGACCGAGGCGCGGCTGAACCTCTCCTACACCCGTGTGGAAGCGCCGATCTCCGGTATTACCAGCCGCGCGCTCAAGTCCGAGGGCAGCCTGGTCGAGGCACGGCAGACGCTGCTGACGACCATTTCGCAGATTGACCCGATCCATGTGATCTTCAGCTTCACCGAAGCCGAGCATCTGAAGTTTACCCGTGCCGTATCGGAAGGGCGCCTGAAGCTTCCCAAGGACGGCACGTTCGATGTCACATTGAAACTCGCCGATGGCAGCGAGTACGCCCAAGCCGGCAAGGTGGACTTCACCGATGTGCGAGTGGATCCCAACACCGGGACGATCGAGGCCCGGGCCGTCATCGCCAATCCGAAACAACTGCTGCGGCCCGGCCAGTTCGCGCGTGTCCGGCTCGCCGGCGGCATCCGCCCCGGCGCGATCGCGATCCCGCAGCGCTCGGTCCTGGAAGGACCCAACACCAAGATCGTCATGATCGTGAACGCGCAGGGCATGGTCGAGCCGCGGCCGGTGCAGGTCGGCGATTGGTCCGGCGAAGATTGGGTAATCACCGGCGGGCTCAGCCCCGGCGACCAGGTCATTGTCGACGGCGTGCTCAAGGCCCGTCCCGGCTCGCCGGTCAAGATTGCGCAGGCGGCCGGTGACGCCTCCACGGCGAAACCCTAAGAGAGGAGTGACGCGATGTTCTCCCGCTTTTTCATTGACCGCCCGATCTTCGCGGCGGTCCTCTCGTTCTTCATGGTGCTCGCGGGTCTGGCCGCGATGCGCACGCTGCCGATCGCGCAATACCCCGAGATCGCACCGCCGGTGGTGACCGTCCGCGCCATCTATCCCGGCGCCTCCGCGGAGGTGATCGAGCAGACCATCGCCGCGCCGCTCGAAACCCAGATCAACGGGGTCGAGAACATGCTCTACATGAACTCCAACTCGGGTTCCAACGGCGTGGTCGAGATCAACATCACGTTCAACATCGGCACCGACGTCGACCAGGCCGCGATCAACGTCAACAACCGGGTCAAGCAGGCGGAGGCCCGGTTGCCGCAGGAAGTCCGCCGCCAGGGCGTGACGGTCGAGAAAAGCTCGTCATCCTTCCTGCAGGTGTTGGCGTTCTACTCGCCCGACGGGACGTTCGACGACCTGTATATCAGCAACTACGTCACGCTCAACGTGCTCGATACGATCAAGCGCCTGCCGGGCACGACGAACGTACAGATCTTCGGCGCCAAGGACTACGCGATGCGGATTTGGCTGCGGCCCGACCGCATGACGCAGTTGAAGCTCACCACGAGCGACCTTCTCCGGGCGCTCAACGAGCAGAACGCCCAGTTTGCGGCCGGCAAGGTCGGCCAGGCGCCGACCGGTGGACCGCAGGAGCTGGTCTACACCATTACCACCCAGGGACGGCTGACCGATCCGAAGGAGTTCGAGAACATCATCATCCGCTCGAACCCGGACGGCTCGGCGCTGCGACTTAAAGATGTGGCGCGGATCGAACTCGCCTCCAAGGACTACGATTTCATCGGCCGCGTCAACGGCAAGGAAGCGGCGCTGGTCGGTATCTTCCTGCAGCCGGGCGCGAATGCCCTGGATGTCGCCAAGGACGTTGGGAAGACGATGAAGGAGATCTCCGGGCGTTTCCCGGTCGGGCTCGCCTACTCCATTCCCTACGACACGACGCGCTTCGTCAAGGTCTCGATCCGCGAGGTGGCGAAGACGCTCGGCGAGGCGATGCTGTTGGTGTTTCTGGTGGTATTCCTCTTTCTCCAGAACTGGCGCGCCACCCTGATCCCGTTCGCGGCGGTGCCGGTGTCGTTGATCGGCGCCTTCGCCGGCCTGTTCCTGCTCGGCTACTCGATCAACACGCTTACCCTGTTCGGCATGGTGCTGGCGATCGGTATCGTGGTAGACGACGCCATCGTGGTGTTGGAGAACGTCGAGCGCATCATGCGCGAAGAGCATTGGGCGGCGCGCGAGGCCGCGGTCAAGGCGATGGGGGAAGTCACCAGCCCGATCATCGCGATCGTGCTGACGCTCTGCGCGGTGTTCGTGCCGATTGCCTTCCTCGGCGGCCTGACCGGCGAGCTGTATCGACAATTCGCGGTCACCATCGCGATCGCGGTGGTGCTCTCCGGCATCGTGGCGCTGACGCTGACGCCTGCCCTGTGCGTGCTCATCCTAAGATCCGAACATAAGGTGCCCGGCCGGTTCTTTAAATGGTTCAACGACTGGTTCCATCGCGTCACCGGCCGCTACGCCGACGGCGTGGCCTGGATGATCCGCCGTGGCGCGATCGGCATGGTGCTGTTCGCCGGCATGGTCGTGATCACCGCCGGACTGTGGCGCTTCACGCCGGGCAGCCTGGTGCCAGATGAGGACCAGGGCTACTACATCGGCGTCGTATTCCTGCCGGACGGGGCGACGTTGCAGCGCACCGACAAAGTGGTCGGCGAGGTGGTCAAGGCCATTCAATCCAACCCGGCCAACGAATACGCCGTGGCCTTTACCGGTCTGGACTTCATCGGCGGCGGTTTCCGCAACAACGCCGCGACCATTTTCGTCACGCAAAAACATTGGGACGAACGCAAGGCCGACACCCGGCAACTGGTGGGCGAGTATTTCATGAAGACCGCACAGATCAAGGAAGCGTTGGTGTTCGCCTTCGGCCCGCCCCCGATCTTCGGATTGGGCAACGCCGGCGGCTTCGAGTTCTACATCCAGAACCGGGGCCAAGGCGGGCCGCAGCGCCTGGCCCAGGTGATGGGTCAATTCCTCGCCGCCGCCAACAAGGACCCGATGCTCGCGGGCGTGCAGACACTGTGGCGAGCGAACGTGCCACAGCTCTACGTCGATGTGGATCGCGAAAAGGCCAAGGCGCTCGGCGTGCCGATCAACGAGCTGTTCGACACGCTCTCGGCCACACTCGGCTCCTACTACGTGAACGACTTCAACCGCTACGGCCGCACCTGGCAGGTGTTGATGTCGGCGGAGCCTTCCTACCGCAACCGCCCCGATTCGATCGGCGAGCTCTACGTCCGATCCGAAAAAGGCGGGATGGTGCCGGTCAATGCGCTCGCGAAGATCACCTACACCTCCGGGCCGGATTCGCTCGACCGCTTCAACAATCTGCCGGCGGTCAAACTCCTCGGGCAAGGCGCGCACGGCGTCTCTTCCGGACAAGCGATCCAGGTGGTCGAAAAGATCGCCAAGCAGGAGCTGCCGGCGGATTTCAGTTACGACTGGGGCGGCGCGTCCTTTCAGGAGAAGAAATCCAGCGGCACCTCGGCCCTTGCCCTTGGCCTGGCGGTGATCATGGTGTTCTTGATCCTGGCCGCGCAGTACGAGAAGTGGTCTTTGCCGCTCTCGGTCCTGATGGCGTTGCCGTTCGGCACCTTCGGCGCGCTGGCCGCGATATGGCTGCGGGGCCTGACCAATGACGTGTATTTTCAGATCGGCCTGGTGACGCTGCTGGGTCTCGCGGCGAAGAACGCCATCCTGATCGTCGAGTACGCGGTGCTGAAGAACCAGGAGGGACTGTCGCCCTCCGCCGCGGCGCTGGAAGCGGCGCGACTGCGTTTCCGCCCGATCCTGATGACCTCGCTCGCCTTCATTCTCGGAGTGGCCCCGTTGGCGTTCTCGACCGGGGCAGGGGCCGGCGCGCGCATCTCCGTTGGAACCGGCGTGATGGGCGGGATGCTGGCCGCAACCTTCCTCGCGATCTTCTTCGTGCCGATGTTCTTCAAGCTGATCACCGACCGGCACCCGACCGAAACGCGCTCGACGTCGGAGATCAAAGCCGAGATCCAATACCACAAGACGACGGCACGGCAGGCCGAAGAAGTGTCCCAGCCTACGCCCATGCATAAAGGAGAACCGTCATGACGCCGAACCGCATCGTCACGTCAACGCTGATCGCCATGTTGCTTTCCGGCTGCATGACGGTCGGCCCGGACTACCGGCGGCCGGAGATCGACACACCAGAGGCGTGGCCGGATCAGCGCAGCGGGGCCCCTCCGCCGAGCCAAGATATTACACCTTCTCGCGGCAGCGCCTCTCCTATGTGGTGGCGCGGCTATAACGACCCCGTGCTCGACGCCATGATCGAAGAGGCGCTCGCGCACAACGCCGACCTGCGGCTCGCGATCGCGCGTCTGGACGAGGCCCGCGCCACACTCGGCCTCGCTCGCGCCGACCAGTTGCCCATCGTATCCGCCGACGGCCATGTGTCACACAACCGGATTTCCGAGCGCAGCCCCACGTTCTTCCCCGGCATCGCTCCGAGCTACAAGGATCAGGACGTTTCGCTCAACGCCTCTTGGGAAATCGATTTCTGGGGCAAGTACCGTCGGGCCACCGAGGCGGCGCGCGCCGAGCTGCTGTCGGCGCAGTTCAACCGCGACGCGGTGCAATTGACGCTGATCGCCGATGTGGCACGGGGCTACTTCAACCTGCGCTCGCTCGACGCCCAGGTCGCGGTCGCCCGCCGCACCCTATCCACCCGGCTCGCGTCGCTCGCACTGCAGCGCAAGCGCTTCGAAGCCGGCGTGGCGTCGGAGCTCGAGCTTCGCCAGATCGAGGCCGAGACGGCGGCCGCACAGGGGCTGCTGCCTTCGCTCGAACGCCAGCTCGCGCAGCAGGAAAACGCGCTCTCGGTGCTGCTGGGTCTCAGCCCCCGGGCGATCGTCGGCTCGCCGCCCGAGCGCGGCGCGGCCATTGAAGCTCTCACCGTTCCGCCGGCCGTGCCGGCCGGGTTGCCTTCCGATCTTCTGGAGCGCCGGCCCGACCTGCGCGAAGCGGAGCAGCGTTTGATCGCGGCCAATGCGAGGATCGGCGTGGCCAAGGCCGCGTACTACCCGTCCATTTCGCTCACCGGATTTTTCGGGAGCGAGAGCGCCACGCTCGCCGACCTGTTCACGTCGCCCGCCCGCATCTGGCAGTACTCCGCGTCCGTGGCCCAGACGGTGTTCAGCGGCGGCCGCGCCGGCTCCCAGGTGGAAGCGGCGCAGGCCCGCCAACAGCAGGCGCTCGCGCTGTACCAGTCGGCAATCCAGAATGCGTTCCGCGATACGCTGGATGCACTGGTCGCTCAACGCAAAGCGCGCGAAACGCTCGAAGCCGAACAGGCACGTGTAACCGCACTTTCCAGCGCGCTCGAGCTTGCCCAAATGCGCTACGACAACGGGGTGGCCAGCCAGCTCGATCTGCTCGACACCGAGCGCGGACTGCTCGATGCGGAACTCAACCGCATCGAGGCGCAGCGCGCGCAACTCGCCGCGACGGCGGACCTGTTCAAGGCGCTGGGCGGGGGATGGATCGGCGGAGGAGGCTCGCAATGAGCAACATAACGAAAGGTTGATGGGTGACAGTAGTTGCTTTTACGGAGTGTTTGAGCTTATCATTCTGATTCTTCCCTGGAAAGGCTTATTGATCCGGAACAAACGCTAAAAACGGTTTGACCCGATGAGCGATATTCCTCTCATTTACTCCGCCGCCCGATCTTCGAGCAAAGAAAGGAGATTAACCATGTCCAGTCGCATTACGACGACGAACACGCTTGCACGAGGCACAGCTTTCATCGCATTGACGGCTATTTGGTTGACGGCCTGCGCGACGATTGACAATCCGAAGCTGATGAGATACGAAGCCGAGGAGCAGACCGTCAATGGACACATCGTGACCTTTGACACCCTGGACTTCGACGTCTTCACCCACCAGAAGTGGGACCGACTGCACGAGAGTCATTCCAAAGACATCATCGTGCACTGGCCCGACGGGCATCAGACCCACGGCATCGACAAGCACATCGAGGACCTGAAAGCTATGTTCATCTACGCCCCGGACACCCGGATCGAGGTCCATCCGGTCAAGTTCGGCTCGGGTGAATGGACGAGCGTGATCGGGGTGATGGAGGGAACCTTCACCAAGCCTATGCCCACGGCCGAGGGGAAGGCGATCCCGCCCACGGGGAAACCATTCAAGCTGACGATGGTCACCGTCGGACATTGGAAGGACGGCGTGATGGATGAAGAGTATCTGTTCTGGGACAATCTCACGTTCATGAAGCAGATCGGGCTCGCGCAGTAGCAAGCCGCTCACCCCCATCCCGTTAGGGCGTTTTAACGATCCGCATCCGGAGCGTGGACGATGAATCCAGTCAATGGCCGGTCTTCGTGGGTTTTTGTCATCGAGGACAAGAAATTGCAGGAAAACAGCGTGAACCTTGTCTTCCCGAAGGGACTCTCCATCCTTCTGATCAAAAGCGCCGGGCAGATCTACGCCGTATCGAACCAGTGCGCGCACATGGGATGTGGATTGGCGGGGGGATCGTTAAAGGGCCACACCCTTCAATGCCCCTGCCACGATTGGAGATATGATATCCGAACCGGAGAGTTTTTAGATGCGAAGGAAATTAGAATACCGATGTATCAATGGTGGTTGGAGAACGGAAGGATATTTATCAACATTGAAGAAGGAGACCGATCATGAAGGTCTTTATGTATACGCTCAGTACCTGCCCGTGGTGTCGAAAGACGAAAAATTTCTTCAAGAGCAACAACATTCCTTTTGATTATGTCGATTATGACCTTCGGCCGGAAGATGAGCAGGAGAAGATCATGGAAAAGATGTTAAAAATCAGCGGCGCCGGGTCTTTTCCCGTGGTCATGATCGGAGAGCGCGTCATCGTTGGCTATAACCCGGAGAAATATTCGGAGGTATTGGGGCTGAAGAAAGGCGCAGTAGCATGAACGCCGAATCAAGAAAAAAGGCATTAAGATTCCTCTTTCAAAAAGTCATCGATCCGTTGGGGTACAAATTCAGTCCGGATGAGGAGCTGGTTGATTTTCTATTAGACCAAGAAGTCATACTGGAACAAAAGCATGGCATCCCGTATTGCCCGTGTCAGGGGCTCACGAAAAAACGGGAAGAAAACATGAAGATCGTTTGCCCCTGCATCCCTTTTCACCGGGAACATTTTGACGCCATGAAGCGCTGCTGGTGTGGACTTTATGTGCACAAAGATGTGACGAACCCTGACGAACTCAAACAGATCCCGATGACTGAGATAAAAGGCGGCTGACATGCTTGTTGACGTGGCCAAGGTGAATGAAATCGCCCCCGGTGGGTTAAAAGCCGCTGAGGTGAATGGCAGGGAGATTGTGGTTTGCAACGATGCTGGGAAGATTTACGCGATCGACAGAAGATGCGGTCACATGAATGCCCCGCTGGATCTGGGAACTTTAGAAGGCTACATTTTAACCTGCCCGATGCACCATGCCCAGTTTGATATCACCTCAGGCGAGGCGTTAAGCGGGCCGGTCCCTCCGAATTTAGGTGATGAAGTCATTCCAGAGGGTATCGGTAAATCCTTGCAGCACGTCGGCATGCTCATGTCGCACATTAAGACATGTGATATAAAAACATATCCGGTCAAGATAGACGGAGATTCGATAAAGATCGAGATTGAATAGGCGTAGATAAGTTGGAGAACAAATTTACGTTCGTAACGGGCGGGTACTACGCGGTCGACTGGGGCTACCTTGCGCAGTGAGAGCTCCAGAGGAGTCGAGACCATGGCAAGAATCATCGGCATCAGCGGCAGTCTTCGAAAAGGCTCCTACAACGCGGCGCTCCTCCGGGCCGCCGCGGAGTTCGCCCCCGCGGGCACGGAGGTTGAGATCGCGCCGATCACGGGGATTCCGCTCTACAACGGTGATCTCGAGCGCGAACAAGGGATCCCGGAGTCCGTGACGAAGCTGAAGGACAGGATCGCGGGAGCAGACGGTCTCCTGCTCGTCACGCCCGAGTACAACAACTCGATGCCCGGTGTCCTTAAGAACGCGATCGACTGGCTCTCGCGACCGGCCAAGGACATCCCGCGGGTGTTCGGCGACAAACCCGTGGCGATCATGGGCGCGACACCCGGACGCGGTGGAACGCGCCTGGCGCAGAACGCTTGGCTTCCCGTGCTCCGGACCCTGGGCACGCGCGCGTGGTTCGGCGAGCAACTCTATGTCGCGGGAGCGGGACAGTCGTTCGACCCCGAGGGCAAGCTCGTCGACGAGACGATCAAGAAGCTCCTGTCGGAGTTCATGTCCGGCTTCGCCGCATTCGTGAACGTCAAATGAGTCCTTGTACTGCTCGGCGCCTGCGCCGGAATCAAACTCGCGGAGGTGACAGAGAACAATTAATCCTTAAAGGAGGTTGCCATGAAATTATTGCCTCGAAAAATTGAAACGATCATCGAACCGCAGGCCGTCATTGAAGGGGCCGGGGTCCGGCTCAAACGAAGCATCGCGACGCGGGAACTGGACTACCTGGACCCCTTCCTGTTGCTGGACCACTTTGCCTCCGACGATCCGCGTGATTACGAGGCCGGGTTTCCGCTCCATCCCCACCGGGGGATCGAAACGGTGACCTACGTGCTGAAGGGGGAGGTGCGCCACCGCGACACCCTCGGCAACTCCGGAAGCATCGGGGCCGGAGACGTTCAGTGGATGTCGGCCGGCCGCGGCATCATGCACGAGGAAATGCCGCAGGTGCGTCCGGAAGGGATCGCCGGGTTCCAGCTCTGGGTCAATCTGCCGGCGAAGCTCAAGATGACTCCGCCGCGCTACCAGGACATCCGCTCGGGCGAGATCCCGGAAATCAAAATGAGGGATGGAGCAAGAATACGGGTGATCACGGGAACGGTCGGCGAGGTGAAGGGTCCCGTGACCGACATCGCGGCCGCTCCAATTTATCTGGATGTCCTCGTTCCGTCCCATTCTTCATTCCAGCAACCGATCAAAAGGGGCCATACTGCCTTTGCCTATCTGTTCGAAGGCGAGGCCCGTTTTCACGGGGATGACAAGGAAAAGGGAACACTGATCTCCGGTCCAAAACTGGCGGTCTTGGGCGACGGCGATTATCTGAAGGTGACCACGGGCGAGATCCCGGTTCGCTTTTTGCTGGTTTCCGGAAAACCGTTGCACGAGCCCATCGCGCGGTACGGCCCGTTCGTGATGAACACACAGGACGAGATCAAGCAGACGCTGTACGAACTCCGCATGGGAACCTTCGTCACGACCTGAGCCTTGATTTCAACGAACTCATCTTAAAAGGAGGGTCCCGTGTACGCTATTACAGGAGCCACAGGAAACACCGGAAAATTAATCGCGGAGGCCTTGCTGTCCAAAGGGAAAAAAGTCCGGGTGATCGGGCGGGACGCCGCGCGACTCAAGCCGCTCGTCGACAAAGGCGCCGAACCGTTTGCCGGGTCACTGGACGACGCCGCGGCCCTGACCCGCGCCTTTACGGGAACGAAGGCGGTCTATGCCATCATCCCTCCGAATCCGACCGCGACGAATCTGCGTGACTATCAAAATAAGATCGGTGAAGCGCTCGCAACAGCGATTGCGAATGCGCGCGTTCAACATGTCGTCAATTTGAGCAGCGTGGGCGGGCATCTTTCCGAGAAGGTCGGGCCGGGCAATGGACTTTGTGATCAGGAGCGGCGGTTGAACAAATTAAAAGAGACCCAGGTGGTTCATCTTCGCCCCGGCTATTTTATGGAAAACCTCTACTGGAATATCGACCTGATCAAAAAAATGGGGATCAACGGGAGCGCCCTCAAAGCCGATCTGCCGATGCCATTGATCGCGACGCAGGACATCGCGGCCGAGGCCGTCCGGCTGCTGCTGGATCTGAAATTTGCCGGAAAGTCCGTGCAGGAGCTGCTGGGACAGCGGGATATCACGATGGCCGATGTCACCCGGGTCCTCGGAAAGTCGATCGGAAAACCGGATCTCAAATACGTTCAGTTCCCTTATGAAGAGGCCGAGAAGGCGATGATCGGGATGGGGTTATCGCCCAGTGTCACGCAGGCGTATATCGAGATGACCCGCGCCTTCAACGACGGCATTGTGAGACCGACCGAAAAACGATCGGCGAAGAACACGACGCCGACCTCGATTGAGCAGTTTGCAAAACAGTTTGCGGCCGTCTATCACGGCTAGGTTTTTAAAGAGCAGTGGTCTGATCATTCAGAAAGGAGGGGCCCATGTTCTGGACGATCATCGGGGTGGGTGTCTTAACGGCGGTCGTGGCGTATTTCGTGGATTTTATCTTATGGACTTACGTTTTTACGGAAGGATTCGCCGAGCTGACCTCTCTGCCCTACCGTGACAAAGAGAAAATGAAAGCCCATATGGGCCCGATGCTGGCCAAGTCGGCACTGAACACGCTGGTCTTCGGGATCGCGTTTGTGCTGATCTATGTGCGTCTTCATGAACACCTCTGGGCCAGCGGTGTGATGGGGGGAATGGAGTTCGGCACGATCCTCTGGCTGCCGTCGGCCGCGGTCGCCTCGATCGGCAACGGCATCTGGTTCGATAAGGTGCGTCCCCTTGCCCGGGCCAATTTCTGGAGCTGGCTGATCAAGATGAATATCGTCGGGATCGTCGCGGCCCTCTTGATTAAATAGAATCCAGTTTGAAAGGCGATTCCTTTAAAGTTTTTGTTCTGGACCCGCTGGCGGATTGACTCAACGCCATCGTTCTGATAGGCTGCCCTCTGAGACCGAGATAACGGCTGCACGAAAGCCAACCGCACTGACATTCAGCAGGATAGACGATGAAGGCTGTTCTCTATCGTCGCTACGGACCGCCGGAAGTCCTGGAGTACGGAGAGGTCCCGGAGCCTGAAATAACATCGCGTCAGATCCTGGTCAAGGTTCATGCCGCTTCGGTCAATCCGGTGGACTGGAAGTTTCGAAGCGGCAAGCCCCGGATCCCCTTCCTAAGGCTGCCAAGGATTCCGGGGTTGGACATCGCGGGCGAGGTGGTGCGGGTCGGAAACGCCGTGAGCCGATTTAAAACCGGAGATGCCGTCTTCGGCCTGCTCTCTGCTTTTTCCGGCGGGGGCTGCGCCGAGTACGCCGCCGTCCCGGAGCGGAACGCGGCGATCAAACCCCGTAACCTGACTTTCGAAGAGGCGGCTGTCGTTCCGGTGGCCGCAATGACGGCGCTTCAGGCGATGCGCGATCACGGCCGGATCAAGCGGGGCGACCGCGTGTTGATCAATGGCGCCTCCGGCGGCGTCGGCTCCTTCGCGGTCCAGCTCGCGAAGAGCTTCGGAGCAAAGGTAACGGCCGTGACCAGCCGAAAGAACATGGATTTCGTGAAGGGTCTGGGAGCGGGCTGCGTCATCGATTACAGCGCGGAGGATTTTACGAAATCCGATTCATCCTTTGATATTATTTTCGACCCCGTCGCAAGCCGTTCATTCACCGAATGCAAACCTCTGCTGAGTCCCAAAGGCGTCTACATCTCCACCCTTCCAGCCTGGATACGATTCTACGAATCGTCATCGGTTCGATCGTGGGCGGAAAACGGGCCCGTCTGGTCAACCTCCGTGCACGGACATCGGACCTCGAGCTTCTCACGGAATGGATCGAAGCCGGGAAGATCCATCCGATGATCGATAGAACTTTCCCGCTTTCGAAAACGGCCGAGGCGCATGCCTTAAGCGAAACGGGGCACGCGAGAGGAAAGATCATGATTCGCATCAGCGATTGAGGGGGGGATAATGACCCGGGCGATGATGATCGATCAATATGGCGGGCCGGAGGTCCTTCAATGGAAGGAGATTTCCCTGACCGCACCCGGTCCGGGTGAAGCACTTGTGCGTCAGACCGCGATCGGCCTGAACTTCATCGATGTCTACCACCGCCGCGGGCTCTATCCCCTCCCGTCGCTTCCGTCCGGGATCGGATCGGAGGCGGCCGGTCGGGTCGAGGCGGTCGGACCCGGCGTGACCGAGGTGGCGGCGGGTGATCGTGTGGCCTATGCCGGCGGACCGACGGGCGCCTACAGCGAGGCGCGGGTGATGCCCGCACACCGCCTCGTGAAACTTCCGGACGGCATCTCGGACCCACAGGCCGCCGCGATGATGTTAAAGGGCATGACGGCCGAGTATCTTCTCCGCCGGACTTTTTCCGTCAAGCCCGGAGACACGATTTTATTTCATGCCGCGGCCGGCGGCGTGGGGATGATCGCCTGCCAGTGGGCGAAACGGCTCGGCGCAACCGTGATCGGCACGGTCGGTAGTCGGAAGAAGGCGGCGCTCGCGGCGGCGCATGACTGTGATCATGTGATCGTGACGGGCGAGGAGGATTTTGTCGCGCGCGTCCGCGAGATCACGCACGGCGAGGGCGTCCCGGTCGTATACGACTCGGTCGGCAAGGACACCTTCTTGCGCTCGCTTGATTGTCTGAGACCCCGGGGCCTGCTGGTCAGTTTTGGCCAGTCGTCCGGGATGGTCCCGCCGCTGGACATTACGATCCTTTCAACCAAGGGGTCGTTGTTCCTGACCCGCCCGACCCCGATGCATTACACCGCGAAGCGCGAAGATCTTCTGGCAAGCGCCTCGGCGCTGTTCGACGCGGTGCTTCACGACGGCATGAAGATCGAGATCGGCCGGACCTATCCGCTTCAGGACGCCTCAAAGGCGCATGCCGATCTCGAAGCCCGGAAAACGACCGGATCAACCGTACTGATTCCGTACCCGACCCGGCCGGGGACGGATTGACTGATTAAGCGGTTTGCTTTATAGTCACCCCATCGGAGAAACGTCCGCCATGGCCATGGGGTCGAGTCGCTGTCTCGGCGGCTCGGCGCTGGTCGTCATTAACCACACATGGATAGGAAAGGAGCATCGAATGAAAATTTTTGCGGGAAATCTGTCCCACGAGGTCACGGATGATGATTTGCGTCAAGCCTTCGCGGCGTTCGGGAAAGTCGAATCGGCCACGGTGATCAAGGACAAGTTTACGGGAGCATCAAGGGGTTTCGGGTTTGTGGAGATGCCCACCGCTTCGGAAGCCCAGGCGGCGATCGAGGGCACGAATGGGAAAGATCTGAAAGGCAAGGCGATCAACGTCAATGAAGCCCGTCCACGCGAAGAACGAGGGGGCGGAGGAGGACGAGGAGGATCCGGCGGCGGTCGGCGTTATTAATTATCCCTCCTTTCGACTTTTTCCTTAGCCTCGGGCCGGCGACGCCCGCGGTGAGCGCAACGCGGCGGCGCGGCTTGGGGTCTTGGGTATCATAATATACGAGATCAACATGTTTGAGCGGAAGCATGAAAAACTCGCTCCCATCTCAGTCTTCCAAAGAAGAGTCCTGCTCTGTTTTACACTGTCCGGCATTCTGGTCTTTGGGGCTTTGTTCATCGGGGTGGCCGGCTACCATTGGATCGCCGGACTGGGTTGGATTGATGCGCTTCTGAATGCCTCCATGATACTCGGGGGAATGGGTCCTGTCGATCCGCTGACGTCGAGAAGCGCAAAAGTTTTTGCGTCAGGATATGCGCTTTTTAGCGGGCTTATGTTTATTGCCGTCATGGGACTCGTCCTCTCACCCATCCTGCATCGGATGCTTCATCACTTTCATCTTGATGATACGGATTTGAAGAAATAATGCCCGACAGATCGCTGGAGCCGACGGCAAACGTGTTGTTGCTTTGATTGTAATCGTTAGGCGCTAAAGTCTCAGCGGCTTGATGGGCGAAAGCACGGCGGCGGGATTCTTTTCCCAGATGGACGGGTCGGCATCGACGTAGAGCTCGACCTCGTTGCCATCCGGGTCAAGCAGATAAAGACTCTGGCTGACGGTATGATCGCTTGCGCCGGTGATCGTCAGGCCGGCCTTCTCCAGCTCCTTCACGGCCGCACGCAACTCATCCAGCGAATCCCCGATCTTGATCCCGATGTGATAAAGCCCGATCCGATGTCCGGTCGGCGGTCCCGGCGCATCGCCGACCTCGATGAACAGAAATTCGTGGTGGGTTCGTCCGGACGTCAGCGCGACCGCCTTGCCCCCAAAAATCCGGCCGACTTCGCGGAATCCCAAAAGGTCGCGATAAAACGCCAGCGACCGTTCGAGATTTTTCACGTAGAATACGATATGTCCAAGATAGCGCGCCTTCATTTTTCCAAATTCCGTTGTTCGTTGTTGACCACTGCGTTTTACTATAAACGGATGGGAACCCGAAAAGCAAGAGGGGCATAAGGCGCGGGGGCCCTACAGATAACTCGTAATGAGACGGAAGAGCGGCGGGGAAACGATCGAGAGGACCAGCATCAGGGTCAGGGCGATCATGATCCCCGTGGTCGTCCAGGCAATGCCGTTGAACAGCCGGGAGTTGACATAGTCGCCCATCAGTTCCTTCCTGTTGATCAGCAGAAGCATGAAGATCAGGACAAAGGGAAGCATCAGCCCGTTGATTACCTGGGAAATGAACATGATAAAAACGAGATGGACATTCGGAAGCAGGATGAGAAGCGCCCCGATCACCACCAGTGCGGTATAAAACCAGAAAAACTGCGGGGCCTCGCGAAACGTCTTATCCACACCGGTCTCCCATCCGAATCCCTCGCAGATGAAGTACGCCGTGGCCAGGGGCAGGATCGAGGCGGCAAAGAGCGAGGCATTGGCCAGTCCGATTGCAAACAGGGCGGCGGCATACTTTCCGGCCATCGGCGATAAGGCGCGGGCGGCATCCGCCGCCGTGTCGATGTGAACGCCTTCTTTAAACAAGGTCGCCGCGCAGGTCACGATGATAAAAAATGCCACCACGTCGGTCAGGATACAGCCGATGATCACGTCCCACCGAGCCGCCTGGTATTGCTCGACCTTGATGCCCTTATCCACCACGGCCGATTGAAGATAGAATTGCATCCAGGGCGCGATCGTCGTTCCGACCAACCCGATCAGCATCGTGAGATAGGTCGGCTCAAAGCTGAACGTGGGGACGACCGTCTGCCGGATGATCTCGCCCCACGGCGGATGGGCCATGAAACCGGAAATGATATAGGTGAAATAGATCAGACAGGCAAAGAGAAAGATTTTTTCGACAAAACGATAGGTCCCCTTGACCACCAGCCACCAGACGAATCCGGCCCCGATCGGGACGGAGAGGTATTTGCTGACTCCGAACATCTCCATGCTGGCCGCCCATCCGGCAAATTCTGCCGTGGTATTTCCGAGATCCGTGAGCAGGAGCGCGATCATCAGGTTGAAGGTCACCCTCACGCCGTAATTCTCCCGGATCAGATCGGCCAAACCCTTTCCGGTCACCACCCCCATGCGGGCGACCATCTCCTGAACGACGATCAGCGCGATCGTGATCGGGATCAGCGTCCACAGGAGCGAATAACCGAAGTCCGCTCCCGCGATGGAATATGTCGTGATGCCGCCGGCGTCGTTGTCCACGTTGGCCGTAATCATTCCCGGACCCAATACCGCCAGAAAAATGATCAGCCGGGCCTTAGTGCGAGTGAGAAACGACATGCGCGCCTTATTTGAGCCGACGGTGCTTGGTCTTTGAAGCCGGCGGGACGAGAAGGTCCATGATATCATCGATGGTGATGACGCCCAGCATCGTCTGGTCCCGACCCACCACCGGGATCGCGAGCAGGTTGTACTTGGACATGAGCGCGGCGACCTGCATCTGATCGGTTTCGGGCGTGACGGTCTTGACGCGGGTATTCATGATCTCGGAAAGGCGCGTCTCGGGCGGCGCCATGATGAGCTCGCGGAGCGACAGAACCCCGCTGGGACGGCCGACCGGGTCCACCACGTACACATAGTAGATCGCCTCCACCTCCGCCGACTGTCGCCGGATGACCTCGATAGTTTCCTCGGCCGTGAGATCCGGCGAAAACGTGAGAAATTCGGTCGTCATGAGCCCCCCGGCCGTGTCCTCGGTATGGGCGAGGAGGTCCTTCACCTCTTCCGCTTCTTCCCGCTTCATGAGCGCCATCAACTTCTGGGCCTTGGGGGGCGGCAGATCGCCCAGGACGTCGGCCGCTTCATCGGGGGGCATGAGTTCCAGAATGTCGACGGCCTGTTCCGGGTCAATGCGGGTGAGGACCTCCACCTGGACCGTCGGCTCGAGTTCATGCAGGACCTCGGCCGCCGCCGCGAGATCCAGCGCCCCGTAGAACTCGATGCGATCCCGGACCGGCATCTGACCGATCACGGCCGCCAGATCGGCCGGATGCATCTTATTCAGCATTCTCCGCGGAACACTCAAGGTCAGCCGGGTGACTTTCGGTTTTAACGGCGCCAGATAATTCCAACCGATCAACTGATGCGGCAGGCGCTGGTGAATGATGCGTCCGAGGTGATCTTTGATCCGGCTGCCGAGCAGTCTCCGGATCAGGCCGCGAACGCCGACGTCGGCCGCGAGCAGACCGAAATAGCCCCTGACGTTGCCAAGCTTCAGGTCGTTCACCCGAACCACCTTGGCCCCGCTCACATCCACAATCTGTTTATCCAGAATATCCCGGGAGATCAAAATATCGGTCTCATGGACTTCATCCGCTTTGATTTCCTTCAAAGGGACATTGAGCGATAAAAACTTTTTGTTGAAAAAAGCCACCTGTTCCCAGGGAATAATGACCGGGCCTTGACGACCCTTGACGACGATGGAGGAGACCTTCGGGAAGATCTCGGCCGGCGAGACGATGAAGTCCTTGACGCGACCAATCTCCTGTCCGGCGGCATCCAGGACCGGTTTCTCCAGAACCTCGCTGACAAAGACTTCTTCTAAAAAGTAGGCCATGGAATCACCGTCGGTTTGTGCTCATCATCATCTCAACACGGGCTGTTCGGGTTTAAGTGGTCGACTCGGCGGACAGGATTCTGACCGGATAACGGCTCATGGCCGGACGGCCGGTTTGACTTCCTCCACCTCAAACCCCATATCCTCGATCATCCGCCAGACCTCTTCCGGTTTTTGGCCCGGAGTCGTGAGGTAGCCGCCTACAACGTAACGCCGGAGCTCAGCGGCACCGTTTGTCGGCGTCCGCTGCAGCGCCTTGTTGGGCTCCCTTTTTTAGTAGTGAGGGGCTTTCCTTGATAGCCTTAAATAACTGGGTACTTGCTCTTATGGCTTTACTGGTATCAATTTTGAATCCGAGCCAGTGCCAAGTCTCACCATCGATCAAGCCAACCTCAAGACTCTTCCTGCTTATGCGCTTATCTTTCCCGCTATCAACAGCATACTCATCGATATGTTCAGCAACATCTCGCATTTTCTTTAGATTTGGTAAGGCAGCATCGAACTCACGTAAGGCAAACTTTATCTTTGATTCGATGGATCTTACTTTTGCTGCAAGCACTGCCGCCCTCCGTAATCTCGTCAGAGCAACGACAAGAAAGTGAAAGTCGGCCCATTTTCGAAGAACAAACTTTTCATCTTCGGGCTCATTTGAATTAAGGCGACGGCGCTGCAAATCAACTGTCCATACAGCTAGATTAGCTAGGCGTCTGGCTCGCTCATACGTCGCTGCTTCGTCTTGATCCATTTCATTTCGCTGCCCAACGAAAAGCTAACCGGCGCGCGTTTTCTGCGCGTCCGTGCTCAGCGCCGGGTTAGGTGACACTCAGTTCGGCGCATCTGTTTTGCCCTGATTGCATGACCAACAGAGCGTCTGAAGATTTTTCGGATCGTTGGTACCGCCTTCGGCGACCGGAATGATATGGTCAACCTCCAGTGTTACTTCGGAGTTCTTCTTTGGGCTGGCACCACGCTTCACGCACTGCTCGCGATCTCGCTTTAGGATGGCGTATCGAAGCTTCTGAGAAATTGG
>JACQFA010000058.1 GCA_016200255.1 Nitrospirota bacterium | reverse complement strand
GGCGCGACCTCGATCAAGATCCAGATGGCGGAAGGCGCGACGAAGTATCATGTCGGCACCGACATTATGATCGGGATGCACCAGGTGAATACCTCCGAGGTGCGCTGGATCAAGGAGGTCAAGGGGGATACGCTCATCTTCGGCGAGCCGTTGAAGCATGAGCATAAGAAGGGCGAGATCGCCTCGGTCGAGTTTGTCCGGTACCGCTACTGGGTGGACGTCGATCTGGGGACCGTCTTCTGGCATGACCATGCCTTGGGCGGCACCACCTGGCCGCACGGGGCGGTGGGCGGCAACATCGTCGAGCCGTACGGTTCGACCTATCATGATCCGAAAACCGGCAAGGAAATCCGGAGCGGTCCGATCGCCGACATTCATACCACCGAACCGGTCGGCTATGGCGTGAACGGCAGCTTCCGGGAGATGGTTCAGTACCTTCATGACACGGTGCCGTATACCGCACAGGTCGTCACGGCCGGGAATCCTCCGGGCCAGACGGTCAAGGCGGCGATCGATGCCGGTCAGGCGCTGTTCTTCCAGATGCCGTACGATCTGGATCTGGTCTCGGTTCCGATGCTCAACGGCGGGACTCACACGACCGGCGGCGGTTTCTTCTTCAGGGCCGAGTCGATCGCAAAGCGGCTTAAGATGAATCCGGATCCGTCCCTGGTTTTTTCGACCAGGGTCCATGGGCAGGATCCGGGGACACCGCTGTTGCGGGCCTATGTGGGCGACACGGTGGTCTTCCGTCTGTTGCATGTGATGATGAACGAGAGCCATACCTGGCATCTCTCCGGACATGCCTTCCGGACGGAGCGGTATGCCGAGCATTCCGATTTCCGGAATGCGTACCATGTCGGGATCGCGGAACGGTATGATCTCGTGACCAAGGCCGGAGGGCCTCAACAGATGGCCGGGGATTATCTCCACTTTGACGGCCGTCCCTCCCATTTTTCGGAAGGGAGCTGGGGGATCTTCCGTGTGCTGGATAAGGAAGTGCCGGATCTGAAGAAGCTGCCGGGTCGGGATGAGATCCCGGCATCGGCGAAAAACGTTTGCCCGGCGGATGCGCCGGTGAAGACATTCAACGTGATCGCGGCCGATCGGGCCTTGAGATTCAACCCGAAGGCGGGAGACTACCTGGATGTGGATTTCGACCGTAAATTGCAGATCTCTAATCCCAAGGGCAAGATCTATATGCTCGAAGGGGAGAAATCGAAGGTGGCGGATGGCGGATTTTCGCCGATGCCGTTGACCCTGCATGTAAATGTGGGGGATTGTATCAAGGTGAACTTGAAGAACGAGATGAAGGCCAGCCGTGCGTCATTCAGCGCGGACATGCTGGCGTTCGATCCCAAGGATTCACAGGGGATGAATGTCGGTAACAACCCCGGCGATCAGACCGTGGGCCCCGGCCAGAGCCGGACCTACACCTACTACGCACCTCCGCAGTACGGAGAGACGGCGGCGATCGTGTGGGACTGGGGTAATTTCATCAACAACGTGAGAGACGGACTGTTCGGCGCGATCATCGTCGGTCCGAAAGGATCGAAATACCGGGATTCGAAGACGGGCGAGGATGTGACGCTGAAGAATGCCTGGGAAGCGGATGTGATCGTGGACCGGTCATTGCCGGAAAATGCGACCCGTTCCGATTTCCGGGATGCCTCGCTCTTCTTCCAGGATGAGGACAACATCATCGGGACGGCTTTCATGCCCTACATCCAGCAGATTGCGGGATTGACGGGTGTGAATTACCGGTCCGAGCCGTGGTCCTTCCGGGAGGAGAAGGGCTGTGAAATGGGCAACATGTTCACGGCCTGCGTGACGGGAGAGTCGGAGCCGGTGACGCCGACGATTATGGCGCATGCCGGGGATCCGGTACGGATCCATGTCTTCGGAGCATTCAATGAGCAGAACCAGATCTTCAGTCTGGAAGGCCATGAATGGCCGCTCAAGCCCGATATGGAAGGGGCGGATATGCTCAGTTCGGAAGAGTTCGGTTCCTCCGAAAACCTCGATGTCTTCCTGAAGGAAGGCGCCGGCGGACCATTCCATCTTGTCGGAGATTATCTCTGGCAGGACCACCGGATGCCCTATACGCAGGCCGGTGAATGGGGGTATCTGCGGGTTCTTCCGATCGGGGATCGTCGTATTCTTCCGTTGAACAGCGGCGAGGCGGGAGGCCGGACGGCCGAGGTACAGCCGGAAAACGCGCCGGAGAAGCTGTCCGGGGTTGAAGAGAAAGCTCCGGGGCCGCTATCCATGCTGGAGAAGACCAAGTAAGAGAACCTTGGGTTGTGTAAAAATGAGGGGGCAGGGGTCTATTGAATCCCCCTGCCCCCTCTTGTTTGCTTGAAAAAAGGAGAGAAGATGTTCTATCGACGGGTCTTGATGGCGGGGGTGATCTTTCTGGGGATGGCCGGACTTTCGGAGATTGCTGCGGCCTCGGGTTATGAAGAGGCGGCGGTGAGCGACGGCGGGACGATCACCGGGAAGGTGACATTAAACGGTTCGGTTCCGGAGCCAAGGGTCTTTCCAGTGGTGCAATATCCATTCGGGGTGTTCTGCAAAAAGGTTTCGGACGGTCACGGCATGATCCGGCTGGAGGAATTTAATGTGTCGCCGGACGGCGGGATGCAGGACACGATCGTGGCGGTTCAGCAGGTCAAGAAAGGAAAGCCGTTTCCCCATATCAAAGAAGAGTTGGTCGCGGTGGACTGCATGTTTCATCCGGCCGATGTTCCGGTGAACGAGCAGTTTACGGTGAATGAGGAAGGGAAGCTGCATCATGCGCACCCGTTGGTCATGGTTCTGGAGAACCACCAGCCGATCTCGGTCGTCAATAAAGATCCGATCGTCCATAATGGCCAATTTTTCCAAAACGAAAAAGGGAATATCATATTAAATTTTCCGCTGCCGGTTTCCAGCGAGCCGAGGGGCGGGATATTGAATTTCGAGCCGGGCAAGCGGATTTCCCAGATGATCTGCGGGATACATGAGTTCATGCAGAGCTGGGGGTTTGTGGTGGACAATCCGTATTATGCCAAGACAAAACGGGACGGCCTGTTTGCAATCGACCGCTTGCCTCCGGGGACCTATGAAGTGACGGCGTGGCATCCGCATCTAAAGCCGATCGAGCAGGAGGTGACGGTTCCGGCGAACGGGAGCGTTGCGATCAATTTTGAGTTTGATTCCAGCCGGGTCGTTCGGCCGGAATATGAGCGGCAGGAAAAATTCCGGATCGGGCCGGAGGCGCATCCCCATGAACATCTGGAAGAGTGCGAAGCTCCTTATTGTAAATAACGGCGGACGCATGATGTCGGGATCATTAAAGCGCCGGATGATCGCCGCCGGTTTTCTGTCTGTTATATTCCTCTGTGATTATTCGGTCGGTTGGGGATATGAGGAGGCCGCCGTAACCTCGGGTGGAACCGTGTTGGGAAGAGTTTCCCTCAAGGGAACGCCGCCTCCGAGCCGGATCTTCCATATGGTTTTTTCTCCGAACATCGATTTCTGCACCCGGATTTCGGACGGAAAGGGAAACCGGCTGCTCAAAGAGTTTCATGCCTCTGGCGACGGAGGATTCCAGGACGTGGTGGTGGCCGTCGTGGGGGTCGAAAAAGGGAAGCCCTTTAATTACACTCCGGAGATCCGGCTCGAAAACTGTCGGATTGGACCCTTTGTTACGCCCGTTCGAAACCACCACCCGTTCTCGATTGTGAATAAAGATTCGGTGGTGCATGATATCCAGGGTTACACCATCGAAGATTCTTACACCTTTGAGATGTTCAACAAGCCGATGCTTCCGGAGAGCACCGCTTCGAAAGAGATTGTTCTGCGAAAAAATCATTATATCTTCCGGACCCAGTGCGGGGTGCACGACTTCATGCAGTCGTGGGGCATGGCGGTGGGGAATCCCTATTTTGCCGTGACCGGACCGGATGGAAACTTTTCGATTCCGGATCTCCCTCCCGGTACGTATGATGTGGTCGCCTGGCATCCGCATATGAAGGTGAAGTCGCAGCGGATTACGGTTTCGGCGAACGGCAAGGCCGAACTGAATTTCGAATTCGATTCCGCCGAGGCGAAGATCCCGCTGCATGATCTTCAAACGAACTACCGGCTTGAGACGGCTCTGGACCTGCTTCATCTGTCCCCTCCTACCATCGAACTTCAGCTACCCTGAAAATTTACGCGGATCGTGATTAATTGTTGACAAATTCGAGGATGTCCTGTAGAATTCAAATAATTTGTACACAAAATATTTGTATGCAAAGCATTAAAGGTTTGGTCTTGAAAGGTTTGGCCATGTCCTCTTCGATGAACAAGAAAAAAACGATTGCCGAAATCATGCATTCTCTGCGGAGGATCTTCAAGGCTATCCAGCAATATTCGGAAGAGGTTTTAAAAGAATTCGGAGTCACCGGTCCTCAGCTTTGGGCGCTTCGGACCGTTTACGTGGAGGGACAGCTTTCGATGGGGGAATTGAGTCGAACGATGTACCTCCACATGAGTACTGTTTCGGGAGTTGTGGACCGTCTCGAAGAGAAGGGGTATCTCGAACGGACGCGGGGAGTTTCGGATCGCCGTGTGGTTAAGATCAGTCTTACGAAGGCGGGAAAAAAGTTGGTTCAGAGAGGGCCGGAAGCTGCACAGGGACGATTGCTTCACGGGCTTGAAAGTCTTTCTCCTAAGGAGGTCCAGGTCATCTGGTCGTCTTTGGAAAAAGTGGTTCGATTGATGGAAATTCAGGACACGAAGGCAACGTTTTTCTTTAGCGAGGAATAGCACGGGCTGCACGCGAGTTTTAATCTGAAGTCGATGTAGGCATCCAACCACGGAAGGGGGTAATCATGCGGCGTCTAAATCACGGCAATCTCATACTGGTCGGCGGAATCGGGATCGCTTTGTTGTTGTCGGCTTGTCCGAAGAAGGTCGAAACAACCAAGGAAGTGGCTACGGTCCATGAAGAGAAGGTAACCCCGCCGGCCCAGACGGTGCAACCCGAACCAACGCCGCCGCCCGCCCCGAAAGTCGAAGAGACGCCGGTGGTCAAGGAGGCCGAGATGCCCTCGCAGCGCCTGACGGATGCCTATTTTGATTTCGACAAGTACACGATCCGGGACGAAGCCCGCGCCGCCCTGGAGAACGATGCGCGCTGGTTAAAAGACAACCCGAAGGTCAGGGTGAAGATCGAAGGCCATTGTGATGAGCGGGGAACCAACGAGTACAACCTGGCATTGGGTGAGCGCCGGGCGCAGGCTGCCAAGCGGTTTCTAATGACCCTTGGGGTGGAGAAGATCCGGTTGTCCACCATCAGCTATGGCGAGGAGCGCCCGGTCTGCACAGAACGCAACGAGACCTGCTATCAGAAAAACCGCCGGGCCCATCTTGCTGTTCAACAATAGGGAGAGAATCAGTTTGGGTTCCCGATGGCCCATCTGAGAATGAGGAGGAGATCATGAAACATAATGCGATGAAGACCTTTGATGCTATCAGCATCGGACTGGTCTTCCTGGGCATGGCGGGGGCTTATGGCGGTTCTGTCGTTTTTGCTTACGAAGAGGCCATGGTGACGGACGGCGGGACCCTTACGGGCAAGGTGATCTTGGACGGTCCTGTTCCGGAGCCGCGTATCTTCCCGCTGGCACTCTATCCCTTCGGACCCTACTGCGAAAAGAACAAGGCGATTTCGGACGGTCAGGGCAACGTCCGTATCAGCGAGTTTTCGATCGGATCCGACAGGGGCATGAAGGATGTTGTGGTTGCCGTGTTGGGTGTTAAGAAAGGGAGGTCCTTTAAGCCGGTTATTACAAATCTCGTGGCACGCGATTGTCAATTTCTGCCGTTCGTGAGCATTGTACAAAACCATGGCACATTCTCAATGAATAACGAGGATCCGATCGTTCACAACGCGCAGCTCTATCAGAGTGAAAAGGGAAATCTGCTCCTCACCGAGCCCAACATGCCGCATTCTATCAAGACGTTTCCTTTTAAGTTTGGAAAGAACAAAAAGATTTACCAGATGATCTGCGGAATGCATGAGTTCATGCAGACCTGGGGTTATGTCGTGGACAACCCGTACTATGCTCTCACGGACGGCGACGGGAAATTCACGATCGACGAGTTGCCGCCGGGAGAGTACGAGGTGATCGCCTGGCGTCCTCACTTCAAACCGATCGAACAGGAGATCACGGTTTCGGGTCATCAAACCGTTTCGCTCAGTTTTGCGTTTGATGCCGGTACCGTGATACGCCCGAACTATGAAACACAGGAACAGTTTAGGATTCAGCGCTGACGCGGTTCCGGCGAATGTGGAGGTCCCCGTTTCGAACGCGATGCTTCTAATACTATGAAGATTTAATACTATGAAGATTTATGAGACGGTCATCTTCTCGGCGTCCGTTTCCCAGGCGCGTCAATCCTTCTGCCAGATCTTCGGTTGTCTTTTCCCTCCTCCGGTGATAGTATGAACATTCTTGATAATATGAATCACCTGATGATGGAATTTGCATCGATGAACTTGAAGAGGTTGCTCCGGGGAATCTGTGTCCTGACGTTGCTACTGTTTTTATCTCCGATCGCGCCGGCCGCGACGTCCGAGGAGGCGGCCAAGTCGTATTTTGACGAGGGAATGGATCTCAACAAGCTTCGGCGTTACGATGACGCGCTGGGGAAATTCACCCAGGCCGTCCAATCGGACCTGGAAAGTCATAAATACCATCAGGCGCTGTTCCTGACCTACATCGCACTGCGGCGCGGCCTTCAGGCCGTCCAGTTCTATAAAGAGCTGTTGAAGGAACACCCGAAGAGCGCCGTGACGCATTACTGGCTGGGCCGGTTCTATCTTGAGAGCCAGTCGATGGAGAATGCCGCTCTTGAATTTCGAGAGGCCGCCCGCCTTGCGCCGAAGGATGAGCATGCCGTGATCTCGCTGGGTCATGTCTATCTCCGAATGGGAAAGGATCCGGAAGCGTTGAAGGCTTATCTCCAGGCGAACCGGTTGGTGCCGCATGTCGCGGCGGTTCATGCCGGGCTGGGAACGATCTACTATCATCGAAAAGACGATCTCAAGGCCGGGAAGGAATACGAAGAGGCCTTGAAGTCCGATCCCTCGCTCACCGAAGCGCGGTATAACTTGAGTCTGATCTACGAGAGGAAGGGGGAGCTTTCGAAGGCGATGAAAGAGTGGCAGACGCTTCTCGATCAGGACCCCAACGAATCCCAGGCGCGCGAGCGGCTGGCGCGGGCCTATTATCGAACGGAACAATACGACGAGGCCGTCCGCGAGTATTCCACGCTGTCGCAGGTCCGGCAAAGTTCGCCGGAGGTTTTTTTCGCCCTCGGCGAGGCCCAGATCATGCTGGCCGCGTCTCTCGCAGATTCCGACGACAAGAACCAGCTGAGGAATCTGGCCATTCAGGCCTTTCAACGAACACTGGAACTCGATCCAGCCAATGCGCAGGCCCGGAAATACCTGGACCGTTTAAAATCAAAGGAACCAACCTCCCGTGGAAAATAACCGCCGCAAAGTTTTATGGATGATAGTGACCGTCCTTTCCTTCCTGCTGGTCTTGAACCGGACGGCTGCACTTCCGGCCGGGGTGGATTACGACTGTAATGCCAAAGAGAACCGGGATCAACCGACCACGATCGAGATCGTGTTGTCTCAAAAATGGAAGGCACGGTCGGAGGAGGTTAAACAGGCTCTGACGGCCGATTCCAAGACGGTCAAGGTCCGTGTGCGGATTTATCCCTTTCTGGATCCGCCCACCAACATTGGCATCGGCAAATGCGTCACCGCCGAGGATGCCCGCCGTGCGATCCACGAGGCGGTCGCCGATTACGGAAAGCTGGACCGCGTCATCCGCCAGGACATTCTTCCGCACCACTGGATCAAGATCGGATCGACCGATATCGCCGAGCTGGCCTGGATTCCGATTACCCCGGAGGATTTGACCCGCTTGACCGATCCGGCGCTTTCGACCGAGCAGTTCCAGAATCTCTACCGGCAACTGGCCACACCCAAAGAGCGCAAGCGGCCGTTTGGGATGGGGAACGAAAAGATTGAAGAGGAACCGCAGAAATGAATCGGGGATTTGCTGTCCTGCTGTTTGTAATTGTGATGAGTTTTTTCGGCGGGGTCTCCCCGGTCGCGGCACTGGATCCGTCCCCTCCGGTCGTCGAAATTCTATCGCATGAATGGCGCCCCGACGTTGTGTGGGAGCGGATCGGCAAGACCAAATTCATCTGGAAAGCGGTTGTCCGAAACAATTCCGATGCAAAAAAAAGGGTTTATGTCTATTATGATCTTCTGGACGCCGGGGGTATTCCCGTGGCCCGGAATGTGAGCAATCGATACATTGAACCTCACCAGACTCTTGAAATCGCCGCGGATTCTTACATCATGACCGATGATCTGCCCAGGGTAAAAAGCAGCCGGGCGACGGCAAAGATCGGGTCCTGATCTTCTAAGACCTCTCCAATCATACTTTCCACTTGACAAGATTTTCTTTTGGGTGTAAACCACTGCTTTCATCCGGTTGGTTAGCTCGGTTGGTTAGCTCGGAAGGATTACTGAGGCCTTTATCTTCGATTACTGAGGCCTTTATCTTCGATTACTGAGGCCTTTATCTTCGATTACTGAGGCCTTTATCTTCATAGAGGAAGAATGCGCCCGTATCATTCTTATCGCAGTCCAGGAAGAACCCTTATCGCCTCGCCGTTTCGGATTCCCGAATCTCTAAAACCCTCTGTTAATAATAATAATAAAGTAAAAAAATGGAACAGTTGATTTAAGCTTTGATGATTTAAAACTCATAAGGGGGAGATAGTGCCATGACAACGAGAAGTGTTATTTTTTTTAATGGACTGTTGGCTCTTCTGCTGATTATTTCTACAAAGGGCTCGGCCCTCAGCGAAGAAATGGGTCACGCGCTTCCGGCGGCTCCGGATTCACAGAACGCGACATCGCCTGCGTGGCAGGAGAAGTATAAAGACCAGCTTGCACGGGAAGATGTGCAGGAAGGCCACGCCGGCCATACTGATCAGGTCGAAGCCGCGATGCAAAAGCTGATGGACGAGATCAGCAAAGGAACAAAAGACCATTCATCGCACACCGGGAACACCGGACCTTTCAGTGACATGGGGACGATGCAGCAGATGGACCGGAGCTTTTTCCTGGGTCCAAGCGGCGCCAGCGAGAGCATCTCATCAGGCGGCCACTGTCCTGCCGGCGCACCGTTGAAAGAGTATGACATCTCCGCCATTAATATTGAAGTGACCATCAACCAGTGGCTGGATTATTTCCCCGGATACATGTACGTTCTAACCGAGAATATCGAAAAGGCCCGCGCGGAGGAGAAGGCCAATACGGAAGCCCGCAAGAAAGCGGGGTATGATCCCGGTGCCGTCTCGACCGGCCTTCAGACCGACATCATTCAGCCGTTGAATATCCGTGGAAGCCAGGGGGATTGTGTAGTGATCACCCTTCGGAATCAGATGAAGGATGACGAGGTCAGCCTCCATATCCACGGCTCCAGCATGATTGTGAAGACCACCGGCCAGGCCTCCACGATGGCAAACCCCGACTCCGTCGTCAAACCCGGAAAGAGCCAGACCTTCGAGTGGTACATCCGGCCGGACGAGCAGGAGGGCGGACATACCTTTCACAGCCACGTCGGCCGCGAGATGTCCAGCCTCGGGATGATCGGGACCTTCATTGTCGAGCCGATGGGGTCGCGCTATTTGGATCCGATTACCGGTAAAGAGACCAAGAGCGGCTGGGAAGTGATGATTGACAGTCCGAAAGGTCCGGACTTCCGGGAATTCGTGATCATCTATCATGAGATCGGAGATGAGTCCTTCCGGCCGTTGAACCGGAACGGCGAGATGATTCCGCAGCGGGACCCCAACACGGATGCCTACCGTCCATCGGCGCGTGCGATCAATTATCGCAGCGAGCCGTTCGGAGTGAACAACCTGGCTCTTCAGGAAAAATATTTCCATATCGAAGATGAATCGCTGTCGTACAGCGCCTACACCTTCGGCGACGCCCCGACGACGATTCCGCGGTCGTACATGGGCGACCCGGCCAAGTTCCGTCTGGTCCATGGCGGCGGCGAAGTCTTCCATTCGCATCATCCCCACGGCGGAACGATTCGCTGGCTGCGTCAACCGAAGGCCGATGGAAAGGAATCGTTCCTTCTAACCGCGGCTGGAAACGGTCCGGTGAAATATCCCGAGGTCCGTACGACCTCCGACCGCGTGGACGTTCAGGTGATCGGTCCTTCGGAAGTTTTGGATCTTCAGACCGAGTGCGGTTCCGGTCTCTGCCAGCAGCTGGCGGGCGATTTCCTGTTCCATTGTCACGTCGCGCACCATTACGTTGCGGGCATGTGGGGTTATTGGCGCGTTTATAACACGCTTCAAATCGGGAATTATCCGTTCGGCAGCACCGACATCATGCCGCCGCTGCAGGAGCTTCCGGACCGGAAGGGCCGGATCAAGCCGGCCGTGACCTCGGACAAGCTCGTCAATCGGACGATGGACTGGTACGACAAGAAGTGGAATATCACGGATAACAAGACCGACTGGTCGAAAGCGATTCCGGATATCTCGATCAAGGACTGGGTGAAGATGATGCTACCGCCGGCCGGTCAACCGGGCCATACGGCAGACGAGAAAGGCCAGATCGAAGCCTATGATGCGACGGTCTTCGACTGGGCCTGGGAAGGCGACAAGGCGATGGGCGAGCCGGAGGTGACGGGCGCGTTTCCCTGGCCGAAGTATAAATCGCCCATGCCCGGCAAGCGGCCGCCGCTCCTGTTTGATGAGAAGACCGGAAAACTGGCCTGGCCGCATTTCAAGCCGCATCTCGGGAAGCGGGTGCCGTTTGCCCGCCATCACGGGCCGGCGCCGTGGTTGGAGCCGATCCATATGGACAAAAACAACGGGGCCTTGGCCACTGATCCCGGCAGCAAGGGCGCCGCGGGCGAGGAAACGAACCAGCCGGCCAAGCCGGGAGAACAGGGGCGATGGAGTCTCTGTCCGGAAAACGCAGGCAGAAAACAGTACACGATTCATTTTATCCAGACACCGATTCAGTTGACCAAGGGGCTTGGCAAGGAAAAGCCGGTCATCGATCCGAACGGGACCTTGTATGTCCTGCACGAGGAGGAGGCCGAAGTCAAAGCCAATCCGGCCGGGGATAAGACCATCCCGCTGGTTTATCGTTCGAGCGTCTATGACTGCGTGGATGTGATTTTGAAGAGCGAGTGGCTGGACAACGACACCACGAACTTCCAGATGTCGAAGATCAACATCCACCCGCATTTCATCCAGTTCGACAACCAGGCCTCCGACGGCGTGATCACCGGCTTCTCTTACGAACAGTCGGTTCGGCCCTTCACCGAATTGGAGAAAAAGGTTCATAAGGGGCTTCCGCCCCCGATGAATGCCGTTCTGAACGCCGATGCGAAAGCCGGTTCGAACAGTATCCAGATCAAGATGGTGGAGGGAGCGACCCCGTTCCATGTCGGCACCGATCTGATGATCAGCATGGAGCAGGTGAAAACCGTCGAGGTTCTCTGGATCAAGGATATCAAGGGGGACACCATCACCTTTACGGAGCCGTTGCGATTCGATCATAAGAAAAACGAGATCGCTTCGGTCGAGTACGTCCGGTATCGGATGTGGATTGACGCCGATATCGGCACCGTGTTCTGGCACGACCATGCCTTCGGCGCCACGACCTGGCCTCACGGCGGGGTCGGCGCGATGATCGTCGAGCCCGTCGGCGCGACCTATCATGATCCGAAGACCGGCGCTCCGATCCGGAGCGGTCCGATCGCGGATATTCATTCAACCGACCCGATCGGCTACGGCGTCAACGGCAGCTTCCGCGAGATGGTGGTGATGCCGCATGACACCGTGCCGACGACGGCACAGGTCGTCACAGCCGGGAATCCTCCGGGGCAGGAAATTCAGGTGGCGATCGACGCCGGTCAAACCCTCTCGT
>JACQFA010000041.1 GCA_016200255.1 Nitrospirota bacterium | reverse complement strand
GTTTGGCGTTGTCAACAACGATCATCGTCCCGTCGTCTAGATAGGCCACGCCCTGTCCCGACTCTTTTCCTTCCTTCAGGACGAAGACGCGCAGAACCTCCCCGGGAAGCACAACCGGCTTGAGCGCGTTGCACAGCTCGTTGATGTTCAGTACGCGGACGCCCTGCAGTTCGGCCACCTTGTTCAGATTCAGATCGTTGGTGATGATCTTGCCGTCCATCTCTTTTCCCAGCGCGACCAGCTTCGCATCCACGTTCCGGATATGGGGAAAATCATTTTCGACGATCCGGACGTCGATGTCCACCATCTTTTGAATCCGATGAAGGATGTCCAGCCCCCGCCGCCCCCGCGCCCGCTTCAACGAATCGGACGAGTCGGCGATATGCTGAAGTTCTTGAAGGATGAACTGCGGAATGACGAAGATCCCTTCCAGGAAACCGGTTTCACACAGGTCCGCGATCCGTCCTTCGATGATGACGCTGGTGTCCAGGATTTTATGGCTCACTTCCCCGGGTGTGGTCCGGGCCAGAGCGGTCACCCCCCGCGACTGGAATTCCCGTCCGATCTTCATCCCGATCGTGATTCCCAGATAACCCAGGATCAGCAACAGAAAGGTCTGCATCGGGATGCGAACGGTCGGAAAGTTGGGGAGCAGGAATCCGGCCGTGAAGGCGATAATCCCGGCCGCCAGGATACCGGAAAGGAGACCGGCCGCCGCGCCCAAGATGACCCCCAACGGAACGCGGCGGATCGCATTTTCGATCAGAAGACCCAGGGCCGCGGTCAGCAGCCCTCCCGCGATGCCGATGACATAATACTCCTTGGCTTCCATTCCGTTAAAAAAAAGATAAAGACCGACCCACCCGCATAAGAATAAGAAAATAAGACGTATGACCATGACGGCCTCCGTTCTGTTCCCGGCCTTATAACCGGCCGGAGAATATTGGTTTTCTTTTAATGATCATAACACCTTGACCGGGGTCCGTCAAACCGATGCGGACCTTCAAGACCGTCAGGCGATGCCGGCCAACCGCTTCTCCAGCCAGGGGAGCGCTGACTGGGCGGCAAGCCGGCCCCGCTTCAGCAGTTCCCGTCCCTGACGGAGATCGGTCAATCCGATTCCGGCCACATTCACCCGCACCAGGCCGTCGGCCCGTTGCGCCTCCTCCTCCGCATTTTTCCGCGCCCAAAGCGAGGCCAGTTGGATCGCGATCTGGACCATGTTCCGGGGCGTTCCGGCCCCTTCCATTCCGCCGTAATTCACATCCACCGCGACCACAAAATCGGCACCCATGTCTTCCTTCGCGACCCGGACCGGGAGTTGACTCGCATACCCGCCGTCGATCAGCAGGCGGCCTCCATAGAATGTCGGTTTGAAAATGACCGGCAGGCTGCAACTGGCCTGGACGGCCGGTGCGATCGGGCCGTCTTTGAGAACCACTTTGCCCCCGGTGCGCAGATCGGTTGCGACGATCGCCAACGGGATTGTGGTCTGATCGAAGGTCATCTCCCCGATCCATTCCTGCACAAACCGCCGGATCCGATCGCTGCTGAGCAGACCCCGTCTCGAGATGACCGGATGCGTCACCTGCCACCAGTTCAGCCCGCTCACACTCCGGACCAGTTCTTCGAGCGAATACCGGCCGGAGGCGTAGAGCGCCCCCACCAGTCCTCCCCCGCTTGTGCCGGAAATGAGATGAACCGGTATCCCGGCCTTTTTAAAAACCTCCAGAACACCGAGATGGGCGATGCAGCGGGCCGCGCCGCCGCTCAATGTGATACCGACCTTCATCCGGGATGCTCCAAAATAAAAAAGTCCTCCTTCGAGGACTTTTTTATTTCTGCGCCGTCAATAATTTTTGGGAACCGGCCGTTACGGCTTGATCGCAAAATAGGTATTTCTCCCCTGTCGGTTCACCAGCAGTAAGACCGTATCCTGTTTGCCGATCTTGGCCGCCAGGCGGTTATAGTCCTTGACCGACTTGACCGCCTGCCGGTTCAGCTCCACGATCAGGTCGCCCTCCCGTAGGCCGGCTTCCGTCGCGGTGCTCCCCGGCTCGATCCGGGTGATCACGACCCCTTTGTCCGCTTTCGCCAGGCCCAGCCGCCGGATCTGGTCCGGGGTCAGGTCGCGCACCTCGATGCCGGCCATCGCGGTGCTGACATCCGGGTACGGGGCGACGGCCGATCCCTCTTCATCCTTGCGGCCGATATCCTTCGGCTGTTCGACGATCATCACCTCGAACTCTTTTTCTTTTTTATCCCGGATCGCACCGACCTTCACTTTTTTCCCTACGACGGTCTGGGCCACGTGGTTGCGGAGACTCCCCGGATTTTCGACCGGCTTGCCGTCATACGAAACGATCACGTCCCCCTGCTGGAGGCCGGCCCTGGCCGCCGGGCTGTTTTCGAGCACGTCTGTCACGACGGTGCCCCGGGCCTCGGTCAGCGCGAACTGTTTCGCCAGTTCCGGCGTCACCTCCTGGATCGAGACCCCCAGCCAGCCGCGCGTCACCTTGCCGCTCTTGACCAGATTGTCCATTACGGACTTGGCCATGTTGCTTGGAACGGCGAATCCGACGCCCATATATCCCCCGCTCTGGGAAACGATAGCCGTGTTGATCCCGACCAGCTCGCCGCGGACATTGACGAGCGCGCCGCCCGAATTTCCGGGATTGATCGCGGCATCGGTCTGGATGAAATCCTCATATTCCGCAATGCCGACGTTGGCCCGGCCGACCGCGCTGACGATTCCCATCGTCACGGTCTGGTTGAGGCCGAAGGGATTTCCGATCGCGAGAACATATTCGCCGACCTGCAACTTGTCGGAATCGCCCATCGGAATCGTGGGAAGGCCCTTCGCCTCGATCTTGACCACCGCGATATCGGTCTTCGGATCGGTGCCGACCACCTTGCCCTTGAACTCCCGCTTGTCCCCCAGAAGCACTTTGATTTCATCCGCCTTCTCGACGACATGATTATTGGTGATGATCAGGCCGCTGGCATCCACAATGACACCCGATCCGAGGCTCTGTTCACGGCGTTCCTTTGGAACCTCGAATTGCCGCTGGAATTCATCTCCGAAAAACTGGCGAAAAAAGGGATCTTCAAAAAACGGCGTCATCGGGGCTCCGGACGGCCCTTTGATCGTGCGCGTCGTCGAAATATTAACGATGCCCGACGATAAACTGCTTATGCCTGGACCCTGTCATCATCCGTTTCTCCTTCGATGATCTTGGTTAAAATTAGAATGGTAACGAACAAGAAAATTATAAACGATTGCCGGTGGGAAAGTAAAGTTCTGTTGACAAGGAAAGAGACTGTCTCTTATACTGAGAACATGGATACCCACGAACAGGAGAGACTGAAACAGTTGATCCAGGAACTGGCCCAGCTGATCAATGCGGTACTCATCCAAAGTCCGGAACTGCGATCGGCCATTCAGGACATCGAACAGAAGGGATACCAGGTCGATCTGATGCTGGCCTCCATGACCCGCATTCTGAAGAAGGAGCTTTCGAACCGGCCGGAGCCGCTGGAGTCGGCGCCGACCGAGTCGGATCGGGCCTTTCTCAAGACCGTTCGAATCCGTCCGGACAGCCTGTTCGGATCCTAACCCGCCGAAAAATCGAGAAAGCAATTGACAACGGGATAACCCTCTGTTATTTTAACCCACCGTGCCGAGATAGCTCAGTCGGTAGAGCAGAGGCCTGAAAAGCCTTGTGTCGGCAGTTCGATTCTGCCTCTCGGCACCAATTTTATTTACTCCATTGATTTCTAGCACCGATGGAAATCGGCCGCTCGTGATGAGACATCGTTCCGCCATCTTCCGCATCACCATGCAATTTCCCCTTCTTTTGTTGTCGTGCCTGGCGGTCCTTCCGGGCTGTTCTAAAAACCGGGCAACCCCCGACGGGATGGTTTTGATCCCGGCCGGCGAATTCATCATGGGAAGCGATCAGGTGGATACCGAGGGGAAAGGCGCCGAGTTCGGCATGGTGAAACCCTTTTACCTGGACGAGCATCCCCGACATCGGGTTTACCTTCCGGACTATTATATCGACAAATATGAAACGACTCATGCGGCCTACAAGACGTTCGTGGACGCGACGGCCGCCCGGCGGTTGAATAACTGGCCGGACGGCCGGATGTCCCCCGGCCTCGAAAACTATCCCGCGGCAGGGATGAGCTGGTATGAGGCCGAACGGTTCTGCCGCTGGGCCGGAAAACGGCTGCCGACCGAGGCCGAATGGGAAAAGGCCGCCCGCGGAACGGACGGACGGGATTACCCCTGGGGCGACGCGTACGACCCGGCCAAAGCCAACACCGGCGAAACCGGTATCGGCGATTTGACGCCGGTCGGCCGGTTCGAGACCGGCCGAAGCCCGTACGGGGCGTACGACATGGCCGGCAATGTCTGGGAGTTCACCTCCGACTGGTATAAGCCCTATCCGGGTTCCGATGACCTGAGCGACGCGTTCGGAGAAAAATTCAAGGTGATTCGGGGCGGTAGCTGGGGCGGCATGGCGCATTACTCCCTTCCGCAATTCTACCGGACGGCCTTCCGATTTTACGCCGAGCCACAGCGGGCCTCCCCGGACACCGGGTTTCGATGCGCCAAGGATTAGGGTCGAATCTTGATCCAATGCGCACGTTCGTCCTATAATAGTCCGTATTCCATTCGGTCCGGATCATCCTATCAGAGGAGGCGCCATCATGAAAAAACGACGGCTGGGAAAGAGCGGACTGAGCGTCTCGGCGATCGGCCTGGGCTGCATGGGAATGTCCGAATTTTACGGTAGGCACGACGACCGGAAATCGATCGAGACGATTCATCGCGCGCTGGATCTCGGGATCGACTTCCTAGACACGGCCGACATGTACGGCGTCGGACGGAACGAGACGCTGGTCGGCCGGGCGATCCGGGACCGCCGCGACCGGGTCGTCCTCGCCACCAAGTTCGGAAACGTCCGCGGAAAAGACGGCGGCTTTCTCGGCGTGAACGGAAAACCGGACTATGTCCGGACGGCCTGCGAAGCCAGCCTCAAACGACTGGGCGTCGAGGTGATCGATCTCTATTATCAGCACCGGGTCGATCCCAAAACGCCGATTGAGGAGACGGTCGGCGCGATGGCGGATCTGGGCTGTTTTTAATACTAAGGAACGCGTCCGTTGATGAAGATTCTGAATCCGAAGGTCATTCAAAACATGACGCCTTACCTCATCCAGTGCGGCTGGGCCACTCTGACGATGCTGATCGTCCTGCTCTTTCTTGACGGCCTCTTCCATGCCGCGATCATGGCCTCGCTCGGCTCCACGGCCTTTACGATCTTCGCCATGCCCAAATCGCGCGCGGCCGGAACCCGGCCGCTCATCGGCGGCTATCTCATCTCGACCGGCGTCGGGATGGTCGGCTATTTTTTGTCGTTTCTCGGCAGGCAGATTTTCACCTCGGCATCCGACAGGCCCCTCTTCATCATCTTCGGATCCCTGGCGGTCGGGCTGTCAATTTTTATGATGATTCTTGCCGATTGCGAACATCCGCCCGCGGCCGGACTGGCACTGGATCTCGCCCTGAACGGCTGGGATCACGACACCATCACGCTGGTATGGAGCGCCGTTCTTATACTGGCGTTGGTGAAACGGCTGTTGAAGGACAGCTTGATCGATCTGGTTTAGACACGCGCAGATCGTCCGCCAAAAGGTTTCAAAAATCCATCATGAGGTTTTCGAAGCCGTCCTCGATTTTTACGGCTTCGTCACGGGCTTGTGCGTCTCATCCACGACCTTGACCCAGTTCGCGGTGCCGTTGATATTCACCTCGGCCTCGACCACCGTCCCGATCTTGATCTCGCCCGTCTTTTTGGTCCATTTGGGATCGACATAAAACGTCTCCCGGCTGCCGTCGAACCCCTGGTTGCTTTCGGTCTTGATCGTGAAGGTATCGTTGCTGATTCCGCTGATCAGGATCACTTTTCCTTTGACGATGGTATCGGCCATCCCGGCACCCGAAAATAAAACAAGACCCGTGAGCAACGCAGCAATCATCATCCCGGTCTTCATCATCCGCCTCCTTTTTCTAAAAAAGTTTGGAACTACCGGCCCATCTGGATCAAAGTAAACCGATTCCCGTCCGGATCCTTGAACGAGGAAAAAAAGGCCTCGCCGGGAGCCATCTTGACCGGGCTGCAACGGATCCCCTTGCGCTTGAGACCGGCCGCAAGTTTCGCTATCCCCTTCACCCGCAGCATAATCCCAAACCCTCCGCCGCGGCCCCCGTTTTTCTCGACTTTCTTCCCCATCGAATGTAGCCCCAGCGCCGTACCGCCCGGAATGTTGAACTCGACGTAAAACGGCATTTGCATCGAGGGCTTCAACCCCAGCTTCGCATAAAACGCGACCGAACGCTTGATATTTTTTGACGGCCCCATCACCCAGGAATCCGAAACGACTTTTGCCATATTTGATCTCCTTTTTACTCTGCCGAAAGCGAGTCGGTCGCTTACTATCCGCTCTTTCCGGCCCGGATCTATTCTAATACCTGAACCGGGGGCTTTTTGTAAAGCATTTTTTCGAGATCAAAAAAAAAGAGGCTTTTCAATACTTGTTATTATGTCCCGCTCGTCCGACCTGTCCGACCCTTCCTCACCATCGGGCGGGCGGTTGAACAGGTCGTGCAAAGATGCATCCCGCCCATCACGGCGCCGATCAGATCGTAGAGATACTCGCGGTCATCATCGTCCACAAAAGTGAATTCCGACCCGTCCCAGTCCCGGAGATAAACGCTCTTCAAAAGTCGATAGACCGGCATTGTCTCGTCGTATGCCTCCTGCCTAATCCGGTTCCGAATCCATCGTACCACCGCCCCGCGCGTGATGTGCCCGTGCTTCCCGAGTGCGTTATCCGCATCCGTCAGGATTCGGGAGAAGGCGTAAAATTCCTCCGGGTGGGCATCCAGATACTGAATCGAGACCGCCTCCAGCCCCTTCAGGTTCATCCTCCGGTCCGGAACAGGAATTTCGGCATATCCCGTTCCCGCGCGGCAGCCGGACAGGAAAAATATAAACACCGCGGCCAAAACGAAAAAAGCAGGCCATCGATCAGAATAAAAGTTATATTTCAAGACCTGACCCTGCACGTTCATTTAATATAGAATCCCCGGAATTCCTACCGTTTCGCAGATTGGCGGGCGTCGATCACGGCGCCGTTCTTCTTGCCTTCGACGCTGTCGAGATAGGCCCTGGCCACGATCGCGGCCGGCAGACCGGGCGAGCTGTCCATGCCCATCGCCTCCATCGTTT
>JACQFA010000050.1 GCA_016200255.1 Nitrospirota bacterium | reverse complement strand
GATCATGGAAGGGTATGCGACTTACCGTAAAACACACGCCTCGGTCAGCGCGAAGGAATATGCGTTGATACGGAAGGGTGATGCCTTCGTCGATCCGTTGATCGAGAAGCTGCGGCGTGTGGGGTTCAGCCTGCCGGATAAACGTCATGTGCTCGCGGAGTACTATGCTAGCGAGGATGCACACGACTGGTCCGCGCTCATGGTGTGCGACAACAACCCCACCGCGACCCTCTGAACATTCATTTAAGCTGATCCTGCACCTCTCGCACGATGACGTCTACAGCAAAAGAGATCGCTTACGTTTCATAGTTCCGCCAGTTCATAATTTCACGTCGATGGTAGATCGCTTCGACATCAACCTCAGTCCGGATTCCTGCCTCTCGCAATAACCCGGCCACAGTGCGGAGAGGAAGACCGACGGCGGAAAGATAATCGCCTTCGAGAGCTTCGATCAGCTTCCGTCCTTCTCCTTGAAGCGAGTAGGCGCCGGCCTTGTCCAGCGGTTCACCGGTCGCGGCATATTGGATGAGAACCTCCCTTGATGCCGGACGCATCCGTACTTTCGTCATTTCGACCGCGACGCGTTCATCTTTACCCGAAAGGACCACCGCGACCGCCGTCACAACCGTATGAGTCCGGCCGGCCAGAAGGGATAAAATCCGTACGGCGTCGTCCCGATCAACCGGCTTTCCGATCGATTTGCCGTCCAAGTCAATCACCGTATCGGAGCCGATCACGAGCGCGTCCGGATATCGGCGATGAACCGTGCGGGTTTTTTCAACGGCCCAGTAGACCGCTTCGTCGGAAGGAGATCGGTCTGGACGAAATATTTCCTCAATGCCGGGAGAGACGACTTCGAAGGGCAGGCCGAGAAGCGACAGGATTTCTTTGCGGCGCGGGGAAGTTGACGCGAGGATCAGGCGCATACAACGGGTTGGAGGATCGCTTCCAATTCCTGGAGCGTATCGACCCGGATGAGGCGTTGACGCAGCTCGGACGCGTTTTCAAAACCGCGGCAGTAGGACGAAAGGAATTTGCGCACGATTCGAAATGAACGTTCCCCACGGGTCCGGTCGAAGAGCTCTGCGTGCTCCAACGCCACGGCCAATTTCTCGGCGGTCGATACGGATGGGGCCAACGGGGCCTCTCCGGTCCGGACGGCGCTTCGTATCGAATCACATGCTTTAAAGATCCAGGGGTTTCCCATTGCGGCCCGACCGATCAAAACACCGTTGACGCCGGTCTCGCGTATCCGGCGGACGGCCGTCGCGGTGGATCGTATATCGCCGTTGCCAAGAATCAGCGTGCCGGAGTCCCGTGCGATCTCGGCCGCACGTGCAATCGCATCCCAGTCCGCATCACCGCGGTAACGCTGCGCCAGTGTCCGGCCGTGGAGTGTGATCGCGGCAGGGGCTTCCGATAGAAGGGCGGGGATCCAGTCGTCGATGACGATCCGGTCATATCCCAGGCGGGTTTTGAGCGATACCGGGATGGGTTGCCGGGAAGTTTTCATAGTGTCTCCAACATCGTGGCCAAACCATCGGGTCTTCGCCCGCCGGATGTCCTCCGCAACGGAGGGCGGCAGGCCGATCTGATCGATCTCCTGACCGGCGGCCCAGTCCCGTATTCCCTCCCGTGTCCGCCGGAGTATCTCGCGAGCCCGTTCGGGCGTGCGTATCAATCCGGCGCCGGCGCCGGCCCCGGAGATGGTTTTCGAGGGACAGCCCATGTTGATGTCGATGCCGTCGAAGCCCAGCTCGCCGATCAGATGCGCAACGCGATAAAAGGAATCGGGATCCGTCCCGAAAACCTGCGCGATCACCGGCCGCTCGATTTCGCTGTAACGGAGATCGGAGAACTCAGGATCATGCCCCCGTACAATCCGGTCGACGGGGGTGAACTCCGTGAAACTGATGTCGGGGCGGCCGTGGCGGGCCGTGATGGCGCGAAACACGGCGTCCGTCACGCCGTCCATCGGCGCGAGGCCGATGATGGGCTGGGCTAAATTATTCCAAAATGAGTTTTCAATCATGATGGGTTCGTTATCTCGTTATAGACATTTCTGAAAAAACAATCATAGCATAAAATCGCTATCGGACGCCGTACTTTTTGAACCAGTTCTGCAATCGCTTCCAGCCGTTCTGCGCCTGTTCCTTGCGGTAGCTCGGACGATAATCGGCGTGGAAGGCGTGAGGGGTATCGGGGTAGACAACGATCTGCGAAGGGCTGCTGGCCGCGTTCAGTGCACCGCGCATCCGTTCGATCGTGTCGATCGGAATGCCCGCGTCCGCCCCGCCATAGAGTCCGAGCACGGGCGCCTTCAATTTATCGGCGAGGTCAATCGGGTATCGGGGCGTTAGAGGAGTGGCCTCTCCCACCAGCCGTCCATACCAGGCGACGGCCGCCTTCAACCGCGAGCTATGCGCCGAATAAAGCCACACGATACGTCCGCCCCAGCAAAAGCCGGTGATCCCCAGCCGCTTGAGGTCGCCGTGGCCGGATTTTCCGGCCCAGTCGGCGGTCGCATCCAGATCCGCCATAACCTGCGCATCCGGCACTTTGGAGACCACCTTGGAGAAAATCTCCTGGCCATCGGGCATCTTTGAGACGTCTCCCTGCCGTGCGTACAACTCGGGCGCGACGGCCAGATAACCCAGCTTCGCGAAACGACGGCAGATATCCTTGATATGCTCGTGGACCCCGAAGATCTCCTGGACCACCAGCACGATCGGGAACGGTCCGCCGGAGTCCGGCATCGCACGATAGGCGGGCATCTCACCATCGGCAACCGGAATCTTCAATGGGCCGGCCATCAGGCCGGTCGTGTCGGTCATGATGGTTTGTGCCGAGACGGGTCGCACAGCCAGCGCAAAGCCCGCGGCCAGTGCCGTCACGACAAACTCACGACGCGTGAAATCGGTCATCGAAAAGACATTCCGAAACGCTTCATCCTTGGCCTCTCTCCCTGGCTGCACCATAACAATCTTTCAGATCTCCGTCAAGAAAGAAAACCGTCACTATTGACGCTTCCGGTCCCATTCGCATAAAATGGTGGCATGGTTTCTTTTCAACCGATCCGAACTTCCCTGACGATTACTAGCCTCGCCGTCCTCCTGACGGTCCTGGGTCCCGGCTGCGGCTCGAGGAAGCCGCCCGAACCGCCGCCGCCGATTCCACCGGCGCCCAAAGCGCGCGATGATTCACGCTTCAAAGATGTTCAATTCATCAAGGGAAAGGACAGGCGTGAGATGGCCCTGATTCCGGAGGGTCCCTTTCCGCGCGGCTCACGGAAGCTGGGCGGCGTGGATGAACAGCCCGTACGGGATGTGACGATCGGCGCATTCTACATGGATCTATTTGAAGTGACGACCGAAGAGTACGGCCGCTTCACGGCCGGGACCGGCCACAAAAAGCCTGACATCATGGTTTTTTACAAAGACCTCAGTCTTTTGACAGGGCCGAAACAGCCGGTCGTCGGCGTGGACTGGGATGACGCACAGGCCTTCTGTCATTGGTCCGGAAAGCGTCTTCCGACCGAGGCCGAATGGGAAAAGGCGGCGCACGGCCCGGTCGAGATGGACTGGCCCTGGGGCCCGGGCTTCATCAAATGGGAGGCGAACGTGGACGGCGACGAAGACGGTTACCGGTACACGGCGCCGGTCGGGAGTTACGAAGGCGGCCGGAGTCCGTACGGGCTCTATGACATGGCCGGAAATGTTTCGGAATGGGTTTCGGACTGGTATAGCCCGACCTATTACCATGACGGCTTCACCACGATGCCGACGGGCGCCGATTCCGGCGATATGCGGGTTCACCGGGGAGGGTCCTGGAACGATTCGATCTCGGACAGCCGTTCGACGAAGCGGTTCTTCGTCTTTCCCTACCGGCGGGATGCGACGGTCGGATTTCGATGCGGGATGGATGCGCCCGCGCCCTCCGCACCCGAGGCCAAGGGTCATTGAAATGAACCGGATGGTTTAGCACTTACGGAGAAGGGGGATGAATCGGGATGGCTTATAAAAAAATCGCGATGGACCATGACAAGCGGATCGCGCTGGTCGCGCACGACAACAAGAAGCGTGATTTGATCGAGTGGGCCGAATTCAACCGGGTGCTTCTCGCGCACCATAAAATATTCGCGACCGGGACGACCGGCGAACTGCTGGAGAAGAAGCTCGGCTTCAAAATCACGAAACTCCAGAGCGGACCCCTGGGCGGTGATCAGCAGATCGGCGCCAAGATCGCCGACAGCGAGGTTGATTTTCTCATCTTTTTCTGGGACCCGCTCGAACCGCAGCCGCACGATCCGGACGTCAAGGCACTGTTGCGCATGGCGGTCGTCTGGAACATTCCCGTCGCCTGCAATCGCTCCACGGCTGATTTCATGATCTCCTCCCCCTTGATGGATGGTGATTACGATCGTCTCGTGCCCGATTATGACGGGTACCGAACCCGTAAGATCACCATCGATAAATGATCGGCGTCCGGGACCGGTTCGGCCGGTACTGTATTATCTCCGCCTCTTCTCCTGCTCGCGCCCGAGGACGTAGGCGAACCCGCCGGCGAGGCTGAAGCCCGCAATCGTGATCGCCATCGGATAGGCCGTTCCATTATGAATCGAGCCGACCACCATTCCGGCCAGCGCGCCGGCCGTGAACTGCATCATTCCCATCAGAGCCGAGGCGCTGCCGGCGTGACGGCCGCTGGCCGACATCGCGATCGCAACCGCGTTGGGGTTCAGAAAACCGAGGCTGGCGATGCAAAACCATAACGGAACCATGAAGACGGGGAGACTGGAACTTCCGGCAACCGACAACAAAATCAGCGCGGCCGTGACCTGGGCCGCGATCGCCCAGCCCAGAATTGTTCGCGGCGACCAGCGTAACAACACGGCTCGATTGATCTGGGAGGCCCCGACCAGGCCGAGTGCATTTAATCCGAAGAGGAGCCCGAACTGCCTCGGAGTGACGCCGTGCAGTTCGATGAAGACGAAGGGCGAATTGGCGATATAGGCGAACATTCCGGCCATGATCAGCGAGGAAGCCAGCGCCGGCGCGATAAAGCGGGGGTTGACCATGAGGCGGCCGTAATTGCGGAACACCCCAGCCAGGCTGTCGCGACGACGGGCCTCGGCCGGCAGCGTTTCATCCAGTGCGGCCCAGGAGGCGATGAAGGCCATCAGGCCGAAGCCGGCCAGTATCAGAAAAATTGCGCGCCAACCGGCAAGGACCAGAATGTAGCCGCCGATCAACGGCGCCAGGATCGGGGCCAGTCCCATCACCAGGATCAGCATCGAAAAGACCCGGGCCGCCTCATTTTCATTGAATAGATCGCGGACGACTGCGCGGCTGATCACCATGCCGGCGCATCCGCCCAGCGCCTGAACCAGTCGCAATGCCATGAGGCTTTCGATGGTCGGGGTAAAGGCGGCAAACGCCGAGGCTGTAATATAAATAGCCACGCCGATCAAGAGGGGCCGGCGCCGGCCGTAGCGGTCGGCCAGGGGTCCATAGAAGGCCTGACCGACCGCCAGGCCGATAAAAAAGATCGAGAGGGTTGCCTGGACACGGCCGGGATCAACGGCAAAGGATTTTGCCATACTCGGGAAACTGGGCAGATACATGTCGATGGACAGAGGCCCGAGGGCCGTCAGGGCGCCCAGGATCAGCATCAACCGGACCAGGGGCATGGGGCCGTGCGATGAGATCGTCACCCGTTCTTTATTTATGGCATTTCGCTCGAACATCATCTGATGACGATTATATGTTACCTGCAACATCGAGGGAAAGAAGAAAATAGACGCGCCGAACGGATTCATCTTCCGGTCATATATCCCGGTTGCTTTCATGTCTTCACCTCTGATAAAATGCCCTCCCGTTAATTTAATCCATCAGGAACCGATCAGATGAACATCCACGAGTTTCAAGCCAAACAGCTTTTTGCGCAGTACGGTATTCCGGTTCCCCGTGGAAAGGGCGTCGCGTCGGCGGAAGAGGCGCAGGCCTGGGCCGCGCAGCTTCAGTCGAAGGTCTATGTCGTCAAGGCCCAGATCCATGCCGGCGGACGGGGCAAGGCCGGCGGCGTCAAGCTGACCAAGGACCGCGCTCAAGTCGGGACGTTGGCCCGCGAACTTTTGGGAAAGGTCCTCGTCACCCACCAGACCGGCCCCGAAGGCCGAAAAGTTCAGCGGCTACTGATCGAAGAAGGCGCCGATATCGCCGGCGAGCTTTATCTGAGTCTCCTGGTCGACCGGTTTTCGGGCTGGCCGATCTTCGTCGCGTCCCGCGCCGGCGGAATGGAGATCGAGGAGGTCGCAGCACATTCACCCGAGAAAATATTGACGACCCTTATTGATCCGGCCGCCGGGTATCAGGCGTTTCACGGCCGGATGCTGGGCTACCGCCTGGGACTCGAAAAAGAGGTCCTGACCCCTTTCGTTCTTATGCTGGGAAATCTCTACCGTCTCTTCATGGAAAAAGGCGCGGCCGTCATCGAGATCAACCCGCTCGTGATCACCCGGGATAAAAAAATGATCGCATTGGACGCCAAGGTGACCTTTGACGACAACTCGCTCTACCGTAACGAGGACATTAAAAATTTACGGGATCTCGACGAGGAAGATCCGCTCGAGGTGCGCGCCTTGCAGCACGGACTGAATTACGTCAAGCTGGATGGGGAGATCGGCTGCATGGTGAACGGGGCCGGCCTCGCGATGGCCACGATGGACACGATCAAGCTGGCCGGATCTTTCCCCGCCAATTTCCTGGACGTCGGCGGCGGCGCTTCGAAAGAGACCGTGAAGCAGGCCTTTACGATCCTGATGGCGGACCGGAATGTCAAAGGCGTCTTCATCAATATCTTCGGCGGCATCGTCCGGTGCGAGCGGATTGCGGGCGGCGTGATGGATGCCGCGAAGGAAGTCTCGATCCGGGTTCCCCTCGTCGTGCGGCTGGAAGGGACGAATGCGGAGGAGGCGCGGCGGATGCTGGCCGATTCCGGACTGAACCTCATCGTGGCACGGACGATGTGGGAGGGGGCCCGTAAGATCGTCAGCCTGATCCACGCCTGATGTCGCTCCCCTTCCCATCAAAACGGCCCGCCTTGATCCTACTGCCGATCGGACTGTTCTTGATCTGGGGCTGCGCGGTCAAGGCCCCCGCGCCGAAAGAGTACAAGGTTCTGGCGACGTTTGGAACCGGTCCGGGGAATGTGGTTCGCGCGCTGAAAGCGGACGGGCCTTTTCTCTGGGTCGGGACCTCCACGGGCATACTCAAAGTCAACCGCTTCAACGGGACGCTGATCAAGACCTATACCAAGGCAGACGGGCTGACCAGCAATTACATCTTCACGATCAATGTGGATCCGAAAGGGAAGCCGTGGTTCTGGACGGACGCCGGCGGGCTGATGCGGCTGGACGGGGACCGGTGGAAGGCCTACGGCAAGCAGGAGGGGCTGTCCGATCTGTGGGTGTACGATATTGCTTTTCATCCCGACGGCAGCATGTGGGTCGCGACCTGGGACGGGGTGAGCCGGTACGATCCGGCCGCGCCGGAGGGGGCCCAATTCGCGGTCTATAACACCCCGGATGGACTGGTGAACAAATGGGTCTACGGCCTGGCGGTGGATCGCGACCGGTCGCTCTGGTTCGGGACCGAGGAGGGCGTGAACCGTTTCGATCCGGCCGCACCGAAGGGAAAGGGCTGGACGACCTTTACGCACAAGGACGGACTGGGCGCGCCCAATGCGTTGGCCCTTGCCCGTAAAAAAACGAAGGGTGAAGAATACGAGGCCCAAAAGAAAGAGACTGGCGTGGAACTGGCGCCCGGCCGAAGCTATGCCGGTCATTTCCATGATCTCAGCGTTCTGGATGAACAGGGAAAAGAGACCTACAACGAGAATTACATCTTTTCCATTCTGATCGATCCCGGCGGCGGTAAATGGTTCGGCACCTGGGGCGGAGGCGTCAGCCGCTTCGACGGCATGCATTGGACGAACTACACCACCAAACAGGGCCTGTCCGGAAATGTCGTCTATGCGCTGAAACGCGACGCGGCAGGGGTGATCTGGGCCGGGACGAATCACGGCCTTTCGCGCTTTGACGGCATCCAATGGCGAAGCCTGACCAAGGCGGACGGACTGGCCGGTGATGACGTCTATTCCATCGCCATGGACCCGGAGGGAAATGTCTGGGTCGGACAGCGGGGCGGCGTGGTTCAACTCGGCCTGAAGTCGGTCGAGAATATAAAAAAGGGATAGCATGAGCATCCTCGTCAATCGAAACACAAAAGTGATCGTTCAGGGAATCACGGGCAAGGAAGGATCGTTCCATGCCGCGGCCTGCCGCGACTACGGAACCAGGATCGTGGGCGGCGTGACGCCCGGAAAAGGGGGAACGACCTTTGAAGGGACCCCGGTCTTCAATTCCGTTTACGAAGCGGTCCAGGCGATGCGGCCCGATGTTTCGATGATCTTCGTTCCGCCGCCTTTCGCGGGGGACGCGATCCTGGAGGCGGCCGATGCCGGCATCGGGTTGATCATCTGCATCACCGAGGGGATCCCGCTGGCCGATATGATCCGCGCCAAACGATTCATGGCCGGCAAACCGGTTCGTCTGATCGGCCCGAACTGCCCCGGGATCATCACACCGGAGGAATGCAAGATCGGGATCATGCCGGGTTTCATCCATAAGAAGGGCTCGGTGGGCGTCGTCTCCCGCAGCGGAACGCTGACCTATGAGGCGGTCTGGCAATTGACCGGGCTGGGACTGGGCCAGTCCACCTGCGTGGGGATCGGCGGCGACCCGGTGAACGGGACGAATTTCACGGATGTTCTCGAACTGTTTCAAAAGGACGGGAAAACCGAGGCGATCGTGATGATCGGCGAAATCGGGGGAGATGCGGAGGAACGCGCCGCCGAGTATATCAAGGCCCATGTCACCAAACCAGTGGTCGGCTTCATTGCCGGCGTGACAGCTCCGCCCGGCCGCCGGATGGGCCACGCCGGCGCGATCATCTCGGGCGGAAAGGGAACGGCCGTCCAGAAAATCGCAATGCTGGAAGAAGCCGGCGTGACGGTCGTGCAAAACCCGGCCGTGATCGGCGAGGCCGTGAAAAAACTGATGACCAGGAAAAAAAGTTCCCGTTCCAAGGGCGCGAAGCCGAAACGAAAGCCGGTTAAGTAGATCATCGTCTAAAAACGAGGCTGCCATGAACCGAAAAGGGCGCGGGATTATTGGTCTGGTTGCGGGATTTGTTTTGATCGGAACGCCGGCCTGGGCCGAAAAAGGTCCGATGCTGAATGGACCCGGCCACTTGTCGGCCAGCATGGAATCCGAGTTGAGCAGCCGGGACATGAAGACCGGCGGTCAGAAGGAGCGCGAGCGGGTGGCCCGGCAGTCGCTTGAGTTGACTTACGGCCTGATCGAGAACCTTGATCTATACGCCAAGGTCGGTCTTGGAAAGATCACGTTCGAAGACGCCGATCTCAGCAGTCAGACCCGTCCGTTAACCGGAATCGGATTTCGATCGACGGTGCCTTTCAACGGCGGATATTTTGCGGGCCTGTCGGCCCAATATCAGTTTGGAAGAGTTTCGAAGTTCCAACGGAATAACACGACGCTTACGATCGAGGATAAATGGACCGAGGCGGATGCCGCTCTGTTTGTCGGCACAAAGGATCTGGCCCTGGATCCCGAGCCGGATCTCCGGTTCTACACCGGGTTGAGATTTTCCAGCCGGAATGATAAACTGCCGTCCGGTACGCTGAAACAGGACCACTCCATCGGGGGAATGATCGGGGTGGATTTTTCGGACCGGAATACGTTTCGATTCACAACCGAGCTGGGCACCGGCGACCGCAACAACATCCTGATCCGTTTCGGGATTATATTTTGATCACACGATTTCCAACGTGTCCAGTGGCTGTGGGATACACCGTATTTTCTATTGACCAAGCGGCGGCGTTGGATTATCCTTATCTAAAAATTGTCCGCCCTGCAGGGACTCACCCCAACGGGGTTTCATAACAATTCAAATAAGGAGGAAAGATCATGGCTGTGCGCACATCAGAAGCGGAATGGCAGGGCGACTTGAAGGGCGGCAAAGGAATCATGAAGCTCGGAAGCGGCGCGTTTCACGGGGCGTACTCGTTTTCATCGCGTTTCGAGGAGGGGACCGGCACCAACCCCGAAGAGCTCATTGGAGCTGCACACGCGGGCTGTTTCTCGATGGCCTTTGCCAATATTCTGGCCAAGGCCGGTTTTAAACCGAAACGCATCCACACGGTGGCCAAGGTTCATCTTGAAAAAGTGGGCGAGGGCTTCAAGATCACCCACGTTGATTTAAGCACCGAAGGGGACGTGCCCGGAATTGACAAGAACACCTTTCTCCAGAATGCAGAAAAGGCAAAAACGGGATGCCCGGTATCCCAGGCGTTGGGTGCTGTAGAGATTCGGATGGAGGCTAAATTATTGGGATAGGATGATACACTTGGATCAGTCGCGGATCATCGGCATCGGGATATTCGTTCTGGTTCTGATCGGTATCGGTCTGTTCGTCCGAGCCCCGGCGCCCCGGGTCGGGGCCGATCCGGCCTACGGCGATGAGACGGCCGCGGTGGATTATGACGCCGTCGAGGCGTTCTTAAAAAAGATGACGGCGAAACAGCCGGTCACCCATCTGACGCTCATCCGCCAGTCCCAGCCTTCGCCCATCCCGGGACTGATCGAGGTGAAATTCACGTTGGAGGCGAACGGCCAGCGCCAAAACGGATTGGTCTATCTGTCCGGGAATAAGATCATCCTCGGTCAGATTTTCGATCTGGCTACGGAGCAAAATCTGACGGCGCAGCATGCCGGACCGCCGCAGCCGCTTCGTTACGACCTCAAGGACCTGGATCTGGCCGACCGGGTTCCTCGCGGAAAGCCGGGAAGCAAACTGGTCATTGTGGAGTTTTCGGATTTCCAATGTCCTTTTTGCAAACAGGCGACCAGGCCGATTTCGGACCTCTTGAAGAAGCACCCCGATGAGGTCGTGCTCTATTATAAACATTTTCCGATCGCCCAGCTCCATCCGCTGGCTTATAATATGGCCATGGCCTCCGAATGCGCCCGTGCTCAGAAGGCCCAGTCCTTCTGGTCTTTTCATGACCGTTTTTTTGCCGATCCGCAGATTCGAGACGAAGCAGGCCTGCGGGGGCAGATCGGGCAGTTGGCCGGGACGGACGGGCTTGATAAGGACAAGTTTCTGACCTGCTATGACAATAAGGAGCAGGCTCCGCGGCTCGACAAGGATATGGCCGATGCCCAAAAGATCGGGGTGACCGCCACGCCGACCTTCCTGTTGAATGGGGAATTCGTATCCGGTGTGCAACCGATCGAGTTGTTTGAACGATATTTGAAGTCGAAATAAGATTTGAACCATGGAGGAGGGCGTGATGGATGAACCGTCGAACGGGTCGAGCAAGCTCGAAAAGGTGAATCACGCGATACGGATCTTCCTGGCTGTCGCAACGGTGGGAATCTTGCTTGTGGCCCTATATGCAATTCTGACGCGTGGATCAGGCTACTAAATCAAACTAATCCCTCTCCGGTTCCGCTCCGCCGTGTTTGTGTTTCACTTTATCCTCATTAAACAGCTCGTTCATTTCTTCATCCACCGTGCTCTCGTCGTTTGGCACGATCGGAAGGGGGATATTGATCGCTTTCTTTTTCGGTTCGGCTTTCGTTGCGTCCTGTCCCTTCTGCTGCTTCGGTTCTTTACTCATCTTGGTCTCCTTGTAATACAGACGGCTCCATGATCAGCTTACAGTCTGAGTTTATGTATAAACTCCTGCATCGCCGGGATCCGACTCCCGGGGTCGCCCGCTTCGGCCGCCGCGCGGATTTTCTCCTTCAGGTAGGGATTGCTTCCGATTCGTTCAACCACCTGTTCCAAAAACTTCTCAGGAGAGATCTTGCATTCTTTTTCGAGAAGCCGTAAAAGGTCATCCTCCACCGGCACGAAGTTTTCTCCAAAATATAATACCACGCTGTAATGACGGTTTCCGATCCATTGGAATCGCAGATTTTTCATACCGAAGCATTCCCCGCTACAGCACCATTATAGCAGATAAATGGGTCGGAGAGAATCAATAAGGACAACGGCGCATCCTCCTTGCTTAAAAGGCGGAGGAGGTGTATAAGGAGTGATGAAGGAGGTACGCCATGATTAAAATTTATTCCGGTTATTCAAAGGCCCTGATCGGGATCGCCGCCGTCCTGTTATTCGGAATGGTTTCTTGTTATGGCGGCCCGTCGGGGGGAGGACCGCAACGGAGCCCGGCGGTGGGAATGGCTCTCGATTCTCCCAAAGGATTTTCAAACAAGGACGCCGCCGCGAAGAATGATGAAGGGGTCGGCCATTTGAAGCAGGAACACTGGGATACATCGGTCACCTTCTTCCGGGACGCGATCGCGATGTCTCCCAACATGGCCGAGGCGCATTTCAATCTCGGTCTGGCTCTGGACCAGATGGGAAGTCATCAAGACGCCGGGGAGCATTTCAAGACGGCCAAAGAACTGGCGCCGAACAATCCGAAGATTGCCGAGAATGAAATTTTGAAGAAACATCTTTGATCCGTTCGGCGGGTCGGGGATAGGGCGGCCCCGGTCCCTACCGGGAGAAAGTCTGCCGGTCGTTTTGTTTCTTCTTGATGAATTCATAGGCCGCGACCAGTTTCCTTAATTTCGGCTCGGTGCTGCGATCGCCGCCGTGCCGGTCGGGATGAAGCTCTTTCACCAGTCGCCGGAAAGCGGCTGTGATCGATTTCATGCTGGACCCCGGATCCATGCCCAGTTCCTGATAGGCCTCGGCCTCGCTGTTGATTTCATTCCGGGTCCCGGGCGTCTGGCCGCTTTCCCATTGGCGCAGAAATTCAAAAAGATTGAATCGTCCGTTGCGCCGGCGCATCGGACGATTGTACAGCTGGCTGTCGATCTCTTCAAAATGATCTTCAAGGAAGTTAAGCCGCCCGGCCAGCTTCTTGAGTTCGTCCAGATCGTCCGCCTGGTCGATCTCTCCCGTCATTTGTGAAAGCAGCAGCGCCATCTCATCCAGGCGTTCCTCTTGAGCAAAGTAGGTATCCATCCGCTCATGAAAAACGCGTTCAAAAGCCTCCTCGGAACTCTTGTCGACCCGGTTTTGCAGATCTCCCAGCCGGTCGCGGAGTTTTTTCCGGAGTTCCATCGCTTTGGCGTGGTTGTTATCCTTGGTCATGATCCCTTTCCCAGATGATCCTATGGCATTATACTAAACCCATCGACCGAGTTGAACTGAAATCTTCGGAGGAGGCTTTCTTGACATTTTATCACCGTCTTGGTACCGTGCCGCAGGTCTTTTCACCCAACGTCAGAGGTTTCCATGGTCCGGTCGGTCCGGGTTAAATCGTTCTGTATTTTCATGGTTATCCTGCCGGTATTTGTAGTACAATTGCAGCGGGTGATGGCCCAGTCCGAAGACCCGGGGGACGATGCGTACGAGCACAACCGGCAGGGGATGATCGCGATGTCCAAAGCCGATTTCGAGGAAGCGATCGCAGAATTTCAATCGGCGGCGGCGCTGGTCAAGGACTATCAAATTATCGGCCGGCCTCTGGTCTATACCCCCGTCTTTATGACGGCCTGGGCGAATGAAAAGATCGAACGCATTCCCGATGCCTGCCGGGAGTTTAAACGGTTTTTGGCGATCGCTCCACCGGAGTCGGTCGAGAAAACAAAGGCCGACCACGCCAGGGAGTATTTGAAACAACACTGTTCATAGCAACACAAGAGGTGAGTTCGAAATGAAGGCGGTCGGCTTCTGGATCCTGATGCTTTGCATCATGGGTGGATTCATCTACCTGACCCTGTACACCAATCCCCAACGCTCCAAATACCGGCACGACCCCGTCGAATCGCCGGCGCCGCCGTCCGGATCTCCCGCCTCAGGTGAAAAAACCTGGAACAAGGTTTATGCCGAACTGTATGGTCCCAAAGGCCTGGAGAAGACCTGGGAGATTGCGACGCCGAAGGGCTATTTCACCGAGGCCGAGCGGGATCAGTTTTTGCGCGATATTCCGGCCAAAAAACAGTTCGGGGAGGCGCGGATGACGGTCAAAGAAGAGGGGAGTGATCTTGTCTTCGGTATCTATTATAAAGGCGCGAAACCTTGAGGACCGGAACGGTGATCAAGATAAAGGGGCTGATCTTGTCACTGATCTTCCTCTTTGCCGCTGTGGGTTCCGGAGTATCGGCCGAACCGTTGGAGCTGAAACCTTCGGAGGACGGCATTCAGAGGGCCGAGATCGTGGTGGATACCTATTCCTACAAACCGGATCATCTCATCGTGGTTGCGGGTAAGCCGGTTGAGCTCACGCTGAAAAGCGTCACGATCATCGTCCCGCACAATTTTGTAATCAAGGCGCCCGAGATCGGGGTCGAGATCAATCAAGAGGTCCGTGCCGGAAAAACGGTCAAGGTTCAATTCACGCCGATGAAGGAGGGGAAAGTTGAAATCTATTGCGACAAGAAACTGCTGTTCTTCAAAAGTCACAAAGAAAAAGGGATGCTCGGGACGCTGGAAGTAAGAGGCGGTGAAGAGAATCCATCCCCGGAGCTGAAATGATGTTTAATCTATTTAAAAGGAGGGTTTCATGAAGATTCGACCGTTGAACGACTGGGCCTTGATCCGGCCCGGAGTGGAAGCCGAGAAAACTCCCAGCGGGATTATTATTCCGGATGTGGCCAAAGAGAAACCTCAGGAAGGCGAGGTGCTTGCCATCGGGCAGGGTCATTACAAAGAGGAACAGGATAAAAAGGGCAAGGTCATCGATAAGAAATTTGTCCCGACCGTGGTCAAGCCGGGCGACCGTGTCATGTATGAGAAGTACGGGGTGACGAAAATCGAGATCGACGGCGAAGAACTGGTGATGGTCCGTGAGGACAGCATTCTGGGCTGGGTGAAGTAACACGGGGCGGTTTACGGAGACCTGGCGCACCGGAAGCCCAGATCTGAAAACTCATAGTCCGGCTCGAAATAGAGGCGGAACCCGGATCGGGCTTCATGGGCCGTGATCTCCCGTATCTCGGGGAGTGATTGATGCCCGAACCCGGTGGCCCATGATTTTCCACGGACCACCTTGTAGATGTTTCCAAACTTTTCCGATTGATACGGGTTTCCCGGATAAGGGCCATACCAGTCCGAAGTCCATTCCCATGCATTGCCGATCATGTCATCCAGGCCGTACGGGCTGCGGCCTTGCGGATAAGAGCCGACGGGAGCCATCGCTTTTCCAAGCACGTTGGCCTTTTCGACGGAGAATTCATTCCCCCAGGGAAACAACCGTCCGTCAACGCCGCGGGCCCCTTTCTCCCATTCAGCCTCGGTTGGGAGGCGCTTGCCGGCCCATCGACAGTAGGTGTCGGCCTGGTACCAGTTGATGTCGGTTACGGGAAGGTCGCTCGCAGCGGTCTTGGACATGGACGGGGGCGGAGGAGCCTGGGTGGCCTTCAGATAGGCGGCGTAGTCGCGAAGCGTCACCTCGTGACGGTCCATGAAGAAACTTTTTACAAAGACCCGGTGAGCCGGGTGTTCGTCTTCAAACCAGGGTTTGATGATGCCGAGTTCTTCGCTTCGCTTTTGTTCATCCCTCTGGTCCGTTCCCATCACAAACTCTCCGGCCGGAATCCAAGCCATCCCCGGGGGAGTTGGTTGACAGGAAGACAACAATAATAGGAGAATGAACAGCCGGACTGCGAATAAACCGTTCGGTCCGAACGGTTTGTCCGGTGAACCGCTTCGGCGGTTTCCTGAAAGCGAATGAGTATTCAAGGCGGCCCGCATTATAGCACAATGGCGCCTTGGAGAAAACGGGCCGTCCATCCATGGGAGAAAATCCTTGAGACATGATCGTGATTCAAGAAATCGTGACCGGGGCGGTCATCGTCCTTCCACGAATCGTAGAAATCCAAACGAGCCTTCGCGTCCGGCCATGCGCCCGCTGACGGAGAAATCGGGCATCAATCCATTTGATCTGTTTTGCGCCTATCATCTGGGAATCGCGGCGGATAAAACCTACCGGCCCTCGAATATTCATGATGTGGCGCGGCGATTTGGAGTGGATGCGGGCGTGATCCGGCAGACGCTTCAGGACTACGGAATGGATCCGGAAGCGATGCTCGACAACGACTTCGATCTGACCATGGCGCAGATGGACATCCAGGTGGCTCCTCCGGGCATTGACCGCATTGAGCTGGCCAAGGGCATCTACGAAACCTTTCGAAAATCGCCCCGTAAAAAACGGGACTGGCAGAAGATACTCTCGGACGATGCGCGGGAGAATGCCAAGATCTTCGGCCGAAAAAGTTAAACGATTTTTAGACGATATCGATGGCCCATTCGGTTGTAGAAGTCCGGAAACTGACAAAACGGTTTGATCGCGTCACGGCCGTCAACGGCATATCGTTCGAGATTTATCAGGGCGAGATTCTGGGGATGCTGGGCCCGAACGGCGCCGGCAAGACCACGACGATCCAGATGCTTCTGGGGATCACGACGCCGACCGGCGGCGAGATCCGGATCCTGGGTTTGGATTTGAACCGCCGCCGCGAAGAGATCCTGGGCCAGGTCAATTTTTCCTCGAGCTATGT
>JACQFA010000040.1 GCA_016200255.1 Nitrospirota bacterium | reverse complement strand
GCCGACTGTTCCGGCGGCCGTGAACCGACCATGCTCAAAGAAGAGATGGATGATCGGGACGCGAAGCGTGATCAGGCCGATCATGGCCGGGATGATGATAAAAAGGACCAGACGCAGTCCGAACGAGAGCGTCTTTTTCAATTCATGGATCTGGCCCTCGGAGGTCTGCTTCGCCATCGTGGGAAGGATCGCCGTCCCCAGCGCGACGCCGAAGATTCCGAGCGGGAAGAGCACGAGCCTCATCCCGTAAAAAAGATAGGTCTGGCTGCCTTCGGGAAGATACGAGGCCAGGAGCGTGTTCACGAGGATGTTCACCTGGGTGACGGACAGCCCGACCATCGCCGGAAGCATCAAAAGACCGATCCGTTTCACGCCGGGATGGAACGGGTTGAACCGGAACCCGATCATCATCCCGCGCCGCCGCAGGCTGGGAAGCTGCATGAAGAACTGGACCGCGCCTCCGGCCACGACGCCGATCGCCACACCGAAGATCGGCTCGGTGAGATGGGGCGACAGCCAGAGCGCGGCCGCGATGATGCAGACGTTGAACATCACGGGCGAGAAGGCCGGCACGGCGAAGGCCCTAAGCGAGTTGAGCATGCCCATCGTGAGCGCGGCCAGACTGATGAATAATAGATAAGGGAACATGAACCGGCTCAGCATCACGGTCAGGTCGAACTTGCCCGGCTGGTCTCCGAAACCCGGCGCGATTGCATGGACGATCCAGGGGGCGGCGAGGATGGACAGGATGCAGATTGCGGCGACGGTCGTTAGCAGGACGGTGAAGACGGCCGAGGCCAACTCGCGGGCTTCTTCTTTTGTTCGCTTTGTGAGGGTTTCGGTGAAGACGGGGATGAAGGCGGCCGACATCGAGCCCTCCGCGAACAGCTCGCGGAGCATGTTCGGAATCCGGTAGGCGACGAAGAAGGCGTCGGCCACCATGCCGGCACCGAACAGCCGGGCCAGGATCATGTCCCGGACGAAGCCCATGATCCGGCTGGCAAAGGTGGCCAGCCCGATCACTCCGGCGGCTTTTGCGATCTGTCGTGTTTCCTGGGTCAAATGAGTGAAAATCTCTTGACAGTCATAATGCGCTCATGGTACAAGGTTACCTCTTTGGATTAACTCAAACACAAATCATTCGGACGGTAAGGAGTAACAATGGCTGATCACGCATCCGCACTCAAACAGATAAGAAGTTCGAAGAGGCGCCAGATCCGGAACCAGTTGGTTCTGACCTCGCTCAAGACGCTGGTCAAAAAGATGAACACCGCGTTGGCCGCCAAGAAGCTGGACGAGGCGAAGGATCTGCTTGCCAAGACGACCTCGGCCTTCGACCGCGCCGTCACCAAGGGTGTTCTCCATCGGAACACCGCTTCACGCAAGATTTCCCGCCTGACCTCAAAGGTACAGAAGGGGCTGCCGACCGAGAAATCGGCGTAACCCTTTCTGCTTTCCGGAACAAAGATCCAGAACGAGAAGCTCTAAAATCAGTTTGGGGGGGAGCGCGCCCCCCTTAAGACCGGCGTCCGTTTCGACGAAGCGCTGAAAGGCCCAACGGAGATCCTTCTCCGAGTAGGCCTTGGCCGCCGCCATCACGGACGCGCCGGCCCACTGGCCCAGTCCGAACATCCTCATCAGCGCCGCATCGGTATGGCCGGCATGCATCGCGCGCTTCACCTTCCAGACCAGCCGGAACCGGTAGCTGATCGTGGATAAAATTTTCAGGGGCGGTTCGCCCTCCTCCACCAGTCGCGTCAGCGTCAGGACCGAGGGTTCCATCCGTCGCTGCGCAAGGGCGGTCAACAGGTCATAGACCGAGACGTCCCCCGCGGCGGAGCAGGCCCGCTGCACATCCTCCAACTCAATCGTCTTTGTGTTCTCGCTGCCGAGGACGGTCTTCGTCAGTTCATTCTGGAGCGGAAAAAGAGCGCGGCCGACCCGTTCCTTCAAAAAAAGCGCGGCATCCTCCGAGATCGCGCGGCCGAGCGATTTGGCCTGGGCCTTGAGCCAGACCGTTACCTGTCCGTCCGACAAGGGACGGCAGTCCACCACCGCGGCCCGGGCCTTCAGGGTCTGAAAGAACGACCGCCGCGCGTCGAACTTCGGCGCGACGCAGACGAAGCAGGTGGTCGGGCAGGGGTTTTTAAGATAGTCTACGAGACGGTTGGCCTCGGCGGTCGCCAGTTGTTCCGCATTCTTGAGGACGACCAGCCGCCGCTCGGCGAAGGCCGGAAGGCTCTCGACCGCGGTCAGGATCGCATCGGCTGTGGCGGTTTCACTGTCGAGGAGGGTGTAATTAAAATCCTTCGTGGCGGGGTCCACAACGGTGCGGACCAGCCGGTCCGTCGCGGCCTGGATCAGAAACTCCTCTTCGCCCGTCAATAGATAGACCGGCGCGATCGTTCCGCGATCCAGATGGCCTGCCAGATCCTGATAGCTCAGCACGCCGGGGCGGGGAGGCATCAAAATCCTTCCAGAACACGGTGGACGACATCCTCGGCAAACTGCTTGCCGGCCTCCGCGATCGCATGATCCTGGGCCACCCGATTCGCGGCTGTGTCGGGGTTGATCGCATATTCCGCCGAGGATTCCATCCCGGCATCCTTCCAGAGGACTTTCTGCGTGCGGCGGTTTTCGATCGCGACCTCGACCCGGATGCGGACCCGGTATTCCAGCACCACGCTCTTGCTCCGGTCGAAGGTCAGGGGCGTGAGTCCGAACGAGACGATCTTTCCCTTCAAGACGAGATCGGCCTCCTCCGGATCATTCACGACCGCGAGGCGGCTGTTGGTCAGAAACTCCTGTTTCACGGCCGTGGTGATGGTGTTCTCAACCGACGGCTCAAACGTTTCATTGTAAAAAACAGGAACGGCGATCGTCCGGATGTTGGACGGAAGGCGGTTGCTTCCGGCCAGATGATAGCCGCAACCGGCGAGCACCGTGAGGAATAAGGCGTAAGGGGTGAGGCGTAAAATGCAATTTCTCATAGGACGATGCTCACCAATTTTCCTTTGACGTAGATTACTTTCTTCGGGGGCTGTCCCTTTAGCCAGTCCTTGATTTTTCCATCGGCCATGGCCCGGTGTTGGATTTCTTTCTCGTCCAGTCCGGCCGGGACGCGGATCTGGCCTCGCAACTTGCCGTTGATCTGGATCACGATCGTGATCTCATCCGTCGCCAGCGCGGCCTCGGTCCAGCGCGGCCAGGGCTGCGTAAGAACGCTTCCGGTATGGCCGAGACGTTTCCATAATTCTTCCGCGATATGCGGGGCGAAGGGGGAGAGAAGAATGAGAAGCGTTTTGATCGCTTCATCTCTGCCATCGCCAGGTTGAGCCGTGATCGCGTTGTAAAATTCCATCAAGGCCGCCACGGCCGTGTTGAACTGGAAGTTTCGGTCCAGATCCTCCGTCACCTTCTTGATCGTTTGGTGCGTCACGCGCCGGAGCGCGGCCGTCCGTTCCGTTCCATCCGTCCCGGAAACGGGTCCGGGCCCGGCATGACTTGTCACCAATCGCCAGACGCGGTTTAAGAACCGTGAGGCGCCTTCAACGCCGGCGTCGTTCCATTCAAGATCCTTCTCGGGGGGCGCGGCGAACAACGAAAACAGCCGGGCCGTGTCCGCCCCGTAGGTCGCGATGAGCTGTTCCGGGTCCACGATGTTCTTTTTGGACTTCGACATCTTCTCGACGCGGCCCCGCACGGCCGGCCGGTTGCAGTGCGGACAGTGCCACCCTTCTTTTTCGGACCCGATCAAATCGCCGGGAAACAACCAGCCGTGTTCCTCGCACCGGTAGGTCTCCATGCAGACCATCCCCTGCGTCAGCAGATTTGTAAAAGGCTCGTCCGCTTTTGTGAGCCCCAAATCCCGCACGACCTTTGTGAAGAATCGGGCATACAATAAATGCAGTACCGCATGCTCGATCCCGCCGATGTATTGGTCCACCGGCATCCAGTAGTCGGCCGATTTCGTATCGAAGGGGGCCGTATCCATTTTGGGAGAAAGATACCGAAAAAAATACCACGAGGAGTCCACGAAGGTGTCCATCGTGTCGGTCTCGCGTCGGGCGGGGCCGCCGCATTTCGGGCATTTCACGTTCAGGAAATTTTTGTCGGCCTGAAGCGGCGAGCCGCCTTTTCCGGTGATCGGGACGTCCGGAGGAAGCGTCACAGGCAACTCATCGTAGGGAACCGCCACCGTCCCGCAGCGCTCGCAATAGATGATGGGAATCGGTGTACCCCAATACCGCTGCCGGGAAATGCCCCAGTCGCGGAGTTTATAATTGGTCTTGCGGGCGCCGAGTTTCTCGGACACGATAAACTCGGCGATCTTCTCGATGGCCTCGTTGGGGCTGAGCCCCGAAAATTTTCCGGACTCGACGAGTTTTCCGGCTTCATCCGTATACGCCGCCGTCAGTTCGTCCGATTTCAGCGTGCCCTCCGGGTTCTGGATCACGACGCGGGTGGGAATGTTGTACATTTTCGCGAACTCGAAGTCGCGCTGGTCATGCGCCGGCACGCACATGATCGCGCCGGTGCCGTAGCCCATCAGAACGAAATTGCCGATCCAGATCGGAATCCGCTCTTTCGTCATTGGATTGATCGCATGGGCGCCGGTGAAGATGCCTTCTTTTTCCATGTTCTGGGCCGTGCGGATGTTGATGTCCTGTTTCGTTATCCGCTCCACGAAGGTCCGGACGGCGGCCGACTCCTTTTTTCCCCGGATGATTTCCTCCACCATCGGATGTTCCGGTGAAAGTGTTACAAAGGTCGCGCCGAACAAGGTGTCCTGGCGGGTGGTGAAGATCCGGATCGCCCGGTTTTTATCATCCGCCAGCGGGAAATCCACCTCGACGCCGACGCTCTTCCCGATCCAGTTCCGCTGCATCGTCAGGACGCGCTCGGGCCATCCCGGCAGGCGGTCGCATTCGGCCAGAAGCTCCTCGGCATAGGCCGTGATTTTGTAGAACCATTGATCAAGCTCCTTCTTTTCAACATGTGAATCGCAACGCCAGCAAAGACCGATATTAGTGACGTCTCTTGTTATGACCTGTTCATTTGCCAGCACGGTCTCGCAGGAGGGACACCAGTTGACCGCGGACATCTTTTTATAGGCCAATCCGCGCTCGTACATCTTGAGAAAGAACCACTGGTTCCATTTGTAATAGTCCGGTTTGCATGTCGCGACCTCGCGCTCCCAGTCGTAAGACAGACCCAGGCGCTTGAGTTGAGTGCGCATGTAGAGAATGTTTTCATCTGTCCAAAATTGCGGAGTCTTTTTATGCTCGATCGCGGCGTTTTCGGCCGGGAGGCCGAAGGCGTCCCAGCCCATCGGATGCAGTACGTTATGGCCCCGCATGCTTTTGTACCGCGCAACGACGTCGCCGATGACGTAATTGCGGACGTGGCCCATATGGATGCGGCCGGACGGGTAGGGGAACATCACAAGGCAGTAATATTTCGGCCGCTTCGGATCTTCCGTGACGCGGAAGGTCTTGGCGGCCTCCCACTGTTGTTGCCAGACGGGTTCGATGGATTGGGGATTGTAGACGTCCGGCTGTTGAGCGACCGTCTCTTTCATGGTTGATGAATCTCGTGATGGGGAGTTTGCCAGGGATTTAAATTAACACAGTGGTGGGTTTTTATCAAGAATAGGCATCGGGAAATGGACGGTATTTTGATGTCTCAGTCGCTCCGGCAGCGGCTGCAGAACCCGTAAAAGGTGACCGACAGGTTCGCCTTCTTGAAATCGTGAATGTCCTGGAGGGCGCGCTCGACCTGTTCGAAGAAGTTCCGCTTGCCCTTGCTCACTTTTCCGCAGGCCTTGCAGATGATGAAGTGGTGGACCGGCCGCTCGAATACAAACTGGTAGTGCCGGCCCTTGCGGTCAACCCGCAGTTCCTGAACAATGCTGAGCGTCTTCAACATCTCAAGATTGCGGTAGATGCTGGACCGGTTGATTCCCGGGAGCCGGTCTTGAAGAAACGTCTGGATCTCCGGAAGCGAGAGAGACCGGCCGTGGTTATCAATGAAGAATTGAAGCAGGAACCGGCGGGCCGGCGTGACACGCTGGCGGTTATGGCGCAAAACGGCAAGCAGGTCTTTGTGTTTCCTCATGGGATGCCTCTGTCCGACGCGGGCTGGGTGGATGGACGTCGGCCATCCGACATGCTACATGAAGCAACTTCTAAATGCAACAAATTACTATTTGCAACATGATGCATTAGTGTGGTAGGCTTCCAGGAGATCAAGGGGTGTCGATGCTCAATTTTATGAAAGCGTCCATGAAGCGGGGAGACCCTGTCATCCGCATTGCGGGAGAGGGGGGCCAGGGCGTTGTTACCGTTGGAGAATTGCTCGATAAGGCGGTCGCCCAAATCGGTCTTCATGTTTTGACTGAATCGACGTTTACACCCGAGATCAAGGGGGGCGATGTCATGTTCCAGCTTACCGCCTCCCCAGTTCCGATTCCATCTCAAGGGGACCGGCTGGATATTCTTGTGGCCCTCAATGATCGAGGTTACCGGGCCAACAAGGGTAACCTTGTCCCGGGATCCGTGTTGATTTACGACCATGAGGACACCCGGCCGGAGGGACTGGACGGCGTGATCCTGTATTCCATCCCCATGTCGGATATCAGCCGCAGCTTGGGAAGCCCCCTCTTGAAGAACATGGTGGCTTTGGGTGCCGTGGCGCAGCTTTTCTCAATCCCGATGAACGGACTACAGGAGCAGATCCGCAAGCGATTTTCAAAAAAGGATCCTTTTGTGCTCCGGACGAACCTCGGGGCTTTTGAGGCCGGTTTTACTTATGCCGGGGAACAAATCCAAAAGCAGGATCTTTATTATTTAATCACGCCGGGAGAAAAAAGGGACGATCTCCTATTGATGAATGGAAATGAGGCGATCGGTCTTGGCGCGTTGATTGCAGGCTGCCGTTTTTATGCGTATTACCCGATTACACCCGCCACGACCATCGGCGACTGGCTGACGAGCCGTCTGCCCGAGGTCGGCGGAGCTATCATCCAGGCGGAGGATCCGATTGAATCCGCCAGTCTGGCGATCGGAGTGTCCTACGCGGGAACCAAGGCGATGATCGGTACGTCGGGGCCCGGCCTGGATCTCATGCAGGAGTGCATCGGCTATGCCGGCATGGCGGAGATACCGATCGTCATCGTGGATGTGCAGCGGGTCGGGCCCGGCAACGGGATTGCGACCCAATGTGAGCAGTCCGATCTTCTTGCGGCGGCCTTCGGGAGCCACGGTGATCTGCCGAAGATTGTTTTGGCCGCCACGGATGTCCGTGATTGCCTCGATCTGACGATCGAAGCCTTCAACTTGGCCGAACACTACCAGGTCCCGGTCATTTTATTAAGCGATGCGTCTCTGAGTCGGAGACGTCAGACCATTCCTAGGCCCCGCCTTCCTGAAATTCGGATCATCCCTCGGACCCGGTACGATCCGGCGCCGTCCTCCTACGCACGCTACCAAGTGACTCGCGATGGGATTTCTCCCATGTCCCTTCCGGGTCAATCGGGCGGAGAATACATCGCCACGAGTCTTGAGCACGCGGAAACCTGTTCGCTTGGCGACGGTCCCCAGGGGCATACGATCATGACGGACAAGCGATTCAGAAAGCTCGACGCCCTTGAAGAAGACTTCCTTCCTCTTGAACGGGAAGGTCCCGCTCGTGCCGAGGTGGGCATCATCAGTTGGGGTGCCACCCAGGGAGCGGTGCGAGAGGCCGTGCAACGGTTCCGACAGATCGGAGCGGATGTGGCCGCCCTTTATCCCAAGCTGCTTTGGCCGCTTCCTGTCAAAGCCCTGGAAACTTTTGCTGCGTCGGTAAACAAGGTGGTTGTGGTGGAGGCCAATAAACAGGGACAGCTGGCCGGCATGATCCGGGCCTGCACACGGCTCGAGCCCCATCGGATTCAGACCTATAACGGCGTTCCGATTACTGCGTGGGATATCTTCGGCAAAGAGGGTTTGTTGTAGGAAGGAATCGCGAGGCTGACTCCATGGGGCTCAAATATCGGACGGAGTACAGGACGGATCGCAAGGTGACCTGGTGTCCCGGATGCGGGGATTTTGGCGTTTTAGATGCTCTTTGTGATGCATTCAGCCGGACCGGCTTGGACCCGGCTCAGACCGTACTGGTGACCGGAAACGGGTGTTCCAGCATGATCGGTTTTTTTGTCAAAACCTATGCCATGCATGGTCTCCACGGAAGGGCTCTGCCCATGGCCTGGGGGGTGAAGCTGGCCAACCCGTCCCTTAAAGTGATTGTGGCCGGCGGAGATGGAGACGCCTTCGCCGTTGGGGCCGGCCACCTGGTTCATATCGCCCGGAGAAATCCGGATCTGACGTATTTGATCATGGATAACGGTTGTTACGGGTTGACGCGGGGCCAGCCCTCTCCGACGGCGCGACGGCAAATCATGGCCGGAGAAAATGGAGTGGGTCAACCCATAAACCCGGTTGCCCTTCTCATCACGGCCGGGGCGACCTTTGTGGCCCAGGGATATTCCGAAGATCCAAAATCGTTGAGGCTGCTCATACAGGAGGCCTTGAACCACCGGGGATTTGCCGTGGTCAACATCCTTTCTTCCTGTCCGACATTTAATCGGCAGGATGAGGCGTCCCTCAATCGTCCGGAATTTCTTTACATCGAAACAACCTCCCATCCGGTCCATGATCGTTTGGAGGCATTAAGGTTGGCGATGACGGAAGAAGATCGGCCTCGCGTGGGCGTCTTCTATCGAAAGAAACGCGGTGTTCCGGATGAAAGGCCGAAAGGTGCGGGAAGTGAAGACCGCCGGGATGACCTGACGAGGCTGGGGGAAATGATGGATGAACTGAGACCGTGAGCGATCCGAACGTGAACCCAAACCGATCTTCCTCTTTGCGAAAGGAGTCTGCCATGTTCGATGAGAAAAGCTTGGAACGCATCATTGACGTCGGTCCGGCCGGCTATGCACCCGCGTCGGCGATGGAGATGGGAGTTGAAATCCCCGATCCCGGCGACGGTTTATTCTATGGGAACATCGTTCCGGAGGACATCGTCATCGAAGAAACGGCGCGACAGATGTACACCCGGAAGAATCCGACGATCTTTCCCGGACCGCTCATCATGTGGGCGTGGGATAAAGGTTGGATGGAGAAAGGTCATTCGGTCCTGCGATTGGCCGCCGAGATTCCGAATGTCTTATTTATCCCGATGCCGGACTATCGGCCCCGGTATCCTACGATAGAGCCCGAAGAGTCGATCAACCCCAATCATCCGAACCTGACGATCTGGCACAACAAGATCGAGGTGTGTCTCTTCATCGGCGTGCACTGCCATTACGCCAACCTGACCCTCCGGATGGTCCGGGCCGGGTCGAATTGTTTGACGACCGTGATCTGCCACGATGCCCATGAAGATGCGATGCTGAGCGTGCGCGATTTTGACGTCAAGAAAATGGATCATATCATTGATGTCTTTCGCCGGGTCCGCAAGGAATTGAAGATCGCGATGCCCAAGGATGGGAAAACGGTGAGACTGACGCCGGTACAGATTCATATGAACGGGGGGAAGACTCATTTGAATCCCCTCGACATCGAGAATCCATTAACCCGGCTGAACGCCGGCCGATTGAAAGGAGAACGAGCATGAAAGATCGTTACCGTGTTTTGCCCGGACCGGAAGCCTATCTTCCCCCGGCGGCCGCAATGATGGGGGTGATTCTTGCCGAGCCGGGGCAGGGGTTGGTGGAGGGCGAGATTGTTCCTGAACTGACGGCCATCGACACGGCCGCCCGGAAACTGCTCGGAGCAAAGATGCCGGCCATCTTCCCCGGGCCGCTGGTGCTCTGGAAGTGGAGCGAGCAGGCTTCGGCGGAGGCCAAGGCCGTGAAGATTCTGTCGGAGGCTATTCCGGCGAGGATGATTCCCATGGCAGATTACCGGCCGAAGTATCCCCGGGTCAATCCGGAGGTGGAGATCAACCCCAATCATCCGAACTTGACGATCTGGCACAACAAGATCGATGTCTGCCTCTTTGTCGGGGTGCACTGTCATCAGTCGAACATCGCCCTCAAGATGATTCGCGGCGGAACCGGTTGCTATACGATAGCTTTGTGTACGTTTTCCGGCGATGATGAGGCGAATATCACGATCCGTGATCTGACCGCCCGGAAAATTCTGAGTCTGGCCGAAGCGGTGGCTCGGTTGAAAAAGGAGCAACCAGGCGACGGTCATGCAAAATCGCATAAGCCGGCGAAGGGTGCCGGGAAAAAGAGCCACTAAAGTTCGTCCGTCGACGAAGGGACAAGCAAGATGCAAAAAGTGGTGATCCATCTGCCGGACCGAATCGGCGTTGTCTTTAAACTCAAGGACGGGATCGTTGTTTGCAATGCGCCCGATCTGGCGGCCCATTTCAAAGCAACGGGTCTGATCGGGCTGGATGGTTGTAAATATTATCCCCACAATGGTAAGCTATTCCTGGAGGCTGTCTATGACCACTATTTCCTGAAGGGGGCGAGCATCGAATCCATGGACAGGACAATAAAGGGACAGGCGAAAACGTAAGCGAACCATGTCTATCGTTCAACCGTAAAGAGAGGTTTCCTTGTTTTTTGACCTGTCTTGGATTGTTCATTGGGGCCTCCTGACTGTTGTCGGCCTGTTGGGAATAGGAATTTTCCTTCCCTCCGTCTTTTATCGAAACGCCCACGTACAAAATTTCGTCGCCCACGGGGCGGCCATGGCCGGTTCCGTCGCGGGAATCGCACTGGGCATCGCGGGGCTGCTGGCTCCGACGGCCGCAACCTTCTCGGTTTCATCCAACCTCCCGCTCCTGACCTTCCAGATCCGGGTGGATCCGCTCTCATCCTTCTTTGTTCTGATCATTTCACTGTCCGGGCTGGCCGTATCCCAGTTTGCGGTCGGGTACGTGCGGGAGTTCGAGGCCCGTTACTCCATCGGGACGATGGGAGGGCTTTACAACGCCTTTCTTCTTTCGATGATACTGGTCGTCCTGGCCGATAACGGATTTTTCTTTCTGATCGTCTGGGAAATCATGTCCCTGGTCTCGTACTTTCTGGTCGTCACCGAACACGAGAAGGCCGAGACGCGTTATGCCGGCTTTTTCTATCTGATCATGACCCACGTCGGGACGGCCTTCATCATCGTGGCCTGGCTTGTGTTTTATCAGCAGGCCGGAAGTTTTTCGTTCGAGATCTTCCGTCATCCGCCCGCGCCGATTCCGGAGGGATTCCGGACGTTGATCTTTGCGACGGCCCTGATCGGATTCGGGACGAAGGCTGGCATCATTCCACTCCATGTCTGGCTTCCGTACGCCCACCCGGCGGCCCCGTCGCATATTTCGGCACTGATGTCCGGCGTCATGATCAAAACCGCGATCTACGGTCTGGTGCGCGTTTATTTCGATTTCCTGGGCGGGGCCTTTCCCTGGTGGTGGGGCTTCCTGATCCTGACGATCGGCGCCGTGTCGGCCCTGCTGGGGGTGATGTACGCGCTGATGGAACACGATCTGAAGAGCCTGCTGGCCTATCACAGCGTCGAGAATATCGGAATCATTCTGATGGGGATCGGCGCCGGAATGATTTTCCAGTCCTACGGCCTTCCGCACCTGGCGGCGCTCGGGCTGCTGGCGGGTCTCTACCACACGATCAATCATGCCATGTTCAAGGGGCTTCTTTTTATGGGGGCCGGCTCTTTGGTCCACGCCACGCACACGCGCGACATGGAAGAATACGGCGGGCTGATCCGGAAAATGCCCTGGACCGCCGCATTTTTTCTCATCGGCGCCGTTTCGATCTCGGCGCTTCCTCCGAGCAACGGTTTCGTGAGCGAGTGGCTCACGTTCCAAAGCCTGTTTCTCAGTTTCCAGATTCCCGATCTTCTCCTGAAGATTATTCTGCCCATCAGCGCGGCCATGCTGGCGCTGACCGGGGTGCTGGCGATGGCCTGTTTTGCCAAGGCCTTCGGGATTTCGTTTCTGGCCATGCCGCGCAGCGCGCACGCCCGGGAGGCGAAGGAGGTGCCGTTGACGATGCGCATCGGAATGGGCTTGCTGGCCGGATTCTGTCTGGCTTTAGGGTTTGCCCCGATGGTCGTGGTACCCCTACTGGATCGCGTCACGGCCGGCTTTACGGGGGTGACGATTGCAGAAAAGATTGTGGCCGGGGGAGGGTTTGCGCTGGCGCCGGGGTTGGGCATCGGGTTTGCCAGCATCTCGACGCCCGTGCTGGCGGTGCTGCTGGCGATCCTGATTCCGGCGGCGCTGCTGGCGTCGGCGGCCTTGGGGGGAAGGCTTCGCAAGCGGTACACCAAAACCTGGGGCTGCGGGATTAATCTGAAGCCGAGAATGGAGTACACCGCAACCGGTTTCACGCAGCCGATCAAGCAGGTCTTTGACATGATCTATCGGCCGACGGTGAAATTGGAGACGGAGATGCTGGAGGAATCACGGTACTTCGCCAAGCGGATGCGTTTCGAGACGCATATTGAACCGGTCTTTCAGAAATACCTGTACGATCCCGTGGTGAAGGTTCTGCAGAAACTGGCCGATCGCGTTCGCGTGATCCAGTCGGGGAGTCTGCACGTCTATCTTGCGTATATCTTTGTGACACTGCTCGTGCTTCTGTTATGGGTCCGGTGAGTTTGCGGGAGAACGAATGATTGAATCCGTTTTGATAACCGTCGTTCAGATGATCGTGGCCCTGCTGGCCTCGCCGTTCATTGTCGGGCTGATCCGCAAGGTGAAGGCGCATCTTCAATGCCGTCAGGGTCCCGGTTGGCTGCAGCCCTATTACGATCTGGCGAAATTGTTCCGAAAGGATGTGGTGGTTTCAACCCACACGTCATGGATTTTCACCGCCACCCCGTATATTCTTTTTTCATCCACGTTGACCGCGGTCCTGCTGGTCCCGATCTTCCTGTCGAAGGTCCCGCTCAACTTTGCAGGGGACATCATCACCGTCGTTTATCTGCTGGCCCTCGGGACGTTCTTTCTCATGCTGGCCGGCTTGGATGCCGGATCGGCGTTCGGCGGGATGGGAAGCAGCCGTGAAGCAATCGTGGCCTCTTTGACCGAACCGGCCATGATCCTGTCCATTTTTGCGGTCGGCCTGACGGCCGGCTCGACGAATCTGAGCACGATCGTCCACAAAACGGCGCTGCTCCAGGGGATCGTGACGGACCCCCCGCCGCATCTGATGGCCCTGGCGGCGCTGTTCATCGTAACCCTGGCCGAGACCGGACGCGTGCCGGTCGACAATCCCGCGACGCATCTGGAACTGACGATGATCCACGAGGCGATGATCCTCGAGTACTCGGGCCGGTACCTGGCGTTGATCGAGTGGGCCTCGGCCTTGAAGCTGCTTCTGTTTTTAACCTTGATCAGCAACGTCTTCGCGCCCTGGGGGATCGCCACGGAGCGGACACCGGTCTGGATGGCATTCGGGGTTGCGGTCTGGCTGGTCAAGGTTTCCGGGCTGGCCGTGCTGATCGGCCTGATCGAGTCCATGTTCGCGAAGCTCCGGCTCTTCCGCGTGACGGATTTTCTGGGGCTGGCGTTTATTCTCTCGCTCCTTGCGATCATCTTTTTTTATATCTTGAGAGGCTGACCATCATGGTGATCCACCCGGATCTGGGTTCGCAGTTGGTGAATCTTTGCTCCGCCCTCCTGCTGCTGACCTGCTTTGCGATCATCGCTCAGCGTCGGCTCTCGGCCTGCGTGGATCTGTTCGCGCTGCAGTCCGTTTTTCTGGCCGTCACGGCCGCCCTCGTCGCCTTCCTGACCGGCGCCCATCACATCTATATCGCGGCCGCACTGACGGTCGTGATCAAGGTGATCATTCTTCCGCGCATACTGAAGGCGGTGATCGAGCGTCTGAACGTCAAGCGGGAGTTGGTCCTGAATATTAACATTCCATCCTCGCTCTTGATCTGCGGGGCGCTGGTCATCCTGGCCTTCTATATCACGCAGCCGATCATCAGTCTGGGCTTCCTTCTGACCCAGGATTCTCTGGCGATCGCTCTCTCGATCGTGTTGATCGGTTTTTTTATCATGATCGCAAGGAAAAAAGCCGTGACCCAGGTGATCGGCTTCCTGGTCATCGAGAACGGATTGTTTCTGGGCGCCACGGCGGCGGCGTACGGAATGCCGCTGATCGTGGAACTGGGCGTCTTCTTCGACATCCTGGTGGCCGGATTGATCATCGGGGTCTATACCCATCGGCTACAAGATACGTTCGACAGCGTGGACACGAGCAAGTTGACGGGGTTGAAGGAATAAGGATGGCATCAGCGCTGATCATCTTGATTGCTGCGCCGCTGGTCTCGGGGCTGTTGAGCCTCGCGGTGCGGACGCGGCCGGTCATGGAACGGCTTCAGATGGGTCATGCCGCGGTGTTGTGGGCGGCGATGGCCGCGGTCGTCGCCGGCGTGGCCGCGGGGGATGACGTGTCGTTTGGGTCTCTTCTGCATGCCGATGCACTGAGCGCATTCATGGATCTCATGCTCGCCTTCGTGGGGGGAACGGCGCTGGTCTACGCCGTCGGCTACATGGGGGAAAAACTTTCGCGCGGGCCGGTGGAGTTTCCGCGCTATCGGCGCTTCTTTGTCTATTTCGATCTTTTTTTGTTCGCGATGGTGTTCGCGGTCAATCTCGATAATATCGCACTGATGTGGATCGCCGTCGAGGGCTCGACGATCTCGGCCGCGCTCTCGGTCGGGTTTGACCGGACGAAAGCGGCGCTGGAAGCGGGCTGGAAGTACATCATTTTAAATTTTGTGGGAATCACGCTGGCCCTGTTCGGCACCGTCCTGGTCTATTATGCCTCGGAACATGTACTGGGCGTGAGCATGGAGGCACTGAAGTGGAGCGTCCTCGCCCGCGCGGCCGGCTCGTTGAATCCGGTGGTCCTCAAAATGGCCTTCGTGTTTGTGATGATCGGCTATGGAACGAAGGCCGGCGTGGCGCCGATGCATACGTGGCTGCCGGATGCCCATGCCGAGGCGCCCACGCCGATCAGCGCCGTCCTGTCCGGTCTCATGCTCAACCTGGGGCTCTATGCCGTGCTCCGGCTCAAAACGATTGTCGACCCTGCCGTCGGACCGGAATTTGCGGGATCCATCATGGTGGGGTTGGGGCTGCTGTCCATGACGATCGCCGCGACCTTCCTGCTGATCCAGCGCGATTACAAACGGCTCTTCGCCTATTCCAGCATCGAGCATGTCGGGATCGTCCTCGTGGGTTTCGGAGTGGGAGGAGCGGCCGGCGTTTTCGGAGGATTGTTTCACATGATCAATCATGCGCTGGCCAAGTCCACGGCATTTTACGCGGCCGGCCGCGTGCTGCTCCGGTATGGACATAAGAACATCGATGGCGTGACCGGTCTCCTGCGGCAGATGCCGCTGGTCGGCGGGGCGATGCTTCTGGCCGCGCTTGCACTGGCCGGGATGCCGCCGTTCGGCCTGTTCATCAGCGAGATTCTGATCGCCACCGGCGCCTATGACAAACGACCGTGGGTCGCCTACGCATTTCTGCTTCTTCTCGTCGTGGCTTTTGCCGCGCTAGTATACCAGGTTTTTCGGATGGTTCTCGGTGAACCGAAAGAGACGGGCGTTCCGATGACGCCGGGCGGCGGCCGTTTTACCGACTTCGCGCTCGCGGCCAATCTTGTGGCCATGGGGTATATCGGAATCCATATGCCGGGATTTCTCCGGGCGCTCTTCATTCCGATGACGCGCGTTTTCCATGTGCTGGGGGAGATCCCATGAGCGCGGTCGCGCTTCTTTTGGTCGTCCCGCTGGTGGCCGGGTTTGTCAGCCTTGGGCTTCGGCACGCCAGACTGCTGCACGGGATCAATCTCGCGACGATGCTCCTGCTGAACGGCGCCCTGGCCGCCGTAATGTCCCGCGTCCTCCGCGAAGGGACGATTCAGGCCTTCCACAACCTGATCCTGATCGATGCTCTTTCGTCCTTCATCCTTTTGATCATCGCCGTCATCGGGCTCGTCAGTTCGCTGTATACCTGGTCGTATTTCGAGCATTATCGAACGCAGGGGGACGTCACCCCGGCCCGGATGAGCCGGTACTTTTTTTTGTTTCATATGTTCATGTTTGCGATGATCCTGGCAACGGTCGCGAACAGTCTCGGCGTTCTTTGGGTGGCGATCGAGGCCACGACGCTGGCCACGACGTTTCTGATCAATTTTTTCAAACGAAAGACGTCGCTGGAGGCCGGATGGAAATATCTCATCCTCTGTTCGGTCGGAATCACCCTCGCGCTGTTCTGGACGGTCCTGATGTACATGTCATCCGTCCGGGCGGCCGGCGGGATTGATGCGACGCTGAACCTCAGCGATCTGATGGGGATTGCGGCGCAACTCGACCCTCATGTCGTGAAGCTGGCCTTCGTATTCATCCTGGTGGGCTACGGCGCCAAGATCGGTCTGGTCCCGATGCATGCCTGGGTACCGGAGGCCTACAGCGAAGCTCCGGCTCCGGTGGTCGCGATGCTGGCGGGCGTTCTTGAAACCGTTGCGGTCTATGCCGTTCTGCGAAGCAAGATGGTGGTCGACGCGGCGGTCTCGCCGGGGTATGCCGGAAATCTTCTGATCGTGTTCGGGTTCATGTCCTTCGGAGTCGCCGCGCTTTTCATCCTCGTGCAGCGTGATTATAAACGATTGTTCGCCTATTCGAGCATCGAGCATATGGGTATTGCGGTCATCGGTTTCGGCATCGGCGGGGCGATGGGAACCTTCGGAGCGCTCTTTCACCTTCTCAACCATGCCCTGGCCAAATCCCTGGCCTTTTTTGCCGCGGGCCACGTCCAGATCCGGTTCGGCACACGCGAGATCGGCGAGGTCCGCGGATTGTTCAAGGTCCAGCCGCTCACGGCCGCGGCTCTTTTGACGGCGGCGCTCGCGCTCGTCGGAATGCCGCCGCTGTCCATGGCTGTGAGCGAGTTTTCGGTCTTAACGTCTTTCACGAAGCAGGTCTACGCCAGCGACACCGTCCATATCGGACGGTTTATGACCGTGACGGTGGCCGATGAAGTCCGCAACCTCGGACTGATCGTCTGTTTTCTGGGCATGGCCGTGGTGGTGTTTGGAGGATTCATGGTTCGTGTTGTCGGCATGGTCTGGGGCGATCCACCCGATCGGCTGAAGCGGGGCGAAACGTGGGGACTCGGACAGGTTGCTTTTGTCGTCAGCATGGGGGCGCTGATTGTCCTGGGGGTGATGATGCCGGACTCCTTGAAGAAGTTGATGGACCTTTCGGTGACAACGATTACGATGAGGTGAGCCATGGTCGGGATGAAGGACGCCGTTAGCGGCATCCAGGAAACGTTTGGAGACAAGATCCAGCGCGTGGAGCTTGTCCGGGACATTCCGGTCTTGAGTATCGCGAAGACGGACCTGCCGGCCGTCGCGCTTCATATCCATAGCGCCCCCTCCCTGCAGGGAACGCTCTCGCTTCAATGGGCCGCGGACTTGAGACCCCGGCTCGCCGCGTACCGGATCTATTACCTGTTCACACTGGACGGGGGGGCGTGGCTCATACTTCAGACGGACCTGCAGGGCGACGATCGACTTTTCCCGTCGATCACGCCCCGCATTCAGGCGGCCAAATGGTACGAACGGGAGATCCGAGACCTGTTCGGCCTTGTCGCCGCGGGCCATCCGGATCTCCGACGGCTGGTCCGGCACGAGCATTGGCCCAAGGGGACTCATCCCTTGAAAAAAGATTTTCCCTGGAATTACATCATGGGTCGGCAGGACGGAGAATACCGGTTCCGACATATCGAGGGGGAGGGCGTCTTTGAAGTCCCGGTGGGGCCGATCCATGCCGGGATCATCGAGCCGGGTCATTTCCGGTTCTCGGTGGCGGGTGAGCCGATCATGATGCTTGAAGTCCGTCATTTCTGGAAACATCGCGGGATCGAAAAGCTTTTTGAGAATTTCGGTCTGATGGAAGGAGTCCCGCTGGCCGAAAAGGTTTCGGGCGACACCGCGTTCGGCCACAGCCTTTGCTATGGCCAGGCGGTCGAATCTCTTTTGGGGATGGAGATCCCTCTGCGGGCCCGGTATCTCCGCAGCCTGTTTCTGGAATTGGAGCGGCTGCACAATCATATCGGCGACGTCGGCGCGATCTGCAATGATGCGGCCTATTCGGTGGCTTTGGCCCACTGCGGGCGGATGAAGGAACGGATCATGCAGCTCAACGATGCCCTGACCGGCAGCCGGTTCCTGCGCGGACTGAATCGGGTCGGCGGGCTGTCAATGGATCTCTCCGAGGATCAATTGAACACGGTGGTGCTGCAGATCAATGCCGTTGAACAGGACTTCGCCGAGTTGTCCCGGATCATCTTCAATAACGCCTCGCTGACCGACCGGTTGGAGACGACCGGTATTCTCAAAGAACGCACGGCACGCGACCATGGGGTGATGGGCGTGGTCGGCCGGGCCTCCGACATCGACCGGGACATCCGCCGGGACCGTCCCTTCGCGGCCTATGACCGGCTGCGGTTCAAGGTCCCGCTCTACCGGTACGGAGATGTCCGGGCACGGATGCGGGTGCGGATCGACGAGGTGGGCGAATCGATCGATCTGATCCGGCAGGTCCGGGCCGCCATGACTCCGGGTCCGGTGACGGTGCCGGTCGTTGCCGCGGCGACGCCGGGCGACTGGGCCCTCTCGGCCGTCGAAGGATGGCGGGGCGAGATCCTTTATTTTGTGATGGCCGGGGACGACGGCAAAATCCACCGGTGCAAGGTGCGCGATCCTTCGTTTGTGATCTGGCCGGCGATACAGTTCGCGGTGCTGGGAAATATCATCCCGGACTTTCCGCTGATCAACAAGAGTTTCAATCTGTCCTATGCAGGAACCGATTTATAACAGGAGTCGCCCATGTTTAGAATCATCCAGAAAAGTCTGAAGACCGGCCAGGTGACCGGACAATATCCGGCGCCGACCCAACCTCAACCGGATGTTTCGGACGCGGTCCGCGAGAAGGCCTCGGTGTTCGGCCGCTCTCTCACCATCCGTGAAGTGGACACGGGCTCCTGCAACGGCTGCGAGATGGAGATGAACGCGCTGATGAATCCCGTATACGATGCCGAGCGGTTCGGGATCCATATCGCGGCTTCGCCCCGCCATGCCGATGCGCTTGTGGTGACCGGCCCCGTCACGGTGAATATGGAAAGGGCGTTGAAGGATGTTCATGCCGCGACGCCGGATCCCAAGCTGGTGATCGCGTTGGGGGACTGCGCCTGCGATTGCGGGATGTTCAAGGGGAGTTATGCCGTGACCGGTCCGGTCGAGCGGCATATTCCGGTGGACGTCAAGATCACCGGCTGTCCGCCGCGTCCCTCCGAAATCCTCGATGCGTTGCTGAAACTTCAGGGTCGTAAACCGTAACGGTTCTGCGCTCTCAATAAACCAACCGGCCGTTAGTAAATCTCACTGTTGACAATTATATATGATGAGAATATACAGAAGGGCAGATTGGGAAAACATTTTATGGGGATGAAAAAGAAAACCTTGTTGAGCTGGAGCAGCGGGAAGGACAGCGCCTGGGCGCTTCATCTGCTGCGGCAGCAGGACGATGTCGAAGTCGTCGGGCTGTTCACGACGGTGAATGCCGAGTTTCAGCGGGTGGCGATGCATGCGGTTCGGCTGGAGCTGCTCAAGCTGCAGGCCGAAGCGGTCGGGTTGCCGCTTCAGACCTTGGATATTCCTCACCCCTGCAGCAATCTTCAATATGAAGCTCTGATGAAGGATTTTGTCGGGGTGTCGCGGGAGACAGGGATAGAGTGCATGGCCTTCGGCGATCTTTTCCTTCAGGACATTCGCGCTTATCGCGAGGCAAAACTGAAAGATACCGGCATCACGCCGCTGTTTCCGCTCTGGGAAATTCCGACCGACCGGCTGGCCCGGCAGATGATCTCGGAGGGACTGCGCGCCTATCTCACCTGTGTCGATCCGAAAAAACTTCCGGCCCGTTTTGCCGGCCGCGAGTTTGGTCAGTCGTTTCTGGACGAACTTCCGGAATCGGTCGATCCTTGCGGGGAGTACGGAGAGTTTCACACCTTCGCCGTGGACGGCCCGATGTTCAAAAAACCGGTCGGCATTCATGTCGGCGACGTGGTCGAGCGCGATGGATTCGTCTTTGCCGACCTGCGTCCACAAGAGGCATGACGATGGACGACGATGAAACATCAACCGCAGCATGATCCTCGCCCCGCCATGCCGAAAGTTCGGGGGCGTAAACCGTAACCCCTTTATTACTTGACAGAATTAGGCAGCCCTGTTACGATCTCATGCCACCGGAGTCGGTATCCTGATCAGACCCTGTGATAGAGTAGCGGGAGGTGTTCATATGCGTTATGCGAAACCGTCGGTGGCGTTTTTGTTCGCTTTTTTGTTTCTGCTCTCTTCCTTCCCTTCCATAGCCGAACTCCCTCCGCGCTTTGAAGGCGAACTCAATGTGTGTAACAGGGTCGAGCGGGAAAAGGCCAAAGGCCGGTCTTTGGAGGAGGCCCTTCGTGCCGTTATCCTGGACACTGACTCCAATGAATCCGCATCGCTTGACTCCCTTCATAGAACCGTCATCGACCGCGCCATCCGGACCTGCCGCTACGATCCGTCCGTGGTTGTGACAGCGGCCTACCGTGCCGGTGTTCCGCTTCCGCTGATCGTGGGTCCGCCGGGGCGGCCGGGGTCGGCCGTGACGCAATCACCGCGGCGCTTGTACGGGCAGGGATGGCCTCTTCCGAAGTCCGGGCGGCCTTTATCCAAACCGAGGCGCCGCCGGAGCCGTCCGTCAGCCTGTTTCTTCCGCCGCCTTTCGAGACCGGCGGCGGTTTGGGGCAGGCCAGTCCGTTCCGTCCATAAGAAAAACGCGGCGAACCCAACCGCAATTCATAGCCTCTGTCCGCTTGTTCATCGCCTTTCTTATTTTTAATGGAGGTCTCGTATGTTTTTTTATTGCTTTTCTGTACGATCTTGCTCGGCGGTATTGATCGGCGTCATTCTGGGTTTTATTCCGGCGCTCGGGTCGGTCCCGTCGGCGTGGGCGGTTGGAAATTTATATCTGGGTCCGGTTGAACTTCATCCGTTCTTTCAGGTCTCCGAGTCATTGGATGACAATGTCTGCCGGACCGAAGCGAAGCTCTGTCAGGACCCTCAAGATTCGACGAAGACAAAAAAGGGCAGGGACCAGATCACCGTCTTTAGTCCGGGGCTTCAGATCGCGCTGCCTTTTCAGGATCACCGGCTTCAAGCGGAGTACCGCGGGGATTTCGGGCGGTATAACGAGTTTAAAACCGAAAACTACAGCGACAACACGCTGAAGGGCGATCTGGCTTTCAATTTTCGCGGCGGGCTTTCGGCGCTGTTGAAAGACGACTGGAAGGCCGGCCACGACCCCCGGGGTTTTTCCCAGAACGTGGATCTGGATTTCTACCATCGGAACACGGCCGGCGCGGAACTCGGCTTCCAGGCCGGGACGAAGCTTCGGCTGGTCTTGAACGGTTCGAGCATGGTTTTGAATTATGCGGACGATGCCCGGAACGGATTCCGGGACCGGACGGACAACACCCTCGGCGGAACGGTCTACTATAAGTTTCTGCCGAAGACCTCCGCGCTGGTCGAGTACGATTACACCGCGGTGAGGTTTGACGAAGCCGATCCCGCTTTCGGGAACCAGAAATTGGACAGCAAGGTCCAGCGCGCCTATCTCGGCCTGACCTGGAACATCACCACCCGGTCGCAGGGAACGCTTAAAGGCGGCTATACCCGAAAGAATTTTTCGGCGTCCGGTCTCGACGATTTCAAGGGGGGGATCGTCTCGCTTTCACTGGCTCATGATCTGAGCGCGCGAACCTCGGTGCGTCTGGACGGCGAGCGGGACGTTCGGGAGAGCAATATCGCGTTGCAGCCCTACTATCTTTCGGCCGGCGGCCGTCTGGAGCTGGTCCATCTGATCCGGCCCAGGATCGCGGCCAAACTGAAGGGCGGGCTCAGCCGTGACCAGTATCCCGGAACCATGACCATCGGCGCGCAGACCAAGAAGCGGGTGGACGATACCTGGAACGCCGGCGCCGGGCTGGAGTACCACCCCCGGGATTGGCTGAATCTGGGGCTTCAATACGATCATTCGCAGCGCCGCTCGGACCTTGACGGTCTCGGGTATATTGACAATCTGTATGTCTTCAGTCTGGGAGTCGTGTTCTGACAAGGTGATTATGACCGTGACCCGCATCGTCCTGATCATCCTTCTGATCGCACTGCTGTTGCCGCCCGGTATCGTGCAGTCCCAGGATTACATCCTCGGCCCGCGCGATCTCCTGAAGATTGATGTTTACGACCACAAGGATCTTGAGACCCGGGTCCGCATCAGCGAGGACGGGAAGATCACGTTTCCGCTGCTGGGAGAGGTCCGCGCGGCCGGCCTGACGGTTCAGGGCCTCGAGCGGGAAATCACCCGATTGCTGGCGGACGGCTACATCATCCACCCCCACGTGGGCGTCTTCGTGGAGGAGTTCCGCGTCGTGGTCTATGTGACCGGCGAGGTGCGCAAGCCGGGCTCCTTTCCGTATGAAGCGGGCATGACCGTTCTCAAGGCGATCGCGCTGGCCGGCGGGCTCACGGACAAGGCCGCGCCGTCCCGGACGCAGATCATTCGGAAGACCAGCGGCAAGGAGGACACGCTGCGCGCGAAGATGGAGGACGCGATCCTTCCGGAGGATGTCATCGTCGTGCCGGAAAGTTTCTTTTAATGTAGGGGCGCAATTCATTGCGCCCGATCAATGAGGCAAGTATGCAGCAGGAACCCGAAGTCCATCTGCGCGATTATCTCCGCGTTCTCCGGAAGCGCCGCTGGACCGTGATCGCCTTCTTCGTGATCCTGGTCACGACCGTGGCGGTCGGCACCTTCACGGCCCGGCCGGTCTACCGGTCCTCCGTGCAGATCCTGATCGAACGGGAGAATCCCAACGTGGTCTCGATCCAGGAGGTCCTTGCAATCGACGCCACCGCGACCGATTATTACCAGACGCAGTATGAGATCCTCAAAAGCGAGACGCTGGCCCGGCGGGTGATCGGCCGGTTGCGTCTGGACCGCCATCCCGAGTTTCAGGAGGTCTCCCGGGAATCGGAGGGCCGTCCCGATGCGGCCGCGCGGGAATCGGGCGACCGGGGGCGGCGGCTGACGAAGGCCTTCCTGTCGCAGTTGACGGTCAGCCCCATCCGGAACAGCCGTCTGGTCAATGTCGAGTACGATTCGCACGATCCCCGGCTTGCGGCCCGGATCGCCAACACGCTGGCCGACGAATTTATCAGCTACAACCTGGAACTCAAGCTCAAGGCGGTCCAGCAGGCCGGGGACTGGCTCCGGCTTCGCGTGGACGAGATGCAGATCAAGGTGCGGGAGTCGGAGGAGGCGTTCGAGAAATTCCGGGAGACCATCCCGGCCCAGATCACGGCCCAGATCGAAGCCAAGGCGGCCATGAAGGAGATGGAATCCCGTCCGGAGGTGGTGAACAACAAGTTCATCCAGGAGCTCCGGGCGGAGGAGATCCGCCTGACGGCGAAGCGTTCGGAGCTTTCGGAAAAATACGGTCCCAAGCATCCGCAGCGGGTTCAGATCGAATCGGAGCTTGCGACGCTTCGCGACAAAATGGAACGGGAGATCAAGCGCCTCGTCGGCGCGGTCAAGATCGAGGAGTCTCCGCAATACCTTCTCTTAAAGCGCGAGGCGGACGCCAACCGCCAGCTCTACGAGGTTCTGCTCAAGCGGCTGAAGGAAACGGCCCTGACCGAAAGCCTCCCGCGAAGCAATATCCAGGTGGTGGATCCGGCCCAACCCTCGACGGTCCCGATCAAGCCGAAAAAGGGCATGAACCTTCTGCTGGCCGTCATCGTCGGCCTGACGATGGGCGCCGGCCTGGCCTTCTTCTTCGAGTATCTCGACAACACAATCAAGAATCCCGACGATATCGAGCGTGTGATCGCCGCGCCCCTCCTGGGCATCGTGCCGTCGGCGGGGCGGGCCAAAAAGCCGGTCCACCCGATCGAAACCATCGTGTCGGTCGAGCCGAAGTCGTCTTATGCCGAGGCCTACCGGACGATCCGCACCGGCGTGCTCCTCTCGTCCGCCGAGCGGCCGCCGAAGATCGTCCTGGTCACCAGTCCCGGGCCGATGGAGGGAAAGACCACGACGGCCGTGAACCTGGCGGTCGCGATGGCCCAGGCGGGAAGCTCGACCCTCCTGATCGACGCCGACCTCCGCAAGCCGAGAATCCATAAGATCTTCGCGCAGGAACCATCCCCGGACGGCTCCGACGGCAATACGAAGGGGCTGGGACCGGTCCTGGTGGGCGAGATCCCGCCGGAGGCCGCGATCCGGCAGACCCCGATTCCCTTGCTGAGCATCCTGACCTCCGGGCCCATCCCGCCGAACCCGGCCGAGCTGCTGGGCTCGCAGAAGATGCGGGAGCTGCTGGGCGGGCTGGCGAAGACGTTCGACCGGATCATCATCGATTCCCCGCCGCTCGTCCCGGTGACCGACGCCACGCTGCTCGCGATGCTGTGCGACGGCGTGGTCCTGGTGGTGAAGGAATCCCAAACGACGAAGCATCTTGCGATCACGGCCCGCACGCGGCTGGCCGAGGCCAAGGCCCGGCTGCTGGGCGTCGTGCTCAACGACGTGAATCTGCGGAAGGACAGCCATCACTACTATCCGTATTATCAGTACTATGGAAAGAATGAAAAGACGTGAGGGGTGATGATTGACATCCATTGCCACATCCTGCCCGGGCTGGACGACGGGGCCCGGACGATGGACGAGGCGCTTTCGATGGCCCGCATCGCCGCCGCCGATGGAATTCAACGCATCGTCGCCTCGGCCCACATCACGCCGGGCGTTTATGATAATTCACCGGACGGCATCGTGTCGGCCGCCGGGGTGTTTGACGACCGGTTGAAGGAGGAAGGCATTCCGGTCCGGATCATTCCGGGAGCGGATGTCCGGATGACGCCGGAGATGATCGGGAACGACGGCTCCTACCTCCGCATCAACCGGGACACGCCCTATCTCTTATTCGAGTTTCCGCACGGTCTCATCCCGCCCGGGAGCGATCGTCTGGTCGCGGCCCTTCGCGGCCGCGGGTTGGTTCCGGTGATCACCCATCCGGAACGAAACCTGGAGCTCCAGCGGCATCCGGAAAAACTGGAGGCGTTCGTGAAGATGGGCTGCCTCGTCCAGATCACGGCGATGAGCCTGACGGGGGAATTCGGCCCGCGGGCGCTGGCCGTTTCGGAACGGTACCTGAAGGACGGCTGGGTGGATCTGATCGCGACCGACGCGCATGACACGATCAAGCGCCCGCCGATTTTATCCCGCGCCGTCCGGCGGGCGGAGGAACTGGTCGGGGCCGTTGCGGCGCGCGCGATGGTTTTGGAAACGCCGGAGAGGATCGTTGGACCGATATGAATGCCGTCATCCAAATCGGTCTCATCGCGCTGATGGTCTTCAGCCCGCTCGCCTTCGGCTCGGTCGAGGTCTGGGCCCTGTCGGTGCTGGAGGCGGCCGCGTTCGGCATGGCCGGTCTCGGATTGATCGAGTACGGCCTCGGGCGGCGGCCGCCGCCGAGGTTTCCGGTTTTGCTGCGGGGCCTGATCGCTCTGTTCGGGGGCTGGGTCCTGGTCCAATGGATCGCCCCGGTTTCGCTGTATCCCCGCGCCACCCGCGGCGCGCTGGTGCTGGGGATCGCGTACGTCGTGATCTTCGCACTGGTCGTCTCGAGGGTGAGGACCGATCGGGAGATCAACCGCCTCGTGCTTTCTTTGATCGTGACCGGGTTCGGCGTGGCGGTCTTCGCCATCCTCCAGAAGTATGCCGGCAACGGGAAGATGTTCTGGCTGCGCGAGGTGCGGGAGGGCGGCGCGGTCTTCGGCCCGTTCGTCAACCGGAACCATTTCGCCGGCTACATGGGGATGCTGATCCCGCTTTCGATCGGCTGCACCGTCGCCGCGTTTGCGGGCATCCCGGCGAGGGGTCAAACGGCCTGGCGGCGGTTCATCCACCGGATGACGAGCGAGCGGGCGAACCAGCTCGCGCTGCTGTTGTTTGTGACCGTCGTGATGTCGGTCGCGCTGGTCCTGACTCTGTCCCGCGCCGGCATCGTCAGCTTCGTGACGGCCGTCATACTGATCGGGATCATTCTATTATTCGGCCGGGCGACGAAAAAATGGATACTGCTGCCGGGCCTGCTGGTCGCGGCGCTGTTGATCTCGCTCGCCTGGTTCGGCCTGGGGCCGCTCATCGACCGGTACCAGACCCTCCTGCACCTGCCCGATGACGTTTCGATGCTGGGGCGGATCGAGGTCTGGAAGGACACTGCGGGAATCGCGGCGGACTATCCTTGGATGGGATCGGGGCCGGGGACGTTCGGCGCGGTCTACCCGGCCTACAAAACGAACCCCGACCAGGTCGTCTACGACCACGCGCACAACGACTATGTCCAGCTTCTGGCCGAGACGGGCGGGGTGGGATTCGGCCTGAGCCTCGGTATCCTCGGGACGGTTTTGGGAATGGTCGTCGCCGGCTGGCGGGATCGCCGAAGTCCCTGGGCGAAGGGTTTGTTGATCGGCGTCACGACCGGTCTGGTTGCGCTCCTCATACACGGCCTGAATGATTTTAATTTTCATATTCCGTCCAACGCGGCGCTGTTCGCCGTTCTTCTGGGACTGGCCTGGAACCTGGCCCGGCCGGAGCGGGGGCCGGCCCCGTCCGATCCGGTCCCGGCCCGGCGTCGCGGCCTGATCGCCGCAACGGGGCTGGCCGCGGTCGGACTTCTGCTGGTCCAGACCACGACGACCTTCGCGGCCGACCGGTATTACCGATGCGGTCTGGAACTGGAGAAGGCCGGAAAATTCGATCAGGCCGCGGACGACTACCGCCGTGCGATCGGCTGGGACGCGGCCCACCCCCGCTACCATCTCGCCCTCGGCCGGGTCTACGAGCGGCTCTACCGGCCGGGCGATCCCGCGCCGATGGAGAAGGCCCGGTCCGAGATGGAACTCGCCGCCGCGCTGGCCCCGACGACGGCCGAGCCGCACCTGCATCTGGGCTGGATTCATGCGCAGCGCGGTGAGGACGCCGCGGCGACGGAGGAGTTTCATCAGGTCATCCGGCTGGACCCGACGAACAACGCCTATCAACAATACGTCGGCCGATGGTTCGCCGGGATCGGAAAAAAACGTGAAGGGTGAGGCATAAGGAGAATCGAATGCGAATTTTGGTCACAGGCGGCGCGGGATTTCTGGGCTCGCATTTATGCGATCGGCTGCTCAAAGAGGGGCATGAAGTGATCTGCCTGGACAACCTGTTCACCGGGTCGAAGGACAACATCCGCCATCTCATCGGGAATACTCATTTCGAGCTGATCCGGCACGACGTCATCACCCCGATCGAGATCGAGTGCGACCGGATCTACAACCTGGCCTGCCCGGCCTCGCCGGTCCATTACCAGTTCAATCCGGTC
>JACQFA010000039.1 GCA_016200255.1 Nitrospirota bacterium | reverse complement strand
CGATCCATGCGATGGATGATTCCGGCTTGGAACGCCTCCATGCCGCCAAGCTTTCTTATCATCCCTCGAAAATCCTGACGTCCTACATCGCCACGCGGCCGGGGTGAACCGGCGGACCAAAAAAAGACTTGACACCTATTCTATGCTGTGATATTGTACCCATGCTTTGTGAGCAAGTTTTTGTAGGGATTTACCGAACCGCAGAGGCTGAAGCAAGGCTCTGTGGTTTTTTTTGTGACCCGCGAACGGCTCAGAGCGGGGATTCCTGATTGTTGATTCAGTCCAGTGAAACCTCAAACACAAAACTCATCACACATAGGAAAGGGGTGATATCACAATGGCAAAAGGCACTGTGAAGTGGTTTAATGCCAGCAAGGGTTACGGATTCCTGTCCCAGGAGGACGGCAAGGACGTGTTTGTACACTTCTCAGCCATCTCGGGTGACGGATACAAGTCGCTTGACGAAGGTGAAGCGGTCGAGTTTGAAGTGACCCAGGGGCCGAAAGGCCCGCAGGCGTCGAACGTTGTTCGGCTGTCGTCTCAGACGAGATAAGACAAGTCTGTAAAACGAAAGGCCCTTCGGATTTATCCGAAGGGCCTTTTTGTTTATGGTAGGGGCGTACGGCCGTGTGTCCCTATCATATCATGTGGCCCGGCCCTTACCCCAGTACTTTATAGACGATGTCATGCTCACGGACAGGGTCCGAGACCTTTAACCCGAATTCCTGCCCGACCTCCGCCCTCTGAATCGCCTGATGCTCGATCTGCATGGATTCCGCCCGCTGTTTAAAATCGGTCGTGTGCCCCTTGATATGGATGGGATTTCCCGCCTGCAGGCTTCCTTGATCCAGTTTGATGATCGCGACGCTGAGATGGCTGTAGTAATGCACGACGATGCCGACGCGTTGTTCCGCGATCATCGGAACGGCCGGGGACTTCAGTTTCATCGGCGGCCTCGCCGGTTTCACGACCATGACCGATTTCGTCATCGCCGGTTTCCGGGCTGGTTTGGCTGTCTTCCGTACCGTTTTCTTTTTTACGGCCTTTTTCCGGGCCGGTTTTCGGACGGATTTCTTTGCCGGTTTACGGGCGATCTTTTTGGTTTTCTTCGGTTTCGGCTTCCGGGTCTTCTTTGGCATCGAGTCCTCCTTCCTCACGCGTTTGGTCGGTTAGGGTCGCTGGTCGATGGGGAGATATTGCCGTTCATGTTCGCCTTCGTAGATTTCGGTCGGACGGAAAATATGATTGTCCTTCAGCTGCTCGATCCAGTGCGCCAGCCAGCCCACGACGCGGGCCAGGGCAAAGACCGGCGTGAAGAGATCCTTGTCGATTCCCATCTTTTCATACACAATTCCGGAAAAGAAGTCAACATTGGGATGGATTCCTTTGCTGCCGAGAAGAGCGACCCCGACTCGTTCGACCTCCTGCGCTGTCTCATAGAGCGGTGACCGGCCGTATTGCTCGAACATTCTCGGCATCAGTTTTTGCAGGATCGAGGATCGGGGATCCTTGACTTTGTATTCCCGGTGGCCGAAGCCCATGATCTTCTCTCCGTCCGCCAGCTTTTTCTCGAGATAAGGCCGGACATTCGCCTTCGATCCGATCTCCAACAGCATATCAATCACCTGTTCGTTGGCGCCGCCGTGCAGCGGGCCCGAGAGGGTCCCGATGGCGGAGGAGACGACCGTATAGGCATCGGCCAGGGTGGAGGCCGTGACCAAGCCGCTGAAGGTCGAGGCATTCATGGTATGTTCCGCATGCAGGGTCAATGCGACGTCCAGAACCTCGGCCATGAGCGGATCCGGTGCCTGACCGGTCAGCATGTACAGGAAATTGGCCGAGTGACCCAGATCGTCGCGGGGCGGGATCGGATCGTCTCCGTGGCGCATCCGCGCATGGGCCGCCACAATGGTGGGAAGCTTGGCGATCAGGCGTACCGAAGAATTAGACTGAATCTCCGGGTCCCGGACATTCTTGGCCGGATAAAACATCCCCAGCGCCGCCACCGCGGCCTGGAGCGCGTCCATGGGATGGCCGTGCTCCGGGAGGCATTTCATCAGGTCCGTGATCCGGTATTTGATCCGCCGGTGGGAGCAGAGGTCCGCGCTGAATCGACGGAGTTCGGCGGCGGCGGGCAGACGGCCGAACAAAAGGAGATAGGCCGTCTCGATAAAGTTGCTTTTTTCGGCCAGGAGTTCGATACGGAATCCACGGTATTCCAAGATGCCCTTCTGGCCGTCAAGGTAACTGATTTTGGATTTCGCAGCGGGAACCCCGGCTAAACCGGGGGAATAATCGGGCATGGACCCTCTCCTTATTGGAAGATTTTATCTGTAAGAGCGCCAAAAAGCAACCGGTTACGGCATGAAAACCCGGAGGCGGTCGAAGAGCCCCATCGGCCGGATCGAAAGGCCCGAAATCGTTTTGACCACCCGCTCCCGGATCTCCGGATGGCGTTCCATGCCTTCGAAGATCCGGTCCCGAAACCAGGCGAGCGGCGGCAGGGTGGTATTCCAGAGCAGGGTCAGCTCATCGCCCATCTTTTGAAGCCGCTCCACATCCGGCCGACGTTTCATTTCATAGCGGTTCAGCCGCGCCTGACGGAACTCCCCGGCTGTGAAACCATCCTGGATCACCTCGGCCAGGACCATCGCGTCCTCCAGCGCCTGGTTGCGGCCCTGGGCCACGTGAGGGTTCATGGCATGCGCGGCGTCACCGATCAGGGCGATTCCATCGGCCGTCCATCGTTCCGATTGAACCCGTACGCAGGGCATATAGCCGACCTGATCCCAGGCGATGACGGCTTGAAGCGGTCCGGCCAATGCAGGATCAATCGTCGAGATCGCGGCCGTTATCGTCTTGATTCCCTGCTGTCGGATCGCTTCCCGTTTGTCGGCCGGGATCATATAAAAAAGATAGAGCTCGCCGTCCGAGACGGGAAACAATCCAAGAATCTCACCGCGTCCGACATAATACCGCGCGTCATCGGCGAACCCGGTCGGGCGCGGGATCACCAGGGTGAGATAGCCCTCTTGGTAGGTATGCAGACGGAACGGGATGCCGGCGGCCTCCCGGACCCGGGAGCGGGCTCCGTCCGCGCCGATCACAACCGGCGCGCGAAGCTCGATGAGCCGGCCGTCCTTTTCGGCCCGGATGCCGGCGATCGTGTTCTGATGAAACAGCAGCTCTCTGAAATCGGTTCCGGTCAAGACACGGCCGCGGCCAGTTTGGTGTATTTCTTGAAGGAGCAGGTTCAAAAGATGGTGAGGCTGTGTGATCGTCGTGTAGTTCCATGGCGGAGGGAGCGTCCGGTAATCTACCGTGCATAGCCTTTTACCGCCGATGCGGTGGAAATGGAATTGATGGGCACGGTGGGATGGAAGGGTTTTGAGCAACTCCGACAATCCGAGCCGATCGAGAATTTTAAGTCCGTTGGGCTGAAGCAGTTCACCACGCGCGATCGGAAGGAGCTTGGTTTGGCGTTCGATGACTGCCACGGTTCGGCCCATCCGGGTCAGGGCGAGGGCCAGCACCAGGCCGCCCGCCCCGCCGCCGACCACGACGACGTCGGAATGCTCCGTGCGCTGCGATTTCTGGGACGTCTGCTTCATAGACGTCCGTCACTATAAAGTGTTCAGTCTCGAAAATCAATTATGAAACCCCTGCCGGACTCAGGCGCCGTTTCCGGCGGCCCGGAATGCCTTCCGGTCCGACCTGACGGTTATGAAGAATGACGGGATCCACCACTTCGCCACAGATCAGACAGCGTAGTCCTTTAAAATTTATGCTTCCCGTATCATCCCGAATATCCTGGAACCAGTCGTCCACCATCAACCCCTTGCATCGCGGACATTGCATCGGAACCTCCTTTCTTTAAGAATGGGTTACTTATTGACCAACTAGTCGGTCAATTATAACGACAAAAAAATCAGACCCGATAGGCCTGAACGATTCCTTTCAGGCTTTTAATGCAGTCTCCCATGACCCGCGGGTCCTTCCGGGTTTTCACCAGCATCACCCCGCCTTCCCAGACCGCGACCATGAGACAGGCCATGGCTTTCGTGTCGATCGAGGGCGGAAGCTCGTCGGCCTGCTTCGCTTTCCGGAGGAGCTTTTCAAGATGATCGCACCAGGCATCGAAAACCGCGTTGATCTTTTTCCGGAAGCCGTTGTGGAGATCCGACATCTCCAGCGCAAAGTTTCCGATGGGACAACCACCGCGGCAGCCTTGCCCGCTCAAATGCTTCCTGGATGAATCAAACAACCGGTAGATTCGTTCCATCGGACTGCCCGATCCGGAAAACATCCGATTCATCAGTTCGGCTTCTTCGGTCAGATAACTGTCGAGGACGGCGTATCCCAGCGCTTCCTTGCCGCGGAAGTGGAAATAAAGATTTCCTTTTTTGATCTTGCTGGTTTTCAAAATATCGTCAATGCTGGTGTTGTTGTATCCGTTAAGATAGAACAGCTCCCGGGCCGTTTTGAGAACTTTTTGTCTGGTTCGCTCGCCTTTGCTCGACATGTCTCACCGAATAACCGACCGGTTAGTCTATTCCTGCGTCATCATAGCACCGGCCGGAAGCCGTGTCAAATCTTTTTATGCGGATGGGTCGGGCTCGTCGGGCGGTCCGACCCGCGTGAGGATGCGGCAGACCTCCCGGTCAAACGCGGCGTCGTCAAGGACGGGCCGGCATCCGGCCGTCGGGAGGTCCTCCTCCAGATTGACCCAGGATCGGCATCCGGCGTAGCGAGGTCGGACCGATAGCCGGAACGGTTCCGGAAGACGGAAGACGCGCAGCAGAATGAGATGAAGTCCCGGTGTTTTTCCGTAGGAGAACCGTCTCTGAACCTCTTCATCACTGAGACAATGATGTCCGGCGAGCGTTCGAAGCCGATCGAGCCCGGCGATCCGGAAGGCGTCGTGCACCACGGCGTAATGGGAGAGGACGACCTGATTCTCCAATGGTGGGGATGCCATAATCTGTTCCAGCTCCACCGTCCAAGCCGGACTCGTGCCCTTCCGCTGTTGATGAAGATAGGTCGGGTAAATAAAGAATTCGGAATGCTCAACCGTAAAACGCGCGGTCTTTTCGATAAGACCGCCTTTTCGAAGCAGCAGCGCTTGTCGGCCGCCCGACAACGCCTTGAGGGTGACGGCCCATTCTTTCAATGCGAAATGGTTTTTGTCCAGCATGGGATTTCTCTTTGAGCGGTTATTACAATCCGGAAGGGGGTTTGGGGGTCAGGATGGATTTTTTATATTCCGTTCGCATCTCGGACTGGAGCCGCCCCAAATGATAGTCCTTGCGGTCGATAAACTTGGCATATCTCAGCAGCGTTGGATGTACGTTTTCGACCTTCCGGCAGATCTCCTGAACCATGGACCGGTAATCGGGATGGCCCTGGGGCATGGTGCGAAGCTCGGCGATATGGACCAACTCCCGAAGATTCATCTTCATATACCAGCGGACCCGATAGGCGAACGGCACGACATACTGTGCTTCGTGGGGAAAATCGGCATGGATCTGATCGTAGAGCTCAGCGGCCTGGATCATGCACCGGTCGAAATCCTTTTTAAATCCGATTTCGCCGAGTTCATTCGGTGTGTCGTAGCCATGGGCGGTGCTGAAGTCCTGGCGCTCCTGCGACAGGATCCGGTGCCGATGAAGATCCCGGTACATGCCGAGATTGCCGAGGAGGTCAAAGGTGTAATAAACCTGCTCCAGCGCACGGCCCGGTTTGTCCCGCCGGTGTTTACGGCGATCGAGATATTCCTGCAATAATCGTGACCGTCGCTCCGTATCCCACGACTTGATCTCGGCCCGGAGCTGTGCGAGTGAAAGCCGGGTATGCGGATAGAGAATGGCCGATAAAACCTTTTCTTCGGCTTCGCCGTCGTAATCCACCAGCGTCACGGCTTCGGCCGGGGCCGTCCTCAGACCGGTCGTGCCTTCCTGGGCGAAGCCGCGTGTTCCCTGATAGGTATCGGCGAGATAGCTGTTCGAACGCGCCCGTTTTACGAAGGAGGGGATCATCGTGTTCAGTTCACCATGCATCTTCTCGGCCAGTTGGCGTATCTCGGTTAAGGGATGGGAATAGTGCTTGGTCAGAAGATACTCGAAGGCCTGGCCGATGCCGAAGAGACCGACGTTGGTCTTCGTCGAGGCGGGGAGGTAGCCGCGGAGCAGGTCGCAGGCCTGCGCGCGTATCGTGCCTCGATAAGCGGTTTGGGCCCATTTCTTCAGCTCTGCGTCGCGCTCGATATCGGCATAGGTCAACGCCTCACCGGTTTGAGGATGTTTAAATGACATCTCGGTGATCGGTAGGCGGAGTGTAATGAAATTGATCATGGGGTCCATCTGCCGGGCATAAGTTTGGAAGAGCAGATTCATGACCTTTAGATATTTTGAGGCATGCTTTGAAGCCATGATGCGGGGTTCTTTATAAAACAGATACTCGCCATCGGAATCCTTTTTGTCGAATCGCACATACCGTGTGGATTTCTCCAGCGGTGATATCCCGATTCGCGCGTCTTCAATCAGATTGGCTGCGACGTTGGAGATTCCCTCGCAGGCGATATGGGCCCCGCCCAACTGTGCGACGGAATCATCGCCGTAGCCCACCAACACGCGGTCGTAGAAGGCGCGGGCCTTCTTAAGAGCATCCATGTCCTCGGGCGTGGACGGGGCCTGGAACGGTCCCATCTCGCCTAAAAATTCGTCCAGAAACACACGGCGGAGGTCTTTGGCCGAGCGGCTGTACCGTGAGAAAAGCGCCCCGGCCACTTCCTGCGGCAGTTTGAGTCCGAAGATGTTCCGGTCGAGATTGGTGAAAAACGGATCGAGGTGTTCACGTTCCTGGGTTGTGAAGGAATCGTTCGACATGGATTGAAACCCGATTACTGGATTCCGGCCTGCCGTTGCAGCCAGCGGATGTACCCGACGATCTGTTTGAGTTCGTCATCCGACACGCCCGGGATTTTCGGCATATCGCCTAAGTTCCAGTGGTGAGCCCGGACGCCCAGCCGGGGTGCGAGCATAAAAGATTGATCGCCGTGGTGGTTGGGTTCATAAATTCGATTGATGAAACTTGGGCCGTGATCCGTTCCGGCTGCCGCTTTCCCATGACAGCCCGCGCAGTACCGGTTAAAGGCCGCTTCCCCTTTCGTCTGCTCTGCCGGTGGTTGGACGGCTGCTTCGGCCGTGGTGATTTCGTGCCGGACTGTGTTTCCGCCGGCCAGGAACCAAAGGCAGGTCAGGATCGCCACCGGAATCCATCGGATCATCTGAAAGGTCTTCTCCGCGTCTCATTCATGGGTGTATCATAAAGCGTCTACTTTTTTGGATCATCATACCGGTCGGTTTCCGGCCTGTCAAGGATGATTTCCCGGCGGAGTTCTCAGGCCGTTGCTTTAAAAAATGAACAAAGGTATACTTAAACGGCAAGCGTAGTTTTGTGAATTCATGAGAGGAAGCATGCGCTGTCCAGCCTGCGGGCACGAAGAGAAGATCGGCGATGTCTGTTCACAATGCGCCACGCCCTTGCCGGTTGTTGAAGAGAAAGCGGCGCCGGCGGCGCCGAGCCCTCCCAAACAACCCGTTGCGCCCCCGCCTCCTCCAACGCCCAAGGAAGGCAAACACCGTGCCCGTCCATTGCACGATCTTGACCTGACCCTTCCCGAGCTGGAAGTACAGCACCTCGAATCTCCCGATCCGAACCCGCAGAAGGAACCGGAAGCGGAAAAGCCGTCGTTCAAGGTGACGGATCGCCGCGGACGTTTTGAGAATGAAACCGTTCAGTCCGGTCCGGCCCCGAAACCTGAAACCGGTCCTGCAGCCGGTTCACAAACCGGACCCCGGCCCGGCGGTCCGTTGGACTTCTCTTCCTTTATCTATTCGATGGGGGCTTCGGCGCTGATGGCGATGGGCGACGCGCAATTGCCGGGCTTACCATCGGCGCAGGGGTCGGCGAGGCCTGTGGATCTCTCACAGGCCAGAGAACTGATCGATCTGCTCGGATTGCTGGAGGAGAAGACCAAAGGCAATTTGACCCCCGAAGAGGCGGAACTGCTCCAACAGACTCTGTACACCCTTCGAACAAGATTCATTCAGGCCTCGAAAAAAACGTAACCATCAAGCCCGACGAATGAGACGGTCCGAAATAAAAAAGGCATCCCGCGTGCTGATGGGATGCCTTTTTTATTACAAGCGGTCAGGCTTAATTCGGTTTTGGACAGGACCGGTTCAGATTGACTGCGAGACCCAAGGTGGAAAGTCCGAAAATAAGCCACTTGGACGGATCAAAATTGTACCACTTGGGGCCGTTCCGATAATCCTTCGGGTAGTTGTGATGGTAGTTGTGATAGCCTTCGCCGAAGGTAATGAGTGAAATCCACCAGCTGTCACGGCTGCTGTTGTCCGTTCCGTTCGGCTGATCTCCCCACAAATGGCAGATCGAATTGATGCAGAAGGTGGAGTTGAGCACCAGAAAGGCCCGTCCCACGCCGGCCAGGAGAAAGCAGCCGATACCGCTCATCCATCCTCCGTGAATCAGCCCCGCTAAAAAAGGGAGGGCGAAACTCGAAATCAGGATCGGGAGATAATATTTATTCTGCCAGACGACCAGCGTATCCTTTTTAAACTGTGCCTCGTATTTATCATCTCTGTAGGGATCCTTATAGAACAGCCAACCGCAGTGGCTATACCAGAACCCCAACATGGCATTGTAGGGATCCTCTTCCTGATCCACTTTGGCGTGATGCCGCACGTGATCGGCCGACCATTTTAAGGCTGAATTTTGAAAGGCCCATCCTCCCGCGATCAGAAGGGCCACCTTGACGGAATCCGGGCAGGTGAAGCTCCGGTGAGAGATCATGCGATGATAGCCGACCGTGATTCCGAGGCCGGTCACGACATACAGGATGCCGAACAATGTCCAGTCCAGTCCGGTGTAGCCGTAGGTGAAACCGAAGAGCGGGACGCCGATCAGTGCGACCAGTACGATGACGCCGAACATCGTAATGTTCGTGTAGTCAATCGGTCTTGCAACCGGTTTCGTTCCGGTTCTTGCAACTGTTTCTGCGGGTACTGAAAGTGTTTCTGTTCCGGAAAATGCTTGGTTCATTCGTTGCTCCTTGCAATGGTTATAACGTTAGGCCCGTCATTTGCAGACCGTTCAGCCCGCTCGATCCCGTCCCCTCTTTCCCCGTCCGTACACACAAAACCGCCCTCCGGGACCAGAAACGATGGAGGGCGGCTGAAATATGTGACTCACTATAGCAGGTTCAACGTTACAGGTCAAGTGTCCGGACAAAACGTTTTACCGGGCCCTTTCCCATGAAAGGGTCGAATATGGACGGCTCCATGATCGGGGGAAGCGGAACAGTATTGCCAAAGCCGGACGCTTGAGGCATAATGGGTGCTTATTAATATATATAAGGAGGGATGCATCATGAAGAAGCGATCTTTGATGGCAGCTGTGATCCTGGCCGTTTTTGTGTTGGGATCGGTGACAACGACCTGGGCCTGCAAGTCGGCCGGCCCGAACAAACATGTCGGGAACGTTACCGCGATCGACGTGAAGGCGAAAACCTTTACGATCCGTGACGCTGAGACGGATCATCCGATGTCTTTTGAGGCGACCGACAAGATCCTCAAGGATCTCAAAGTCAGCGACCGGGTGATGGTCGGTTATAAGGAGGAAAAGGGCAAGATGATCGCGGTTGAGGTTCAGTCGTAAATCGCATATGACATCGGGCATCCATCGTGTTTTGATCGGGGTAGGGATCGGTCTTTCCCTTCTGCCGCAGGTTCTGTTTTTTCCCAATGAAGCCACGGCCGTTCCGCAATTTGACGCCCGTTTCGGATCTGTCTTGATGCCGGGCCATGAAATGCATATGGAGTCGTCTTACGGTCTGTCCTGTGCTGACTGTCATGTCAATCCGACCGGCGGCGGCATGCGGAATGAACATGGCAGGGAAGTGATGCTCGATCTCCTGCCGATGGTCAAAGAGGACCATGCCGAGTTCGAGGAGATGATCCATTGGAGCAAGAACGTGGCGATCGGCGGGGATTTCCGATTCATGTATATCCATTCAGAGAAAGCGTCGACCGATTCGCAGGATTCCTTCTTCCCGATGCAATCCGACCTCTATGTGGCCGTCAGCCCGACGGATCATCTGACGCTCTATCTTCAGGACGGGGCGGGGGGAACTCGTGAGTATTTCGGACTGATCCGGAACCTTCCCTACAATTCCTACATCAAGGTCGGGCAGTTCATTCCTCCCTATGGACTCAAGTTGGATGATCACACCTCGTTCATCCGCGACAAGCTCCAACTGGGCGTGCTGGATCAGGACGCGGGCGTCGAGACCGGGTTCGCCGACGGCCATTTCTTCGGACACGCGGCCGTGATCAACGGCAGTCCGGGAGCAACGGTGGACGACAACAGCAACAAGGGGTTCTCCGGGACGGCCGGTCTCCGGTCGCGATACGCGACCATCGGCGGCTCGTATTACGCCAACCGGGGTCTTCATAGCGATCGGAATTATGCCGGCGGTTATGCGATGGCCCATCTCTGGCGGTTCTCCTGGCTTGGGGAATGGGACATGGTCCGTGTCGCGAATCTCGATCTCGATACCCGAATGACCGGCAGCGTGATGTATCAGGAACTGGATTTCAATCCGTCCGACGGGGTGGTTCTCAAGGCGAAATACGACCGGTACGACCCCGACCGGACAGAATCAAAGGACGAGCTCCAACGCTATACGGCCGGGCTGGATATTTATCCCTATCCATACTCCGAGGTCTCGGCCCAGTACAGGCGGAATCTTGAGCATCCAGCCCTGCGAAATGACGAGTGGTTCGTGCTGTTGCATCTGTTCTTTTGATGGAAGAGGAGGACAACCATGCGTTCTAGATCGATGATTGCTCCGTTGATGAGTCTGGGGATCGTCATGATCGTGACGATGCTGCTGGGCGGTTGCGGCGGCGGGGGCGGGGGCGGCGGCAGTTCCGGTCTCGAGCTGGATTCAGGATTGATCGCTTCCAATGGCGGAACTTTCGCCCACACCTTTATGACGGTGGGGACATTCAACTATCACTGTACCGTTCTAGGCCATACGATGACCGGCTCCGTGATCGTGCAGGGCCCATCAACGGGGGACAAGGCCGTCTCGATCGTGGCGGGCGCAAAAACTAAGGGCGCTGCAGCCTTCGACCCTGATCCCGTGACGGTCGGGATCGGAGAAAAGGTGACCTGGGCGAATAATGACTCGACCGAGCATACCGTGACCAGTGAATAGAAGGAGGTCGTCTGAATGAGAATCAGCGTTCTTGTTTTGCCGGCCGTCATTTTGAGCATCATGCTTGGGACAGGGCTCGGGAGGACGGCCGAGGTAACGCCCACTGAACCGGCCCGGCCTCCGCAACCTTCGGTCGTAACCATCCGGATCGTCGCCGATGCCGCGAGCCGATGCGACAAGGCCTACGATCCTCCGGTCGTGACGATCAAAGCTGGCACGACGGTGGCCTGGATCAATCAGGATTATGAAACCCATACGCTGGTCAGCGGCGAAGGAAAAGATCCATGCCAGCAGATAGAGCGTTCCCCTGAAGTCCGCGTGATCGATGCCGGGCAGCTCCCGCCTCGGGGAGAATACCGCAAGATGTTCACAAAGCCCGGGGAGTATCCGTACACATGCCACCTGCCGTTTCATCACATGTCCGGTAAAATCATCGTTGTTCCGTAACCCGGTGACAGAATAAAACTGAGGATTTGATTCATGGCGATTTCTTCTCAGACCCTGAAGTTTGCGGGGCTCCTAATTTTTATCGCCGTTGCTGTTTTGCTGTTTCAAGTTACCGATCTGGGCCGGTATGTCAGGCCCGAGGTGATCCGTACCGCGATTCAGTCGGTCGGACCGCTGGCCCCGTTTCTGTATTTATTGATTTACAGCATCGCGCCGGTCCTTTCTGTCCCGGGCTGGATCATCTCGGTCGCCGGCGGGCTGGCCTTCGGGGCCTTGTGGGGAACGATATTAACAGTGATCGGGGCGACCATCGGGGCCACCGCCGCCTTTTTTTCGGCACGGTACCTCGGCCGCGCTTTTGTGGACCGGGTGCTCAAGGGGAAATTTCAGGCTCTTGCAACCATGGACGATCAGGCCGCGGCGCATGGTTTTCAGGTGATCTTCTTCCTACGGCTTATTCCCCTGATTCCCTTTAACGTTCTCAACTATGTCGCCGGCCTTTCCAAGGTCGGAGCAAGAGATTATATTATCGGAACCTTCGTGGGGATCGTTCCCGGAACCTTTGCTTATGTCTATTTGGGAAGCGCTCTGACGCATATCTATTCCTGGCAGTTCGCCGCCGCGATCGGATTACTGATCCTGCTGACCTTGATTCCGATGTTTTACAAGCGATGGAAGCGGCCGAGCCGCCCACGTGTTCCTTGATCCGGTGTGTTTTGCCCCTTTCTTGACCTCTTCCCTATCGTATGGTATCGTATTCCCGGTTTTCTAACGGTGGAAACGAGTCCGCAGACAAAACGGAGGATTCATCCGGGATGAAACGACGAAAGATCACGATCATCGGCGCCGGCAACGTCGGAGGGACGACGGCTCAGCGGCTGGTCGAAAAAGAATTGGCCGAAGAGCTGGTCCTGCTCGACATCATTAAGGATGTCGCCATGGGCAAGGCGCTGGATCTGGCCCAATCGGCCCCGATCTACGGCTACGACACCCAGATCCGCGGAACGGATAGTTATGCCGATACCGAAGGATCTGATCTGGTTGTGATCACCTCCGGCGTTCCCCGAAAGCCGGGAATGAGTCGTGACGATCTTTTGTCTACCAATGCAAAGATCGTCAAGAGCGTGGCGGAGCAGGTGGCCGCCCGTTCACCGGGGGCCATGATTATTGTCGTTTCCAATCCCCTCGATGCGATGACCTATGTAGTCTACAAGACGACCGGATTTCCGAGAGAGCGGGTGATCGGCATGGCCGGCGTGCTGGATTCGGCGCGCATGGCGACCTTCATTGCGCAGGAACTTCGTGTCTCGACTCAGACCGTCCGTGCGATTGTGATGGGCGGGCACGGGGACAGCATGATTCCGCTGCCCCGATACACGACGGTGGGCGGGGTGTCCGTGACGGAATTGATTTCGAAAGACCGGCTGGATGCGATTGTTCAGCGAACCCGGGACGGCGGGGCCGAGATCGTGAAACTGTTGAAGACCGGCAGCGCCTACTATGCCCCTTCCGCGGCCATCGTCGAGATGGTCGAGGCGATCGTTAAAGACAAAAAGAAGATCCTGCCTTGCGCGGCCCTTTGCAAAGGCGAATACGCCGTCCAGGATCTGTTTGTGGGAGTGCCGGCCAAGATGGGAAACGGCGGGATGGAGGCGATCGTGGAGTTTGATCTTACCTCGGAAGAGAAGGTCGGACTGAAGAAGTCGGCCAACGCCGTCAAAGAACTCTGCGCGATCGTGGACCGGATGATATAGATCGGTTTAAGTTCGCTGTTGACTAAGCGGATAGGCGGGCTTAAAATGATTTTCAGCCATGAAAACTCTGGATGCCAAGCAGATTGACACCGAAGCGATTCTCGATTCCCTGAACGACGGCGTCGTTACCATCGGGTTGGACAAAAAGATCAAGTATCTGAACAAAGCCGCCGAACGCCTGCTGGGTTATTCCGATGAAGAAGCGAAAGAGATGCCCTGCGCACAAGTCGTTCGATGCGCCGCCTGCGACAATGAATGCCTTCTTGAACAGACCCTCTCCACCAGCCGAAACATTCATGACTACGAAACGGTCCTGAGAAATAAAAGCGGGAAGCTGGTCACGATCAGCACGAACACCGTCCTCCTCAGGAACAAGAGCGGCCGGGTGATCGGTGGGGTCGAGATCATTCGGGATCGCTCGCAGGTCGAGGCTTTAAACGAGGCGTTACGGGGAAAATATTCCTTTGAAAAGATCATCGGCAAGAACCACCGGATGCAGAGCGTCTATGCCCTGTTGCCCGAGATGGCCCGGAGTGGATCCAGCCTCTTAATCGAAGGCGAACCGGGCACGGGTAGGGAGCTGCTGGCCCATGCCATTCATGAAAACAGCCCTCGTCGCGAGAAGCCGTTTGTCAAGGTCAATTGCGGAGGATTGACCGATCTGATGTTGGCCTGCGAGCTTTTCGGTTACGTTAAGGGGGCTTTTACCGGCGCCGTCTCCGACCGGGTCGGTCAGCTGGTTTTGGCGGATGGGGGTACGCTTTTCCTGGATGAGATCGGCTATATGAGTCTTGCCACACAACTCAAACTGCTTCAGTTTTTGAAGGAGAAGCAGTTTGAACGTGTGGGGGATACCCGTAAAATACAAGCGGATGTTCGGGTCATTGCGGCCACTCATCGAGATATCGACGCCGCCATTGAACAGGCGGAGTTCATTGTGGAACTTTATAATCAACTTCATGCGGTGCCCATCCTTCTACCGCCGCTTCGTGAACGTCGAGATGATATTCCTCTTCTCGTTCAGCACTTCCTGCAGCGGTTTAACATCCTGGTCGGAAAGAAGATAAAATCGGTCGCCCCGGCCGCCATGGAAATTCTGATGAATTATGATTATCGTGAAAATATCCAAGAGCTCGAAAACGTTATGGAGCATGCCGTGGTCTTGTGTCAAGGGAGCGTCATTTTGCCCTCGCATTTGCCCAAAGACATCTTCCATGTCAATGATGATTTTATAGATCTTGCCATTAAACAAGAAGATCCCTTCAAAACGCTGGAACGGCAATTGGTATTGAAAGTTCTCTCTCAGACCGACTGGAACTACCATGAGGCGGCGTCCCGTCTCAAGGTCAGTCGAACGACTCTGTGGAGAAAAATCAAGGAGTTTGGGATAAGCCATTCCAGGTTAAAATCCTCCCACGGCTGAGCCCGTCCGGTAAAAGCCTCAAGCCTTCTCCAAATTTGAGTCTGCGCGGCGACACAATACAGCCCACGAACTAAAGAACGGCCGAGCGGTCTTCTTTTGTCTTGACAACTCTTTATTAAATGGGCTATTATTCATTTATGAAACATATGGTTTCAAAATTGAATGATAATGGCTGTTCTGCCGTGGAATGCCCGCGCTGCGCAAGTTGCATGGTTCATGAACCTTTTGAGGATCTCAGGGATGATACGGGCGCGCTCTACTTTTACGGCTGGCGGTGCCTCGGCTGCGGCGAGATCATTGATCCCGTGATTTTGGCGAATCGCAGGAATAAGCCCGCTCCCATCGAGAGCAAAACACGAAAACGACTCATATTTCGCTAAACCCCGAGAGCGACCCACCTTATCGGACCTGTGAAGTAATTGCTTCGAATTCGTATGGCAAATTTATCCGTGAATGAGTCGTGATTGATGCGATTATTGAGTTGACAAGTTAAAAGCAAGAGGTGTACTTTATAAAAGTCTCTGACCGATAAGCTATCCGGTGATCTTGCACTGAAAGCCGATTCAAACCTTGCAGTTACAATATTCACAAAGGAGAAGCCATGCCAGGCGTTGACCCACTTGAGTTACTATTTCGTTGGATTCATTTCTTGTCCGGAATTACATGGATCGGTCTACTGTACTTTTTTAACCTGATCAACGTAAACTTCATGAAGAGTCTCGACGCAGGCACTAAAGGAAAGGTCGTGCCTCAATTAATGCCGCCCGCCCTGTGGTGGTTTCGATGGAGTGCGCTGGTCACTGTTTTGGCGGGCCTTGCGATCCTGATGATGAAATGGCCTGGTAGCGGAAATTGGCGGGTATCCATCAGTATCGGTGGAGCGCTGGGGATTGTCATGTTATTCAATGTGTGGGGGATCATCTGGCCGAATCAGAAACGCATCATTCAGATGACGGCCGAAGCCGCGGCCAAGCAGCAAGCCCCGCCTCCAGAAATGGCGGCGATGGCGAGAAAGGCCTATCTTGCTTCTCGAACCAACTTCTATCTTTCGATCCCAATGCTCTTCTTTATGGCATTAAGTCATTATTTGTGATTCTGAACTGTTGAGGGTTGTCTATCGTAGCGTGGTTGTGCTTATAGGTTATTTAAAATGTACGGCCATTTAACTGTAATCCGGTTAAGATTGGGGACTGAGAGTGACACAACAGATCCTTTTGAAAAATTTTACGGGAGCGAGCCTTGATATTGAAGCCTACCAAAACGAGGGCGGCTATCAGGCTCTAGAAAAAGTTCTCCGACAAAATAAACCGCTTGAGGTGATTGAAGCGATTAAGCGATCCGGATTGCGGGGGCGGGGCGGGGCCGGTTTTCCGACCGGCAAAAAATGGGAGATGGTTGCGACCCACCGGGAAACGGAGCGTTACCTTGTATGTAATGCCGGGGAACACGAGCCGGGAACGTATAAAGACCGTCACCTTCTCCGGCATAATCCGCATCAACTGCTGGAGGGAATCGCCATTGGGGCTTTTTCCATCGGTGCGAAGGAATCGTTTGTTTTTATGAACGGGGCCTTTGCGGAAGAAATTGACCTTGTGAAGCAGGCGATTCATGATGCGCGACGGCATGGATTTCTCGGATCGGATGTTTTGAAAACCGGTTTTTCCTGTGATGTCCAGATCTTTATCGGGCCGGATACCTATGTGGCCGGCCCCCTTTTACCCCACCGTCTATGGCCTGTATGGCAAACCCACGGTGGTGAACAACGTCGAAACGTTGTCGAACATTCCTCATATTCTTTCTCATGGAGTGGAATGGTTTCGGTCGTTCGGAACCAAAACCTGTCCGGGGATGATGCTTTTCTCCCTCAGCGGTGATGTGAACCATCCCGGCGTGTATGAACTTCCCCTTGGAATCCCTCTGCGGAAACTGATCTACGACCACGGCGGCGGCATCAAGAATGGACGTGCGCTCAAGGCGGTCTATCCGGGCGGTCCGTCTCAGGCCTTTCTGGTGCCGAGGGATATTGATGTGCCGATGGACTTTGATTCGCTCAAGGCCGTCGGGTCCGGTTTGGGTTCGGCCGGCGTCATTGTTTTGGATGATACCAACTGCATGGTCGAACAAACCATGAAATTTTGTAATTTTTTTGAAGACGAAAGCTGCGGTCAATGTCCTCCGTGCAAGATGGGAACCCATTACCTTCATCAAATCCTCGAGAAGATTGAGGCCGGTCACGGAAAACCCGAAGATCTCCAGACACTTCAACAGCTCAGCGGGTTCGTCAAAGGCCGCGGAGACTGCACTGTGATCACCGGAGCCGCCGTGGCGGTGGAATGCAGCCTTTGTCACTTTCCGGACGAATTTGAATCCCATATCAAAGAGCATCGTTGCACGATGAAGGTCGCGTCTTAACCAAACAGCTCTGGCTGGATCGTTTTATGCCCAAGGTCACTTTTTATCCGTCCGGAAAAAGCGGAGAGGTTCCCGATAAGAAATCGGTGCTGGAGGCGGCCGAACTTTTGGGGCTGGAATTGGCGCATGAGTGCGGAGGTTTTGCAACGTGCAGTACGTGTCGGGTGGTCGTTGAAGCCGGAGGCGAGAACTTATCTGAAATTGAGTTTGATGAAGAGAACATGTTGGAGGTGGCCGAGTTGCTTCCACCTCACCGGCTGTCCTGCCAGGCCAGGATCTTAGGCGACGTGACGGTTCGAATTCCCGGAGAGGCTACTTCATGAGAGCCGAACAAAAGACTCAGCAGTTACAGGAGGTCGTTGAGCAGCTTCTGCGGCTGGTGGGAGAAGATCCTTCCCGTGACGGGTTGATGAAAACGCCGGAACGGGTCGCCAAAATGTTTAATTTTTTAACCAAGGGATACACGCAGGACATTGATGAAATCCTAAACGGCGCCCTCTTTCCCATCAAATATGACGAGATGGTGATCGTCAAGGACATTGATTTTTTCAGCCTGTGCGAACACCATCTCGTTCCGTTTTTCGGTAAATGCCATATCGCTTATCTTCCGGACAAGAAAGTCATCGGCCTGAGTAAGCTTCCTAGAATCGTGGAGGTTTTCAGCCGACGGCTCCAGGTTCAGGAACGGCTGACGCAGCAGATTGCCGAAACCCTTCAGGAGAAAATCAAGCCTCAGGGTGTGGCGGTCGTCATGGAAGCCCAGCATCTCTGCATGATGATGCGGGGGGTGGAAAAACAAAATGCAACGGCGATCACCAGCGCAATGCTGGGCGGGTTCCGCACGCGCCGTGAAACGCGTGAAGAATTTTTGCAATTGATCAAACGGAGCCCGGTACAGAAAGGAGCGTCGTTCTGGCGCCATGACGACGAATCATTCACGTGATCAAGGATTGCCGGCAAAGTAGTGCCGAATTCCGGTCAGGATGAACTGTGTCGCGATCGATGCCAGTATGATACCGAGTGTCCTCGTCAAAATCCGCATGCCGATTTCCTTGAACAGAGCGACGATCTGTGTCGAACTCCTCAGAATAAGGTAGACTAACACTGCGTTTGCGGCAATCGCGGCCGCCAGGGCTCCCATCATGCCGGCCGATGTGGCCTGGGTCGTAAGGACGATTACGGTCGAAATGGCGCCCGGGCCGCTCAGCATCGGCATGGCCAGCGGGATGATGGCGACGTCTTCTCGGGCCAAGCCTTCTTGATCTTCTTCGGGCGTGTGGCGGGTCCGAAGGTTCTTAGCCTCGACCATGTCCAGCCCGATTTTAAGGAGAATCAACCCGCCGGCAATGCGAAACGCGTCTATGGTGATACCGAAAAATTGAAAAATCCGGTTTCCGAGAAACGCAAAAACGGTCAGGATGACAAAAACCGCCACCGCGGCTTTTTGGGCCATCTGAACCCGTTCGGCATGCGTATTGTGCGGGGTGATCGAGAGGAACATCGGCGTATTCCCGATCACGTCCACAATTGCAAACAGAGATACAAAGGCTGTAGTGAAAAAGGGGAAAACGGAGGACATGGCGTTGAATCCATCCCGTGTTCAGGGTACTCTAATCAATTCCGGTCGGCATTGCAAGCTGATTTGAAAACCGGATCAAATTTTTCTCTTGACAGCATCGAAATTGTGGCGTAGACTTCCGCTTTATTTTGATGGGGCTTATCAAGGTTGGAGTCATCAAGAGGTCTTCTTCCTTAAGAGTTCTGAAAGTCCTCTCTATAGGTATGACCACCCGTTAACCCAGAGCCCTTGTGAAACCTTAGAAATTCAGACGGGATTGTTTGGAACGTCAGTACGTCAATGTCGAGGGGACTTGCCCTCCGTTTTTAACACGAAAGGAGATCATCATATGAAAGGGTTCATTGCAACGTTTGTTCTGACCATTGCGGTCAGCTTGATAGGCGCCCCGATTGTTTCGGCGTATGAAGAGGCACCGGTTCCGGATGGCGGAAGCATTACGGGGAAGGTGATGTTTAAAGGGGCGGTACCGGCGCCCAAGGAGTTTGACTTTGCAAAATTCCCCAATCCAGCATTCTGTGCGACGGCCGATTCGGACGGCAAAGGCCATCGGGTCCGGCAGCAAGTGAATGTCAAGAACGGGGCCCTGGCCGATGTGGTGGTCTATATCGAAGAGATCGCAAAAGGCAAGCCGTTCAAATTCGACGGAACGGATGTCAAGACGGACATCTGTCGGTTCAAAGTTCAAGGCGGTCCGTCCACATTGACCGGTGTGGTAGTGAAGAAGGCCGAGCTTCGTATTTTGAATACCGATGCCGATCCAACCGATCCGAAGGCCGCCACGGGCGTGTTGCATAATCCGCATGGTTATGAGATCTCCGGTGCCAGTGCCAACACTTTATTTAATCTGCCGTTGCCTGAAAAAGGACAGGTTATCAAGAAGCCAGTTGTGCTCCGGAAAAAAGAAAGCTCAATGAAGATCGAGTGCGACCAACACAACTTCATGCAGGTTTTTTTCCAGCCGGTTGAGAATCCGTACTATGCGATCGTCGGCGAAGACGGCACATTCACGATTGACGGTATACCTCCGGGAACCTATGAAGTTCATGCCTTCCACCCGATTCTGGGTGTGCAGGAAGCGAAGGTCACGGTTCCGGCCAAGGGCAAAGCGACGGCCGAGTTTGCCTTTGCGGCGAAGTAATTCGGTTTAGATATATAGTACCGGTATTGAAGAATACTGACGGTCGCATCGCCTATGCGGTGCGACCGTTTTTTTAATATGCACACGCCTTGACAGCCATAAGGCGCAATGATACGATGGCTTCGCATTCGTGAAACACGTGGGGCTGTAGCTCAATTGGGAGAGTGCCAGACTGGCAGTCTGGAGGTCGGGGGTTCGATCCCCCCCAGCTCCACCAAGTTTCGATGCCTTCCTTGACAAATCTGTTTTAAGAGCCTAGGCTGCGTACAGGATACGGTTGGGCGGCAAGCGGTTGGTTTGAGAGCTCTGATCTCCAGGATCAGGGCTTTTTTGTGTGAGGCATGGAATGTCGGTCTTGGTCGTGGTAGGAACCCAGTGGGGCGATGAAGGCAAAGGAAAGATCGTGGATCTGCTCTCGGAGCGGGCCGACGGAGTGGTTCGCTATCAGGGCGGACACAATGCAGGTCACACCGTTGTATTGGGGCAGGAAACCTTTGTACTCCATCTGATCCCGTCCGGCATTCTTCATCCGGGCAAACTTTGCGTCATCGGCAACGGTGTTGTGGTGGATCCTTCGGCCCTTTTGGAAGAGGCCGGCAGCTTGGAAAAACGAGGCATTTCGGTGCGTGGCCGTCTGTATGTCAGCAGCAATGCCCACTTGATCATGCCCTATCACAAGGCGATTGAAAAAGAAAGCGAACGGCTCAAAGGCGCTCGACGGATCGGCACCACGGGTCGTGGAATCGGACCGGCCTACGTGGACAAGATGGCCCGCATCGGTATCCGTGTCGGCGATCTATTGGAGCCCGACCTTTTCCGAGAAAAACTTGCGGCTAATCTGACCGAAATGAATTACCTCTTGGAACAACTTTATAAGGTGGAACGTTTCGATCTGGAGAAGGTGTATCGGGAGTACATCGGGTATGCCGATGCGATGCGGGACTATATTGCGGACACGACTCTGATCGTCAATCAATGGATTGATCAAGGCAAGCGGGTGTTATTTGAAGGGGCTCAGGGCACCCATCTGGATGTGGATCATGGGACCTACCCGTTCGTAACGTCTTCCAATGCGACGGCGGGAGGGGCCTGCACCGGAACCGGCGTGGGACCGACGCGCATCACAACCGTGGTCGGTGTGGTAAAGGCTTACACCACGCGGGTGGGAAGCGGACCCTTCCCAAGCGAACTTAAGGATGATATGGGCGTTCAACTTCAGGAGCGGGGCCATGAATTTGGAGCGACTACCGGGCGGCCTCGTCGCTGCGGATGGTTTGACGCAGTCCTGATCCGTTATGCGGTCCGGGTCAACGGACTCGCCGGCGTCGCGGTCACCAAGCTGGATGTGTTGGACGCCTGCGATGAGATCAAAATTTGTATCGGCTATCAATACCGTGGAAAGACATTGAACGAGATGCCCTCGAGTCTGACCGCTCAGGAAGCGTGCGAACCGATCTACGAAACCATGGAAGGCTGGCGATCTTCGACGACCGGAATGAAGAGCCACGACCAACTGCCGGTCCGGGCCAAGACCTATTTGTCACGGCTTGAAGAACTGATGGGATGTCGCATCTTCTTAGTCTCGACCGGGACGAGAAGAGATGAGGCCATTCTGCTGGAGGATCCATACGCCTACCCCCGCCAAATTCGTTGACAGGGTTTCCACCGTCTGTTAAAATTCATCTTTCGTTGATGAGACGGGAGCCGCTAGCTCAGCTGGTAGAGCACCGCCCTTTTAAGGCGGGTGTCCCGGGTTCGACTCCCGGGCGGCTCACCATTTATTTTTGTGTCCCCATCGTCTAGCCCGGCCTAGGACATCGCCCTTTCACGGCGGTAACGGGGGTTCGAATCCCCCTGGGGACACCAATTCATTTTGCAGCAACCACTTCAACCGTGATGGAATGAAGTCCGGTCGCCCCGTTAGGGAATCCTCGCGTGTATTCCGCCGTCTGAAGACGGCCGGAACGATCCATGGCGCGGACAACGATACGATAGACCCCGGCCCGAGGCACTTGCCAGTCCATCCGCCAGAACAGCCAAGTGTAGAGAGACAGCGGCGCGTCCAGTTGTGCGGCGTTCCAGTGTCTCCCCCCGTCGGTACTGACCTCGACCTGCCGTATGCCGGCCGCTCCCGCAAATGCGATCCCGCGGATGACCTGTTTTAAACCGTGCAATTCCTGATAGGCTCCGGGACTGTCGATCCGGGCCATCAGTCCGATGACGGCCTCATCGGACCATCCACGCTGTTGCCAATAACCCAGATAGTTGGAGTCGGACACCTCAATTTCCATGATCCATTTCACATTCTTCATCCCGTAAATTCCGGGCACCACGGCCCTCAGGGGATAACCATGTTTTCGAGGGAGATCGACCCCGTTCATTTGGTAGGCCAGGAGAACATCGCTGGCCATGGCCTGCGTCAAAGGGATGCTGTCGGTATAGCCGTCGGCGGCTTTGAAAATGACTTTTTGGGCATTGGGAGCAGCCCCGGCTTCCGCCAGCAGATTCTTGAGCGAGACTCCCCGCCAGATTGCGTTGCTGATCGTGTCGCCGCCCACCGGGTTTTCAATGCACTCCAATGTTACAGCCGCTTCAAAGGCCGGCCGTCGTTTGATCGCGTCATACGGAAGAACCAATGGGTTTTTCACCCGGCCGGTGAGATTCAAGGTCCATCCGGAGTAGTCCAGATCCTGGATCATTTTCGACATGCGGCCCAGATCATATACATAGAATTCAGGATTCGGCGTAATCAGGGACGTGTTCCGGGGCGGCAGTGACAGGAATGTCTTGAGAAAATACATGGCCCCGTGTGCCTTGTTTCCGGCCAGGGTCAGCAAGGCGCTTAGTCCGGATATCTGGAGGAATTTTCGCCGATTCCAGGAATGCATGAGCCTCACCGACAGCGATGATGATTATAAGCCCGCCGGCATGGTTATGCAACCGGTCGAGGCTTGCATTTTCATAGACGGTCGGATATAGTGCTTCCGTTTTCAAGAGACGACCCCTAATTTTTTGAAGAACGGGAGTGAATGGGCATGAAAAAAGATGCGTTGTACTATGGCACGATTATCGCCTTCGTTGCATTTTTTCTTATGATTGGTTTTTTCATTTACGATGTTTGGAAATCAAGCCGTCTCGCAACCAAGACAAGGAGCATGAAAACTGAACAGGTTCGGCCAGGGCAGGACCGTCTACGTGATTTCAGCCGCTTCAAAACAGTGAAAGGCGAGGACGGAAGCGAAATGGTGCTCATTCCAGAGGGACCTTTTCAAATGGGCAGCCTGGCCAGCGGCGGGGATTTGGATGAGATGCCGCAGCATGCGGTCTTTCTGCCGGCCTTTTATATGGATCTGAAGGAAGTGACCCAGGCCCAATTCGCGCAATTCTCAAAGGCCACGCAGTATCCAAAACCGGTCGTTCCGGTTTTTCAGGAGGAACTTTCCCTCATCACCAAACCTGAGCTGCCGGTGGTGGGTGTGCCATGGGATGCGGCAAAGGATTATTGTCAATGGGCCGGGAGGCGGCTGCCGACTGAGGCGGAATGGGAGAAAGCGGCCGGTGGGGAACAGGGATATCAGTGGCCGTGGGGAAATGATTTTCTCGAAAGGGCGGCCAATCTGCGAGGGGAAGAAGACGGCTATAAATATTTAGCCCCGCCGGGTCAGTTTGAATCGGGGCGGAGCCCGTATGGGCTCTATGATATGGCCGGCAACGCGGCGGAATGGGTGATGGATTGGTATGACGAGGGTTATTACAAGACGGCCCCCTTCAAAGTCCCCAAGGGACCCGAGACGGGGAAATTCCGGGTCTATCGTGGAGGGTCTTGGAATGAGGCTTCGGTCAATGCCAGAGTGGCAAAACGCTTTGCCGCGGCCCAACACCAGACCAGCGCAGTGATCGGATTCCGTTGTGCCAAAGATGTTTCCCCCGGCGACGCGACAAAACCCAATTAACTCGTTATAGATACATGATGATGTTCTGATCAGTTGTGTGCAGAGTGTTCGGGGCGTGCCTATAAGAGACCAAAATAATAGAGGATAAGAAAAACGGCCAAGATGAGATTCGCCACCATGCCCAGCAGCACGATAAAGTCAAAGGTGGGCGTGTTTCGTTTTTTTTGTTCGGATGTGTCCATGGTGTGATTCAATCTCTTGATACAATCCGGTTGCTCAAATTGGGACCCATTCTAACAAGGATATGTTAAAAGTCAAGAGGTTTTTGTTATCAGCCCATCAGGGTTCCCGCACTGTGGAGTTAGTATAGTTAAGCTTGACACATTGGATTGAAGCTTTTATAATAATTACCCTGAGGTCGAGAGAAGTTGCTGCTGATGATTCATTTCTTTTTTTATGCGCTTTCCGTTTCCCTGTATACGGCCGCTGTTTTTGCGGCGGGCATGTATGTCGGGGAGAAGTTGGAGCGCGCGTGGAGGAATCGTCGCCAGGTCTGATCGCCGGACCCGTGGAGCCTGGTCACGGGATTTTGTTAAACGCGTCCATTCATTCAAGACTCGAGTAAGCTGAGTCTCGAATCTGCATCGGGAAAGGCTGTTTTGTCAATGCGGCGTCTTTTTTCTTTGGTCTCGATCGTTGTCTATACCGCGGCCGTCTTTATGGCGGGCATGATGGTCGGCCAGTTGTATGCCCTCTATGTGCTGGTCTACACCGGGGCCGTGTTTATGGTCGGGGTCTATATCGGGGAAAAATTAGAACAAAGGTTTTCATCGCAAGCGGCGGTTCCATCGGCGGACGATTCGGACACGGAATTAGGAGAGGTTCGGGAGTCGGATGAACTGACCTTGAAACGGTAAGACGCCCGCTGCGTGCGAGCGGTGACTGTTGAGGGGGGTGAGCGGAATGAAACATTTCTTTTACGCTGTCTATGTCCTGTTTTATACGGGCGCTGTATTTATGGCCGGCATCTTTATCGGTCAGATGCTGTACCGATCCCAGGTCAGCCGCAAAAAACGATCCGAGATGGCGGCTTGGCCCTCCGATGCGGGTTCGAACGGCCAGGTCGGAATCGGTGAGCCTAAGGTGGCCGTGACCGGCAGGAGGCGATGACGATGTCCGGAACATTGAGACGACCTTTCATTCTTTCCCATTGTTACTTCCGGCTGTAGGCGCTGTTCGCGCAAACCAAGTGCTTCATTCCAATTCATTCCTATTACTGATCACCGCTTCTTCAATGATTCGAACGGATCTTTTGCCAAGTGTCTTTGTGATTGATGCTCCGATGGATCCATGTCTGACCGAACGGGGGTTTTAGATGCGTTATGAGTAAATATTTGATCGGCATTTACTTGGCGCTGGTTTTCGTGATTTTGGTGATCATTCAAATCGGCATCCGGCAAAAATCCGGACCTCCGGATCTTGATGAGCAGAATGAAAGCAAAGGATATACGCCCCTGGCTAAGAAATTGGAAAAAGTAGCGGAGGAGTCCCAAAAAGCCGAGGCGGTTGTCAAGCAGACCAAGGTGGATGATGAATTTGAATCGGTCGTTCTCATCCCCGCGGGTGAGTTTACCATGGGCAGCGATGAGGCATCCAATGATGCAAAGCCGGTCAGGAAAGTCCATCTGGACAGCTTTTATATTGATAAGTATGAAGTGACCTTTGCTCAGTACTACGTCTTTATCGGGCTCACCGGACACCGGAAAGAACGATTGGCGGGGTATCTTTCAAGCAGTGTGACGGAAGACCTGCCCCTCTTTATTAAACCGTTAAACCCGATCGTGGGGATATCATGGGACGATGCCGTTGACTATTGCCAATGGAAGGGAAAGCGGCTTCCGACCGAAGCGGAATGGGAGAAGGCGGCCAAAGGAGAAGACCAACGGAAATGGCCTTGGGGAAATGAGGAGCGAACCGAATACGCCAATTTATTGGGCGACGACGGTGCGCGTTACACGGCTCCGGTGAATCAATTTAACCGGGATGTCAGTCCGTACGGGGTTCGTGATCTTGCCGGCAATGTGATGGAGTGGGTTGCGGACTGGTACAACCAGGACGCCTACCGGATGTTGCCGGTCAGTAATCCCGTCGGAGCCCTGGAAGGAGAGAGTCGAGTCATTCGCGGGGCGTCTTGGAACGATTCCATCAAGCGTGCCCAGACCTCCATTCGTTTTAAGATGTATCCCGAATATCGCGACGTAACCATCGGGTTCCGGTGTGCAAAATCCGTTTCGCAGCGTTAGAAAAAAGGGGCGCCCTTTTGGCTTTCTCTTGTACGGGTTCTCATCCGGTTTTTTTTTCTTGACAAACATTTTTTAATTTACTAGAATCCCAGCCGTTGTTGACCTGAAACGTTGCGCGAGGAGATAGAAATGGATAAAATTCGTCGGAATGCCGGCCCGATTTTGTACATCGTCGTCTGTATTGTTTCAATCTGGTTCTTCTACTGGTTTGGGGCCGTGTATCATAATTGAGGTGGTGAGGGTTGTGCCATTCTCTTTTAAAGATTTTAAAGAAAGGTGGGTGTCATGAAAACGGTGATTGCTTTTGCAGTGATGCTCGTGGTTTGGTTCGCTTACTTCCAGGCCGAGGACTGGTTATTTATGAAAATTCAGGGACTGGATTACTTCTTTCTGTTCCACTAAGGCTCAGAAAAACCAGGGTTCTTTTTTTCTCTTGACAAAGGTACTCCATGGTGCTAGATAAAGACTTACTAATCATAATGTAGGTTGATCAGAGAGGGATGGTTAAGAACTGAAAGAGGTGGCAAGACCGAAGATCTAAATTAAGAAGGGAGATACGCCATGAAGGCAATAAGCAAAAGAATACGGGCATGGTCCTTGGTTTCATTGGGGGCCGTGGTGACGATGTTAGTCATGTCGCTCGCCGTACCATTCTTCACAGCCCCCGTGATGGCCGACGAAGCGACCAAGGCCGCAACCGAGGCTGCGCCCAAGGTCGAAATGGCGAAAGATATCTACTTCAAGACAGAGGGCCCCGTCTCCGGCAATCCCGCTCCCGAGTTGAAAGCAACCGATTATCCAAGCTACAACCTTCCTTACCCGTTAAGTGAAAACAGAATTCTGATCTGGTCGATCGCGCAGCAGCATCTCTATTTTGGAAGTTTTGTCCTGGCCGTTCCGATCTTTTGCATGATCATCGAGCTGGTCGGCCTGTTGACCAAGGACCCGGTGATGTCCAAGAAGTACGATGACCTCGCACATCTCTTGGTCAAGATCAGTCTTACGGCTTATTCCGTCACCGCGATCCTGGGCGGATTGCTGCTCTTCTCCTTCATTACGCTCTACCCTGATTTCTTCAAATACATCTCTTCCTTGTTTAGGCCGGTGATGCATATCTACGCCTTGCTCTTCCTGGCAGAGAGCGGAACGCTCTATCTCTACTACTACGGATGGGATCGCATGACCCATGGTTTTGCGAAATGGGTGCATGCCTGCATGGGGGTGCTTTTGAATGTCTTCGGGTCCGTCTTGATGATGCTCGCCAATTCATGGGCCAGCTTCATGATGTCTCCGGCGGGTGTTGATGAAAAGGGGCGGTATTTGGGGAACATCTGGGCTATTCTCCATAACGCTTTATGGAACCCGTTAAATGTGCATCGGATCATCGGCAACATGGTGTTCGGCGGGGGGATCGTGGCTGCCTATGCGGCCTACAAATTTCTTGCGGCCAAGACTTTGGAAGAGAAGGCTTATTACGACTGGATGGGGTACATCGCGATGTTCATGGCGGTGGGCTCATTAATTCCGTTGCCGTTTGCCGGTTACTGGCTGATGCGGGAAGTGTACGGTTTCCGTCAGCAGATGGGAATTACGCTGATGGGCGGTCTGCTGGCCTGGCTGTTCATCATCCAGGCGGTGCTGATCGGCGCGCTTTTCTTCTCGACCAATTATTATCTGTTCAATGGAATGGAAAGAATGAGAGGCGCGGAGAAGTATCAGAAATACATCAAATATATCCTTTTTCTGACGACGGCCGCCTTCTTGGTTTGGTTAACGCCGCATACGTTGGTGATGCGTCCCGCCGAATTGAAAGCGATCGGGGGACAACAGCATCCGGTGATCGGAAACTTTGGTGTGATGTCGGCTAAGAACGGCGCCGTCAATACCATGATCATGACCACGATTATTTCTTTCCTCTTATATCAACGCAGCAATAAAATCGTTGTGGTGAAATGGGAGGCCTGGGGCAACGCGGCCTTGATGGCCATGTTTACCGTGGCCCTGGTGAACAACTGGTGGCTGGCGATCTACGGATACTTTATCCCGGCCAACGTCCGCGTGGGACTGTCCGTCCCTCAGGTGATTGGAACGCTGACGACGTTGTTTATCGGCAGCGCCATCAACATTGCGATGATGAGAGGTTCAAAGCTGACCGGACCGATCGAGTGGGGAAAGATATCGGTGCGCTCTCAGTATGCATTGTTCTCGCTCGCGGTTTCTTTCACGTGGTTGATGGCTCTGATGGGATATATCCGGTCATCCGTCCGTCTGTTCTGGCACGTGATGGAAGTATTCCGGGATAACTCGCCATGGGCGTTCACACACACGATCGGTTTTGCGGCGAACATGATGTCGGTAAACGTGATGGCCTTCTGGTTGTTTGTGTTGTTTGTTTTCTGGTTGGGCGAATTGACTTCCAAGCATGCGGTAGCCGAAGCAAGGAAAGAAGCCGCGCGGCCCGCTATGGCCGGCGGTTCGGAGTAATCGCCAACCTCATTACAAATCTCTGGGGGCCGGGTTTAAACCCGGCCCCCAAATCTTACCCACAGGAGATCTAACGTGACTCAAGGGCTCTTATCTGTCGGTATATTAATGTCCCCGGTCGTTCTCTTTATTTTGGCCTATAATCTGCCGAGGTTCCGAGGGATCTTATTGGCCGTTGGTTTCTATATGGTCATGACCGGGACCTTTGCCAGTTATTCAAACTGGCTGCCGCAGGTCGAGAGTTACCCGCCGCCTGTTATCAAGATGGATGTCGGCGCAATCGATACGATGCCGACCGATAAATTGGCCGAGATGGGTGAAACAATCATCTTCGGAAAGGTCGGCGGTTTTGCGGAACGCGGAATCGGAAAAGGTCAATGTCCTCTTTGCCATACGTTTAAGAAGGGTGATATCGGGGATCGGGCTCCAAATCTGATCGGGCTTGGCGCGAGGGCGGCGGAACGAATTAAAGATCCCAGGTATATCAAAGCGGACTTCGTTCAGACCGAATCTTTCAAGGGAAGCGGCCGTGCGACAACGGCTGAGGAGTATATCGCCGAATCCCATTCCTGCCCTGCCTGTTTTGTGGTGGAGGGATTCGGGACCAAGGGCACCAATGATCGTGATAGCCCGATGCCTGTAATTCACAAACCCCCGATTGGCTTGAGCATCGAGGAACTCATTGCGGTTGATACCTGGCTGTGGTTCCGGGAAGGGAATACACCGCCGACTCCAAAGGAGATCCGTGCCGCTTATGAGAAGTTTATCCCGGAGGCTGACCGATCCAAACCAGCCGCACCCGGAGCTCAAGCCGCTGCGCCTGCCGGTCCTCCGATCGTTTTGGTCTCCGACACTCCGGATCAGATTGTCGCAAAGATGGGTTGCTTTGCATGCCACCAGATTCCAGGGATTGCCTTAGCAAAATTCGGCGCGATCGGTCCAATGCTGATTGAGGGCCATAACGCCCCAAGGCGCATTGCTTCTGCGGCATATCAGGCTCGTGTGAAGGCCGGGATGGCCCATGCCAAGACGCCGAAAGAGTATGTGATGGAATCCATCGTGAATCCCAATGCGTTTATTGTGCCTCAATTCGCGGCGAAGACGAATCCTGAAATTTCTCCGATGATCCAAGATTTTGCCACGAAGTTTACGTATGGAGGATTGGAAAAGATGGCCGATTATCTGCTTCAGCAGAATTGTGATACGGCGAAGAGAGACAAACTGCCCGGCCCGCCACAGGAGCCGTTTGCTGAAGTTTGCGGCGGGGCTGCCAAGGCGGTTTCGGCTCCGTAAGCCCGGATGAAGTAAAGCTTCATCAGTTAAAAGAAGGTTACCGGAGATTCAGTATCTCGATTATTTTGGAGGTGAATGATGTGGATTGAAGGCTATAAGCCGATTGAACTGCTGCTGATCCTGACGATCACGACGTTTATTTACATCGGCGTCAACTACCTTCTTCAGAAAATAGGAAAAAGAATCCCGACTTTTCCTCAGGCCATCTTGATCTGGCTGGGGACCTATTTCATCTTCAAGTATGTATTGACCCCGCCGATCCCTTCCGCGCTTATGTACACATACATGGGATTGGTTACCTTGGTGGTCTTCTTGTTTATTTCTTCGACGGAGAAGGGCTGGACCGAATTTAAGAGGCCGATTTTGAATACCGTAATGGCCGTGACTCCGATCTACAAGGGGGTCAGGACGGTTTCCTTTGTGGTTCTTCCGTTGTTGATCGGGTACGGAACCTATGATTTTAATGTCCCCAAGTTTGACGAGCCGATCGAGTTGAGAACGGTTCATCCGGCGCCGCCTGCATCCGTCACGGTCCGGGGCACGAATTTTACACTGCAGACCGCTCGGAACCCGTATCGTGTGGATGAGAAGGGCGATTATCTCCCAGTGGGTAAGGAGGATAAATATTTCAAACAGAATCCTTTTTCACCGGATGCGAAAGGGTACCTTCTGTACGTGAGAGAAGGTGGATCCATTTTCTTCCAGAATTGCCATTTCTGTCACGGGGATAACCTGAACGGCCGCGGCATGTTTGCATTTGCCTTCAACCCGATTCCGGCCAACTTCTCTGATCCGGGAACCATCGCCCAGCTCCAGGAGACATTCGTTTTCTGGAGAATTTCAAAAGGGGGTCCGGGGCTTCCGCGGGAAGGTTTTCCATGGGCGTCCGCCATGCCGCCTTGGGAAGAGCATCTGACCACGGACGAAATCTGGAAGGTTAACATGTTTGAATACTGGCATACCGAATTCTTCCCGAGGACATGGGATTAATCATCCGTTTACGTGAAAGGGGCGCAAGCGATGGACAAGATTTTATCAGGCTTTAACAAGACGAGAGCGGTCGTGGTGGGTGTCGTCGCGTTTGCATTCATCGCAGCCGGGACCGTGGTCTTGACCATGGCCGAGACTAAAAAAGAGGAAAAGCCGGCAGCGGCTGCATCGGCCGGCCGGCCCGCAAAGCCTTCCCAGGCCGATGTGGATGCCGGAAAACAGATCTATTTTAAAAAATGCGTTTGGTGTCATGGCCCGGAAGGTGCGGGAGACGGCCCGGGAGCGGATCGTCTCTGGCCGAGGCCCCGGAATTTCAACCAGGGGACTTTTAAGATTCGGCATACCGGAAGCGGCGAGCTTCCAATGGAAAACGATCTCTTCTTAACGGTGACGCATGGCTTGCCGGGCTCAGCGATGCCGCCTTGGAACGGAATTCTGACTGATCAGCAACGGCATCAGGTGGTCTCGTTTGTCATGACCAATCTTGTGAAAGAACGGAACTTTCAGGATATGGAAAACGAAGAGTTCCACGTCATTGATTACGGGAAACAGGTTGCCTCCTCGGAAGACAGTATCAAAAAAGGAAAAGATGTTTTTATGAATAAAGGGAAATGCGTCGAATGCCACGGCGCGGAAGGGCGGGGGGACGGAAACAAAACACAGAAAGACGAATGGGGCTTCCCGATTTTTCCGGCCGACTTGCACAAGTGCTGGAACTTCCGCGGCAACCGCGAAGATCCGTACAATCCCAAGAATGTTTTTCGTGAGGTTTCCACCGGCTTGAACGGAACGCCCATGCCGTCATTTGCGGATGTGCTGACTCCCGATCAGCGTTGGGATGTGGCCAATTTTGTGATCTCTCTCTGCCCGAAACGGAAGATCGATCCTCTGACGGCTCATCCGGCGGCGCAGTTCGTGGTAAAATCGCATTTTGTGACGGGTGAGATTCCAAAGAGCCCCGACGATCCGATGTGGCAAAATTTTGAAAATCAATACATCGGCTTGGCTGGGCAGATTATTCACAAACCAAGAAACTTTGTCCGCCTCGTGGATGAAGTCTGGGTGAAATCCGCATTCAACGGCAAGGAGATTGCCTGGGCCTTTGAATGGGACGACCGAATCAAGAGTGTCGCCACTCCGGAGGCCATGGCGCAGGAGGCCAGTTTCGAGGAAACGCCTCCTGCGGGACAGCCGATCGCCTCACGGGAATATCCGATGTTCAATGATGGCGTCGCCATCCAATTCCCGGCCAAGTGGCAGAATTTGACGCCGCCTGAGAAACCGCGTTTTGTGTTCGGGGATGTCAAGAACGCCGTTGATTTGTGGAAATGGGAATCGGACGGGACGGTCAAGGCCTACATCGGCCATGGGGCCATGGGGGGCGATCTGAAACTGGAACCCACTGCGAATCAGGACGTAAAAGCTGTTTTCTCGGAATATAAAGACGGACGCTGGCGCGTCATCCTGACAAGGGTGATGACCACAGGTGACAAAGACAACGACGTCCAGTTTGAAATGGGCAAGTACATCCCGACCGTCTTCTTTGCCTGGGATGGGAACAACGGGGATCATGGTTTGAAATCGTCCATTTCAACCTGGTACTATACGATCCTTGAACCGCCGATACCGACAAAGGCTTATATCTATCCCTTTGTGGCCGTGATCCTGGCTTTTGGGTTGGAAGGCTGGATTATCCGCAAGGCGAACGCGGCCAAGCCACAGCGTAAATAAGAAACATTGTCCCGTTTTTAACAGCAAAGGGGGTGACAGACGTCACCCCCTTTTGTATTTGGACGACTGTTGCCGTGATTTGAAGAGAAGGTGTCCTGCCTTTACAGACAGCAGACCTTGCGTTATAATGAACCGCTTTCATGGATCCTAAAATGGCAACGATTCCGGTTAAAAAGGCGCTGGAGGCGATTCTGGATCATGTTCAACGGATGGGGACGGAAAAAATGGATCTCCTCCATTCATTGGGCCGCGTGCTGGCCGAGCCGGTGGTATCCGTGCGCGATCATCCGCCCTGGAATAGTTCCGCAATGGATGGATATGCCGTTCGTCATGGCGAACTTTCTCAGGCATCGGAGCAGCGCCCCGTCCTTCTGGAGGTGATTGAAGAGATCGCGGCGGGTGTTCTTCCCCAAAAAACGGTTCTACCGGGCCAGGCCAGTCGGATCATGACGGGGGCGCCCGTGCCGGAAGGCGCGGATGCGGTGATTCGTGTCGAGGATACGCGGGCCGAGGGAAAGCGCGTCCGTATCCTTGAAGCGGTCGAGTCGGGTGAAAACGTCCGTCTTCGAGGCGAGGACCTCCGGGCCGGGAATGTCGTGCTGGCTCAAAACAGTGTAATCGGTCCGGCGGAGGTGGGCCTGCTGGCCTCGGTGGGGCGATCGTATGTCCAGGTCTACCAGCGGCCCCGTGTCGCGATTCTGGCCACGGGCAATGAACTGGCCGATTTGGGTGAAGCAATAAGCCTGGACAAGATTATGAACAGCAACGGCTACGCGGTCGCGGCTCAGGTCATCGAGGCCGGTGGTGTCCCGGTGCTCTTGGGTGTTGCGAAAGATACACGGGAGGAGCTTTCAAATCGTCTGACACCGGGGTTGTCGGCCGATCTGATACTCATCTCCGGCGGTGTTTCGGTGGGGGAATATGATTTTGTGAAGGAGGTGCTGGGCGAACTGGGTGTGACCATGGCTTTCTGGAAGGTCGCGATGAAACCGGGTGAACCCCTGGCCTTCGGGATGCTGAAGGCCAAACCCGTCTTCGGACTTCCGGGGAATCCGGTCTCGACCATGGTCACCTTTGAGCAATTTGTGAGACCCGTGTTGCGAAAAATGCAAGGCCATACCCTGCTCTTCCGTCCGGTGATCGAGGCTATTCTGATGGAACGGGTCACAAAAAACCCCGGCAAAACGCATTTCTTGAGAGCGGTCGTGAGAAAGACGGAAGATCGATATGAAGTCTGGACGACGGGGAGTCAGAGCTCCGGGGTTCTAACGTCCATGGTCAAGGCGAACGGCCTCCTGATTTTTCCTTCGGAAGCGGGGGAGATGGAGAAAGGCCGGACCGTTCAAGTGCAGTTACTGGGCAAGGATATTTCGGATCCATCCGTTCCGGGACATTGAGCAAGACGTGGTTGCAGGAATCCATGACAAAAGATCGGATGATAAAGGAGATGGTCCTCAGGGCATGGCAGAGGGCCTCGGAGGATGGGAAAATTCGATCCAAGCCTGATCCGGATAAAATCGTCGTCGAAATTCCAAAGGAGACCGTTCAGGCCGATTATGCGACCACGGTGGCCATGGTCTTGGCGCGGCTCGAGGGCCGTCCGCCCCGCGAGCTAGCCCAGATGATTCAATCCTACCTGCAGGAGGATCCTCGCGTCATTACGGAACGGGTTGAACTGGCCGGTCCGGGTTATCTCAATCTTACTTTAAAGCCGGACCAATGGCGGCAGGTCCTGCTGGAGGTTGAAGAGAAAGGGAAACGGTTCGGCCAGGTTGAGATCGGAGGCGGTCGTCGCGTCCAGGTGGAGTACGTGAGCGCGAATCCCACCGGCCCGCTTCATGTCGGCCATGGCCGATGGGCCGCCGTCGGGAATGCATTGGCGAATCTACTGCAGGCGGCGGGTTATGAGGTCCATCGGGAATATTACAACAACGACTCCGGCCGGCAGGTCAAACTGCTGGGGCAGTCGGTCCATGCGCGTTACCAGCAACTGGTCGGCAACCCCTTGCCGGATCCGGAGGATGGATATCGAGGGACGTATGTCACCGAACTGGCACAGCGGCTGAAGGATCGTGTGGGCGATGCGTATCGCGAGAAGATGTTCGAGGAATGTCTCGGCTACTTCACACAGACCGCTCTGGAAGAAATGATGGCCCTGATCCGGACGGATCTTAAAGGGTTCGGGATTCTGTTTGATTCCTGGTTCAGTGAGGCCTCGCTCTTTGAAACCGGCGCCGTGCAGAACGCACTGGACGAGCTGCGGAAAAAGGATTATCTCTACGAGAAGGACGGCGCGCTGTGGTTCCGATCGACGCGGTTCAGCGACGATAAAGACCGGGTCGTCCGGAAGGAAGACGGCGAGTTCACGTATCTGGCCTCCGATATCGCGTATCACCGGGACAAGCTGTCGCGGGGATTTGATTTTTTGATTAATATCTGGGGTGCGGACCACCATGGGTACATTGCGAGGATGGAAGCGGTGGTTCTGGCGCTGGGGTATCCCAAGGAAAAGTTGCGCATCCTGATCGGGCAGCTGGTCACGCTGGTCCGCGACGGCCGGCCGGTTCCGATGTCGAAGCGCGCAGGGGAATTTGTAACCTTGCGGGATGTCGTCAATGAAGTGGGAAAGGACGCGGCCGTTTTCTTTTTTCTGATGCGCCGTCTTGACAGCCACCTGGAGTTCGACCTGGAGCTGGCCAAACGGCAATCGAATGAAAATCCGGTTTACTATGTCCAGTATGCCCATGCCCGGTTGTGCAGCGTTGATCGACAGGCCAAAGAGCAGGGAATTCAGGTGAAGGATTCCGGCCAGGTCCAACTGGATCGTTTGACGGAACCGGAGGAGATGAAGCTGATGAAGCGGCTCGACGCGTTTCCAAAATTGATCGAGGAGAGCGCCCGCGCGCTGGAACCGCACCGATTGACTTTTTATCTTTTGGAGTTGGCCGGCATCCTCCATCATTATTATAATAAGCACCGCATCATCTCGGATGATCTGACTCTCACCCAGGCCCGGCTGTTGCTGGTGAGTTCGGTCCGGACGGTGATGGCGAATGCTCTGGGGATCCTGGGCGTCTCGGCCCCGGAGCGGATGGAGCGATGACGTTCACGATTCAGGAGCGAGAAGGAGAAACGCGGGCCCGGTGCGGGCGGCTTGAGACGCGGCATGGGTCCATCCAGACGCCGGTCTTCATGCCGGTCGGCACGGCCGGTACGGTCAAGACGCTGACCCCGGATGAACTCCAGTCGCTCGGCGTCGAGATCATTCTGGGCAATGCCTATCATCTCTACCTTCGTCCCGGGCATAAACTGATTGAAGAAATGGGCGGGCTGCACCGGTTTATTTCGTGGGACCGGCCGATCCTGACCGACAGCGGCGGGTACCAGGTCTTCAGTCTCGCCGAGCTGTGCAAGGTGACGGACGGGGGGGCCGCGTTTCAGTCGCATCTCGACGGGTCGTTCCATTTCTTCTCGCCGGAATCCGTTATCGAAATTCAGGAAGCCCTGGGGGCGGACATCATCATGACGCTGGATGAATGCCTGCCGTATCCCAGCAGTCTGGAGGCGACGCGCGCCGCGCTGGACCGGACGATTCAATGGGCCCGACGGTGCCGGCAGGCTCACAAACGTCCGGACCAGATCCTGTTCGGGATCATCCAGGGAGGGTTTTATCCCGAATTGAGGCGGGAAGCGACGCTTCGGATGATTGAGCTCGAATTTGAAGGGTATGCTCTGGGAGGACTCAGTGTCGGAGAGACGCAGCCGATGATGCTGGAGGTGGTGGATCAGGTCGTTCCGCTCCTTCCGGAGGGCCGTCCGAGATATCTGATGGGGGTGGGTATGCCGGAGGACCTTCTGGAGTGCGTCCTGCGCGGCATTGACATGTTCGATTGCGTCATCCCCACGCGCCATGCGCGCACCGGATGGCTTTTTACATCCTTTGGAAGGGTCGTGATCAAAAATGCCCAGTATGCAAAAGACGATGCTCCCATTGATCCGGCCTGCGATTGCTACACCTGCCGCCATTTTTCGAGGGCCTATCTCCGGCATCTTTTCATGGCCCGGGAGATTCTGGGGCTTCGTCTGAGCACCATCCACAACCTCCATTACTATCTTCGACTGATGGAGGCTATCCGCCTGGCGATTTGCGAGGGGCGGTTGATGCAGTACCGGGATGAATTTTATCGGATGCGTTGCGAGATTTAGAAATTTTTTTCAAATGATAGAGGAGGAAAAGAATATGGGGTCTTTCTTAACAATGGCATGGGCTCAGGATGCGGGCGGGGCTCCCGGTGCGGCTCCGTCGGCCGGTCCCGGGGGGATGTTCGTTTCTTTTCTGCCGTTTGTCCTGATTTTTGGTGTTTTCTACTTTCTGCTGATCCTTCCCCAGCAACGGAAACAAAAAAAACACCGGGCCATGCTGGAGGCGCTGAAGAAGGGCGATCGGGTTTTGACGACCGGCGGCGTGCTGGGTACCGTGGCGGCGATCCAACAGAATGTGGTCACGGTCCAGGTGGCGGACAACGTCCGGATCAAGGTCCGGCGCGAGTATATAGCGGAACTTCAGGAAGGGCCGGAAGAGGGGGCCTGAGGATGCAATCTGGCGGATTGTTACAAGGGAAAAGGAGAGGATACGCGACGTGAAACGAGGAATTCGAGGACGACTGCTGCTGTTGAGCTTGACTATTTTGATTTCGATCGTCTTTTTCTTGCCGTCCACTCCGGTCTATCCAACGCTGCCGGACTGGTGGAAAAAATATATGCCGGGCCGCGGCGTCACGCTGGGACTGGATCTCCAGGGCGGGATCCACATGGTGCTGGAGGTTGAGGAAGAGAAGGCGGTCGAGAACCTGGTGGAGCGGACCGCTTCCTCGATCAAAGAGCTCCTCGATGTGGAAAAACTTCCGGCCGAATCGGTGAAACGGACGGGGCCTTCTGATCTGACCGTGGCCTTGCCGGAGCCGGACAAAAAGACCGATGCCGCAAAAAAGATCGAGGCCAATTATCCAAATTTTGTTCCGAAAGAATCGCCGGGAAACACGCTGGTTTATCATCTCCGGGAGGGCGAGGTGAACCGGATCAAGGACTCCGCAACCACGCAAGCGCTTGAGACGATCCGAAACCGGATCGACCAGTTCGGCGTGGCCGAACCGTTGATCCAGCGGCAGGGGCCCCGGCAAATCGTGATCCAGCTCCCCGGTGTGAAGGATTCCAAGCGGGCGAAGGAATTGATCGGGAAGACGGCGCTTCTGGAGTTCAAACTCCTGGACGAGGACAATCCGCTGAGCCGTACGCTTCCGCTTTCAATCACCGCGCTCAATGAAGAGACCTTCATGGCCGAATACGGAAGCAAGGTCCCGGAAGGGGATGATCTGATGTTCGAACGGGTCGTCGACAAAGCCAGCGGCGAGGTCCGTAAACGGCCCTATCTCATCAAAAAGCGGACCATCATGACGGGGGATGTTCTCACCGATGCCCGTGTGAACATCGGACAGTTCAACGAGCCGTATGTCGCGATCCGGATGAACAGCACCGGCGCCCAGGTGTTTGAACGCATCACGGCCGAGAACATCAAGAAACGTCTGGCGATTGTCCTGGACAGCAATGTTTATTCGGCGCCGGTCATCCAGGATCGCATCGCAGGCGGCAATGCGCAGATCACCGGGAGTTTTACCACGCAGGAGGCCAACGACCTGGCCATCGTCTTGAGGGCCGGAGCGCTTCCGGCGCCCGTCCGAACGCTTCAGGATCTTACCGTCGGGCCGTCGCTGGGACAGGATTCGATCCGGATGGGCATTCAAGCCACTGTCCTGGCCGGTATTCTGGTGATTATTTTTATGATGGTTTATTATCGCATGGCCGGCATCATCGCGGATATGGCCCTGATCCTGAATCTGATCGTGCTGATGGGGGTCTTGGCGGCGATGAGCGCCACCTTGACTTTGCCAGGCATCGCCGGCATTATTTTGACGATCGGCATGGGCGTGGATTCCAATGTCCTGATCTTTGAGCGAATCCGCGAGGAACTCCGTCAGGGAAAACCGGTCCGCCTGGCGATAGACGGCGGCTATGACAAGGCCTTCCTGACGATTGTCGACTCCCATGTGACGACGCTGATCACGGCGCTGGTTCTTTTTCTGTTCGGGACCGGACCGATCAAGGGATTCGCCGTGAGCCTGAGCCTGGGTATCGCTATTAACCTCTTCACGGCGCTGGTGGGAACAAAAGTAGTTTTCGACTTTATCAACAGTCGCTGGAAATTACAACGGTTGAGCATCTGACCACGGGACCCATAGATAATAGGAGAATGCATGTTTGAGATATTGGGCAAGACAAATATTGATTTCATCAGCAAACGGAATTACGCGTTTATCTTTTCCGGCATCCTGGTTTTGTCGGGATTGCTGGCCCTGGTCCAGATCGGGCGGGGGCAAGCGAATCTCGGCATCGACTTTGCCGGGGGAACCGCCGTCCAGCTTAAATTCGAACAGGCGATCAAAATCGACGAGGCCCGCCGGGTTCTGTCGACGAACGGCTTTCCCGACGCCGAGCTTCAGGAATTCACCAGCGGGAACAAACTTCTGATCCGTGTGAAGAAGCAGAACACCATTCAGGAGGATGCGGCCAATCGGATCGTCCAGATCTTTGAAAAGGAGTTCTCGGCGAATCAGTTCGTGGTGGACAGCAGCACCGCCATCGGCCCGACGATCGGTCAGGAGCTTCAGAAGAAGGCCGTCATCGCGATTGTCTTCTCGATGATCGGGATCGTTCTTTATATTGCGGTCCGGTTTGAGTTTCGTTTCGGCATTGCGGCCGCCATTGCGACATTTCACGACGTCCTGGCGGTTCTGGGCGTGCTCTATCTTCTCCATACCGAGATCACACTGCTGATTGTGACGGCCCTGCTGACGCTGGCCGGTTACTCTCTGACGGACACCGTGGTGGTTTTCGACCGGATTCGCGAGAACCTGAAGTACCGCCGCCGGGAATCGCTGGAGGAGGTGATCAACGGCGGGATCAACCAGGTTCTCAGCCGGACGATCGTGGTCTCGTTGACCGTGGTCCTGGTTCTGGTCGCGCTGTTTTTCTTCGGCGGAGAGGTGATTCATGATTTTTCCTTCGCGCTTCTGGTGGGCGTCATCGTGGGGACCTACTCCTCGATTTTTGTCGCCAGTCCGGTCTTGGTGCTGTGGAAGGGGAGCCAGGGCAAGTTGCTTAAACGCGTGTGATGTTAAAGGAAGGTCTTGTCATGGACGGTGATCTGCCTGTATCCGGGAGACTTCGGGACCAGCGGCTTCCGAGGATTCTGACCCACCTGCAACGGCAAAAGAAGACCGGGGCCTTGGTCCTTCGGCGGAACGATCAACACAAGTCGATCTTCATCAAGGACGGCGACATAGTCTTCGCTGCGTCCAAATATCAGGACGACTGGCTGGGGGAGGTGCTCCTCAAGGCCGGCAAGATCACGTTGGGTCAGTACGAGAAGGCCTCCGAGGTCACCCGTAATACTCAAAAACGGTTCGGAACGGTTCTGGTTGAACACGGGGTGCTCACCGCCAAGGATCTCTTCTGGGCCGTAACCCATCAGGTCAAGGAAATCATTCTAAGCCTCTTCACCTGGCTGGACGGTGAATACCTGTTTGAGGAAGGCCCGCTGCCGGCCCAGGAAATCATCACGCTCAAGATGAGCACGGCCAATCTCATCCTGGACGGCATCCGCCGGATCAACGACTTCGTCCGTCTGCGGCACGAGCTTCCGTCCATGGATATGATCTTGCATATCACGATGGACCCGTTGATCCTTTTTCAGGACATCAAGCTGACGGACCCGGAGCGAAAGCTGCTGTTGCAGGTGGACGGCAAGAGCACTATTTTCGAAGTCTTTGCCTCATCCGAGCTTCCGGCGTTTGAGACCTTAAAACTGCTCTGTTTTTTCCTTTCGGTCGGGTTGGTCGAGAGCGGTATCTCCGATCTGACACCGGAACCATCCGTTCAGGAAATGCCGGCCGAAACGGTCGAAACCGTTCCAAAGGACGGGACTCCGGAAGCGGTTGGAAGCGCCTCTTCGGGAGACGAGGATCTGGTGAAAGAGGTCAAACTGGAGCAACAGGAGGCGGTTGTCAAGGATCGCGAAGAGATCTTTCAGAAAAATGAACAGGAAGCGCATCTCACGAAGCAAAAAATCCGAGAGGCCTACGAAGCTCTGGAACATCAGGACTATTACGAGGTGCTGGGACTGCAAACCGAGGCGGCTCGGGATGAGATCAAACGGGCCTATTTCCGTCTGGCGAAGGCATACCATCCGGACCGGCATTTCCAGTCCGGTTTGGAGGAACTCACGCCCCATCTTGAGACGCTCTTCCGTCGCATTACGGAGGCCTACGATACTCTTTTGATGGAGCGAAAACGCAAGGACTATGATACCGAACTTGCACTGAAAAAATTCAAGGGCCAACACAAGGAAACCGCGGGACCCTCGCCGACGCAACAGGTGCAGATGGGGCAGCAGGCCCTTCAGAAGGGTGATTTCAAGACGGCGGCCTATTACTTCGAAGCCGCCGTGAAGGCCGTGCCGAATAGGGCCGGTCATCATGCCCTTCTGGCCAAGGCATTGACCCAGCTGCCGGGACGTCAGCGGGACGCCGAAACCCATTACAAAAAGGCGATTGAACTCGATCCGTCCGGCGTGGAGAACTACATCGGACTCGGTCTGCTTTATAAGAAGGGCGGCATGGTCCAGAGAGCTCAACGGCAGTTTGAAGAGGTTCTGATCTGGGATCCGGCCAACCGCATCGCGAAGGACGAACTGCAAAAACTTCAGAAGTGATTTTTTTCGTTTCTCTGCACCCACCCTTTCCATGACAAGTTTTGATCGATTTTCGACGCCACGACCGGTTTGACAAACAGGGCCTATTAGCCTATGATATTTTAATATGGCGACGGTGTATTACAGACGGTGGGTCCAACCGCCTCTCGAAACGGCCGCGCGTGAAGGACTGGTTCGGGACCTGGGACTCCAGTCCGCAACGGCCTCGGTCCTGATCCGCCGCGGTATACGCACGCCGGATGCGGCCCGAACCTTTCTCTCGCCGTCGGCGTCGGACCTTCTGGATCCGATGCGGTTGAACGGGATGGACCGCGCGGTTTCACGAATCCGCCAAGCCATTCGCCGGTCGGAACGCGTCGTGGTCTACGGGGATTATGATGTCGACGGTGTGACGGCCACCACCTTGTATCTGGACTTCTTCAAGAGCCAGGGACTGGAGGCCGGTTTCTATATTCCGCATCGCGTGAAGGAAGGATATGGTTTAAACGAATCGGCGATCCGAACGCTCCATAACCGGGGGACGACGTTGCTCATCACGGCCGATTGCGGCACGACCTCGGTGGATGAAATCCGTCTGGCGTCCTCCCTGGGAATGGATGTGATCGTGACGGATCACCACGAAGTGCCGTCGGAGCTTCCGCCGGCCACGGCGATGCTCAATCCGAAACGGATCGATTCCGGCTATCCGGAGAAGGGTCTCTGCACGGCCGGTCTGGCATTCAAAGTGATCCATGCCTTGACGGGCCGTCTCGAAACCGACGGGCTGGATCTGGTCGCACTGGGAACGATCGCGGATGTCTCGCCTTTGATTGGAGAGAATCGGTTTTTGGTCAAAGAAGGTCTGAGCCAACTCACGGAAGCCCGGCGGCCCGGCATCCGGGCCTTGAAAGAAGCGGCCGGACTGTCCGAGGGGCCGGTGAAGGCCGGCACGGTGGGATTTACATTGGCGCCGCGAATCAATGCATCCGGCCGGCTGACGGATGCGCAGGATGCGGTGCGCCTCTTGACGACGCAATCGTTGGAGGAAGCCCGCCGGATCGCCCAGTCCCTGAATTTACAAAACCAGCAGCGGCAGGAGATTGAGGGGCGGATTCTGGCGGAGGCCTGTGCCCGTGTCGAGTCTGAATGCGATTTTCAAAAGGACGGCTGCATCGTATTGGCCTCGCGGCAGTGGCATTTGGGCGTGGTCGGGATCGTGGCGGCCCGTCTGGTCGAACGGTATTATCGTCCGACCATACTGCTGGCGGTCGATTCGGACGGTCTGGCCAAAGGTTCGGCCCGGAGCATCGCCGGATTTCATCTGTTCGAAGGCTTGAGCCGCTGCCGGGACTTGTTGATCCGGTTCGGCGGTCATTATTCTGCCGCGGGGTTGACCCTTCGCGAGGAAAACATCCCGGCGCTGCGCGAGCGCCTATCGTCCACGGCGTTTGAAATGTTGAGCCCCGAGGATTTTCAGCCGAAGCAGATGATCGACGCATCGGTGGCGTGGGAGGATCTGACGCTGCGGTTGGTCGGCGAGCTGGAAACCCTGGCTCCCTTCGGACCGGCCCATCCGGAGCCGACGCTGCTCCTCCGGGAGGTCATCCCGGTCAACCCCCGGATCGTCGGAAACAATCATCTGAAATTTTCGGTCAAAAAACCGAACGGCATGGCCGGAGCTTTCATCGACGTGATCGGTTTTCGAATGGGGGACCGGATGGCTATCTTGAGAGACGGCGCCCCGCTGGATCTGGTGTTCATTCCGGAGCGGAACCGCTGGCTGGGCCGCGAACAGATACAACTCCGTTTGAAAGACCTTCGAGTTTCGGGAGACGCCTGAGATGGCCTTGAAGCTTCGCGAACCCCAGCCGGTATCGGTCGACACGATCGTCCAGGCATTCCAGAGCTACAACGCGCAGGCCGACGTGCAACCGATCCGGGAGGCCTACGATTTTTCGGCCAAGGCCCATGCGGGCCAGAAACGCGAGTCGGGCGAGCCGTTTCTGCAGCACCCGCTTCAGGTCGCCCGGGTCATCGTCGGGTTGAAGCTGGACGTTCCTTCCATCGTGGCCGGGCTGCTTCACGACACGATGGAGGATACGGATGCGCCCAAGGCCGAGATCGAGCGCCGGTTCGGGAAGGAGGTGGCCGATCTGGTGGACGGGGTCACAAAGATCGGCAAGATCCAGTTCAAAACCCGTGAAGAAAAGCAGGCCGAGAATTTCCGCAAGATGCTCCTCTCGATGTCGGAGGACATTCGCGTTATTTTAATCAAACTGGCCGACCGCCTCCACAACATGCGGACGCTTCACTACCTTCCCGAAGAAAAACAGAAACGCATCGCGCAGGAAACGCTGGACATCTACGCCCCGCTGGCCAATCGGCTCGGAATCGGCTGGATGAGGACGGAGCTGGAGGACCTCTGCTTCCGCTACCTCAAGACCGAGGTGTACGACAATCTGGCCCAGAAAGTGGTTCAGCGGCAGGAGGTGCGCGACAAATACATCCAGGAGATCACGAAAGTCATCCAGACGAGTCTGGCCGAGTACGGTTTCAAGGGCCAGGTGCTGGGCCGCTCAAAACACCTGTTCGGGATCTACCAGAAGATGGAGCGGCAGGGGATTCCGTTCGAGGAGGTCTACGATCTTGCGGCCGTCCGGATCATCACGGACACCAAGATGAACTGTTACGCCATTCTCGGAATGATCCATTCCCTCTGGCGTCCGGTGCCGGGCCGGTTCAAGGATTACATCGGCGTGCCGAAATCGAACGGCTATCAGTCCCTCCACACGACGATCGTCGGTCCGAAGGGGCATCACGTGGAGGTCCAGATCCGGACCGACGAGATGCACAACGTGGCGGAAGAGGGAATCGCGGCCCACTGGCGATACAAGGAAAAGGGCCAGATCGATCAGAAAACGGACCGGGTGTTCGGCTGGCTCCGGCAGCTGGTCGAGTGGCAGCAGGACTTGTCCGACAACCGGCAGTTCATGGATTCGGTCAAGATGGATCTCTTCCCCGACGTCATCTACGTGTTTACCCCCAAAGGGGACGTCAAGGAACTGGGCAAGGGGGCCTGCCCGATTGATTTCGCCTACAGCGTCCATACGGAAGTGGGAAATCGCTGCACCGGCGCCAAGGTGAACGGGAAGATGGTCCCGTTGCGTTACCTTCTCAAGAGCGGCGATTCGGTCGAGATCACGACTTCTCCCAATCAGACGCCCAGCAAGGACTGGTTGAAATGGGTCCGAACGGCGCGCGCCAAGACCAAGATCAAGCACTGGATCAAGACGGAGGAGCGGATCCGCAGCCTGGACGTGGGAAAGAAACTGCTCGAACGGGCGCTGCACCGCCATAACCTGAGTCCGACCGAGGTGTTAAAACCGGCGCGGATGGCCCCGATCACCAAGGAGTTCGGCGTTGCGACCCCGGAGGATCTGATCGTCGCGATCGGGTATGGACGGATCACGACCGAACAGGTGATCCGGTCTCTGCAACCGGAGGCCGGCCTGAAGGAAGGTCTGGCCGACAAGCTGATCCGCAAGATCGGGATTCATCCGACCGGCGTCAAGATCAAAGGCATCGGCGATTTGCTCGTCCATCTATCGAAATGCTGCAATCCGGTTCCGGGGGATCCGATCATCGGGTTCGTCACCCGGGGCCGCGGGCTGTCGGTCCATACCGTGGACTGTCCGAACATCGACGAACTGGACTACGACAAGGACCGGATCGTCGAAGTCAACTGGGACCTGAAAGACACCACCCCGTATTCCGTCAAGATCACGGTGTTGACCGTGGATCGGCCGGGGATGCTGGCCTCGGTCTCGGCCGCCGTCACCTCGGCCAAGGCCAACATCACCCATGCCGATATCACGACGTCGGATGACAAACGGGCGATCTTGAACTTCGTCATCGAGATTTTGAACGCCGGCCACCTTGGCAGGGTTATCAAGAGCGTCGAATCGGTTGACGGTGTTGTTCAGGCCAAACGGGTTCGACCGGGGTAGCGGGAGCGATCTAAAGGTGCGTAAATGAGCGGCCTGTTCATCGGTCTGGGCGAGACGATCCTGTTGGCCCTCCTAGTCTACGCCGGCACGCGGACGGTGTTCCGCCGATCCGGCCGGTCGTTGCCTCATTATCTGTCCGTGATCTACGCCGTCACGGTCGTCATGATCGTGTTGAACCAATTTCTGGCCCACGAGGCCGTTCCCCGTGAGTATGTCCTGCCCGATCTCATTACGGGGGTCCGGATTTTCGTCTGGGGCGGGGCCGCCTTCCTTCTCCTGAAAACCGTCGACATTCTTCTACTGGAATCGTTCCTCATCCATAAGAAGGGATTGTACGTCCCTGTGTTTCTGCGGACGCTGATCTTCCTCACGATGCTCGCGATCAGTCTCCTGTTTATCCTCCGCCTCGTGCTGGATATCAATCCGATTGCGCTGATCGCGCTACCGACGATCGCGACGGCCGTGGTGGGCTTTTCGCTGAAGGACACGCTGACCCGTTTGTTCGACGGAATCACGCTGGGCCGGATCATGCGGACGGGCGACTGGGTGAATATCATGGGCAAAGAAGGACAAGTGGTCCAGATCGACCTCGGGTATGTGACATTGCGAACCCGGGAGGACGACCACATCCTGCTTCCCAACAACGGTGTATCCCAGCGTGAGATCGTCAACTACAGCAAACCCTCCAACCGTCATGCCTGCAGCGTCATGGTCGAGGCCGCTTACAAAGATCCGCCGCTCAAAGTTCAGGCGGTTCTCAAGACCGTGGCCCGGTCGGTGCCGGGGATCCTGACCCATCCGGCGCCCAATGCCTTCGTGGAGGCCTACGAGGACTCCGGCATCCGATACCGGTTGAAGTTCTGGACGGAGGATTACTCGGAGCACCCGCGTCTTCAGAGCGAGGTCATGAGTTATATCTGGTATGCGTTTCAACGGCAGGAGATCGAGATCCCCTACCCGGTCCGGACGATTCAACTCCAGGCGGCGTCCCCGACGGCGCCGGCCGGTCCGGACGAGCGGGCCGATATCGTCCAAAAACTTCGGCGGGTGGATTTTCTATCGGTGCTTTCCGACCCGGACCTGGAACTCCTGGCCGGCAGGGTTCGGCGCCGGTCCTATCTCGTCGGCGAACGGCTGATCGAGGAGGGAGAGGCCGGGGAGGAATTTTTCTTCATCGAACGGGGAACGGCCCGGGTGATGATCGAGAACGACGGCGAGCAGAAGGTCGCCGACCTGGCCGCCACCGAGTTTTTCGGTGAGATCTCGCTTCTGACGGGCGAGCCGAGATCGGCCACCGTCACCGCGACCTCGGAACTGCAGGTTTTGGTGATCGACAAGGCCTGTTTCCAGGAAATTCTGTTCCGGAATCCATCGCTGGCCGAGACGATCGGCGAGACGCTGTCCCGGCGGCGCATAAATTTGACCGCAGCCCGGGAGAAAGTCCGCTCAACCTCCGGAGGGGAACCGATGACCAGGCCCCAGACGAGTCTGGCCGACCGGATCAAACGGTTCTTCGGCATCCGCTGACCAGGTTCTCCTAAAACTGAAGCGGCATTCCGACCCGCAATCCTCGTTTATGCACGACCCCGGCCTTCACCTCCAGCACATAATGGCTTTCGGCCGATGGTCCATACACCGGGCAGGGATCCAGCTTGCACGGCGGAACCTGGTATTCGATATGGATGATCCTCTTCTGGTCATCCATCCAGAGAATGTCCAGCGGGATCAGTGTGTTTTTCATCCAGAACTGATTTTTCCCGGGCCGCTCGAAGATGAACAGCATGCCATGATCTTCCGGAAGATCGGTGCGGAACATCAGCCCGCGTGTTTGTTCCATGGGAGTGTCCGCGACCTCAACCTGCAGAGGTTTTCCATCCGGAAGGGTCATCTTGAGCGTTGAAGGCGTCGGTTCCTGGCCGTGGGTTGCGGACGCGATCGCAATGAGGAAGATCGGAATCAGGAATTTCTTCATGCCCCGAGTATGCGTTACCCTCTCAAAAAAGTCAATCGCTCTTTCGTCGTTTTTCCAATCTGTCCCTTGACGCAAATGCAACGGCAAGGTACACTGGGCCGGATCTTGAAAAGAATATTTGAGCGGCATGATGGGCCTGTATCAGAAGCAAAAAATATATTTTGAGAAGGCCTACAAGACCGGCCGGCACGGCTGGCCGACCGTCGGCCCGGCGCCGTTCGTCCTGCGGGCCATTTCCCGAATCCGAAAATCGGCCGCTTCCCGCCGCGCACGAATCCTGGACCTGGGCTGCGGCGAGGGCCGGCACACGCTGGCCTGCGCGCGGGATGGGCTCGATGCCGTGGGGCTCGATTACGAACCGATGGCGATCCGTCGCGCGCGGGGTTTTGCCCGTCGGCAGAGGAGCCGTGGCCGGTTCCGGTTCATGGTGGGGGATGTATTCCGGCTGCCGTTCCCTCCGAACAGCTTCGACGGCCTCATTGATTACGGCTGTCTGCACCATGTGACGATCGGCGACACGCGTCGCTATCTTAAAAGCGTCCTGCCGTGTTTAAAGCCGGGCGGCTATTTTATCCTGTCCTGTTTCTCGACCCGGTTCAAGCACCGTCCGGGTGAAAAGCGCACGCGCAACTGTCTGGTTCATCAAGGCCATTACGACCGGTTTTTCCGGAGGCGGGACTTCAAGGTGATTTTCGGAAAACAGTTTGAAATCTTAAAGATGGAAGAAAAAGCGGACGGACTGTACGTCTTCTGGCATGTTTTGATGAAAAAGAATTGATTTGAAATTTGAGATTTGAGATTGGAGAATGCATGCCCAATATCGCATTTGTAAACGGACGATTCATGGCGTTGGCCAAAGCCCGGGTCTCGGTCGAAGACCGCGGTTTTCAGTTCGGCGACGGCATCTACGAGCTGATCCGGACCTATGGCGGACGGCTCTATCATTTCAAGGATCATCTGGAGCGGCTTGAACAGAGCGCACAGGCGATCGGGCTTCCGTTCGTCTATTCAACGTCTCGCTGGAAGGCGGTTTTGGAAAAGGCTCATGCCCAAAGCGGTTACCCCGATGCCAAGGTTTATATCCAGATCACGCGGGGGGAGGCTCCCCGGGATCATTCTTTCCCCAAGAAAGTCCATGCCGGCGTGATTGTAACGGTCCGGAAACTGGCGCCGCTGCGGCCCGAACTCCGCGAGAAAGGGGCTTCGGTCATCACGGTGCCCGACCTGCGGTGGGGACGCTGCGACATCAAAACGATCAATCTCCTTCCCAACGTGATGGCTCGTCAGAAGGCAAGGTCGGCCGGCGCGTTCGAGGCGATTTTTGTCCGGGACGGTCTGGTCATGGAGGGGGCAGGAACCAATCTCTTTGCCGTGATCCAGGGTCGGATAGTCACGCCGCCGAAAGGGCCGGCCATCCTGCCCGGCATCACGCGGGATCTGGTGATTGCACAGGCCCGCGAGGCGGGAGATCCGTTGATGGAAAAAGGAATTACCCTGGAGGAGCTCCTCGCCGCCGGGGAAGTTTTCCTCACCGGAACGACGACCGAAATCCTGCCGGTCGTGAAGGTGGACGAAAAAACCATCGGGGACGGCAAACCGGGCCGGATCACCCGCCGGCTCTACCGGCAGTTTCTTCAGACCACCCGCCCGTAAGCCAACCTTGTTTGCCGTTTCCGTGTCTTCGCCGATGGCCAGGTCGAGGTGTTGTAGAGTTTGCGCTTGCTTTTTTATTTATGGTGTGATATAAAAAGCTCGTTAAAGTGGGTGCGGTTCCGCCCACTTTTTTCATTTGATGCGGTCTATGATGGCTCAAGAAACTAAAGCGAACATGGATCGGATTCGTGAGGTCGTGCTTCCCATCCTCGAATCTATGGGTCTGGAGCTGATCGATCTGGAACTGTCCGGCCGTGGAAAAGGAAGCCATCTCCGGATCTTCATCGACAAGCCCGGCGGCATCATGGTGGAGGACTGCGAACAGGTGAGCCGGTATGTCGGTCATGCTCTGGATGTGGCCGATCCCATTCCAAGCTCGTACATGCTGGAAGTCTCGTCTCCCGGACTGGACCGTCCGTTGCGCAAGGTCGAGGACTATCAACGGTCCACGGGAAAATTGGTCCGGTTGAAGTTGGCCCGTCCGATGGACGGGACATGGGTGATCATCGGGCGGCTGCAGGGCCTGCACGAGGATCATGTGGCGATTAAGCCGGATGACGGCGATCCGGTTCGGGTCGCACTGACGGAGATCGCCCATGCCCGACTCGAAGTCGAATGGTGAAAAATAAAATAAGCGAAAATCGGGAGGAAGAAATTCATGAATCGTGAGCTGCTGGCCGTGATCGAGCAAATCGGCCGGGAAAAGGGAATCGATAGTCAGAAGATCGCCAGCGCAGTCGAGATGGCGGTACAGACCGCGGCCAAAAAGCGGTATGGCGCCGACGAGAACGTCCAGGTCCGGCTGGATCGCCAGACCGGCGAGATCGAGGTCGTTTCGCTGCGAACGGTGGTCGAGACGGTCGCCCATCCACAACAGGAGATTTCACTGGATGAGGCCAAGGCGGTGGACAGCGGCGCCGAGCTGGGGGATGAGATCGGCCTGGTTCTTGAAACGGGAGACTTCGGTCGGATCGCCGCACAGACGGCCAAACAGATCATTTTCCAGCGCGTCCGCGAAGCCGAATGGGAGGCCGTTTACAAGGAATACTCGGGCCGCCAGGGCGAAATGGTCAACGGTATCGTCCTGGGGCAGGAGCGGCGTAATTACATCGTCGAGGTGGGCAAGACCGAAGCGCTGCTTCCGGTTTCGGAACAGGCCCCGCGTGAGAATTACCGTCGCGGCGACCGCATCCGTGCGCTGCTTTTGGAAGCCAAGAAATCGGCCAAAGGCCCGCAGATCATTCTATCCCGCACCCATTCCAATTTCGTGTCGGAGCTGTTCAAGCTGGAGGTGCCGGAGGTGGCCGAGAAGATCGTCGAGATCAAGGGGATCGTCCGCGAACCCGGAGACCGGACCAAGATCGCGGTCTCGTCCAAAGATAAGGCGGTTGACCCGGTCGGGGCCTGCGTGGGCGTCAAGGGTTCGCGCGTTCAGGCCGTGGTGCGCGAGCTTCGCGGTGAGAAGATCGACATCATCGCATGGAACCCGGATCCGCGGGTCTTCATCGGCGAGGCCTTGAATCCCGCGGCCGTGGAGAAGGTCGGGATCGACGAGGAAAAGAAGACCGCGCTTGTCGTGGTCTCGGATCACCAGCTCTCCCTGGCGATCGGAAAGAACGGCCAGAACGTCCGTTTGGCGGCCAAACTGACCGGCTGGAAGATTGACATTATGGGCGAGAGCGAGTATGAAAAGGAGCGCGCTCAGGAGCGCGCCGAAGAAATCGAAGAGGCGATCGCCCATGAGCACCGGGCGCAGGCCGAGGCCGAAGCCAAACAGAAGGCAAGGGACGCCGAGCGGGCCGCCGCCGATGCGGCCGCGGGCGGACCGGCCACCGAAGGCGAACTAACGGGGGACGTGCCGTTCGAACTTCCGGGAGTCGGGAAAAAGCTGCTGGATGTATTAACGGCGGGTGGATTCGATTCGATCGAGAAGATTGCGGCGGCCACCAAGGAACAATTAATGGAACTGCCGAAGATCGGCGGGAAGACGGCCGAGAAGATTCTATCGGCGGCTCAGGACCATCTGAAGGGCCATGAAACGAAGGTCGAGTCTCCTTCTTCGCCGGGTGACTCGACCGAATAGAGGAAACGTATATTGGAAAACATGAAGGTATCCGAACTCGCAAAAAAAATAAAGGTCGGGACAAAAGAGCTGCTGGCCGAACTGAAGGCCCTCGGCAGCCGTGCCGCCAGTCCGTCCTCCAGCGTGGAAGAGTCGGCCGTCAAGCAGGTCCTTGAGAGATACAAAAAGGCGGCGACCCCGGCAAAGCCGGAGAAAAAAACGGTTGCCCCGGCTGCTTCAACCAAGACCAAACCCTCCAAGGCCGCTTCGGCCGCAAAGCCGTCCAAAACGGCCGTTCCGGCTAAAAAAGCCGTCAAGCCGGCTCCCAAAATCGTAAAGCTGAAGAAGACCGAGCCGGCTCCAGCACCCGAGCCGGAGAGAAAGACGCGGATACTGATCAAGAAGAAGGCGGAGCCGATCCCGGAACCGGTCGTGGCCGCTCCGTCCTTGTCGCCTTTGCCGGAGGCACAGGCCGTTGTCGGGCCATCGACCACTGCGGCCCATTCGGCGGAGCCGGTGACGGCGGCGATTCCCGCGGCAGGAGCGGCGCCGCAACCCGTGTCTGAAGGCGTGCCGTCCGTGGTTCCCGGCAAGGAAGCGCCTGCATCGCCGGCGGCGCCTCCCGCCAAACATAAACTCCTGAAGACCGATCTTTTCGAGCTGGCCAAGCAGGAGCTTTCCGATCGGTTAAAGCAGCGAGGCAAAAAAGCAAAAAAATCCAAGAAGACCAAGGAGAACCCCCTGGCCGATTATCAGTATGAATTGAGCAGCTGGCGGGATATTCGCCCGGCGGGGCATCGCGATGAGAAGTCCCGGCGGATGTCCGCTCCCGCGGGCGTTGCGGAAATTACCAAACCGCGGAAAAAGATGATCAAACTATCGGAAGGATTAACCGTCAAAGATTACGCCGAACTGATCGGTCAGAAGAGCACCGAAGTCATCCGGAAGCTCATGGAGATGGGGACGATGGCGGCGATCAATCAGCCGATGGATCTGTCGGCCGGCGTCCTGATCGCCGAGGGGTACGGACTCAAGGCCGAAGTGGTCCAGGGACAGACGGAGGAATATCTCTTGTCGGGGGATGATGGCGCTCCGGAAGCGGATGCGCTCGATTCCCGGTCTCCGGTCGTCACGATCATGGGTCATGTGGATCATGGGAAGACCTCCCTCTTGGATGCGATCCGGTCCACCAAGGTCGCCGCCGGAGAGGCCGGAGGGATCACCCAGCATATCGGGGCCTATACCGTGAAGGTGGGCGATCGGAAGATCACTTTTCTGGACACGCCGGGTCATGAGGCCTTCACCGCCATGCGGGCGCGTGGGGCGAAGGTGACGGATATCGTGGTGCTGGTGGTCGCGGCGGATGACGGCGTGATGCCGCAGACGATCGAGGCGATCAACCACGCCCGCGCGGCGAACGTTCCGATCATCGTCGCGATCAACAAGATCGACAAGCCGGAGGCGAACTCCGAGCGCGTGAAGAGCGCACTGGCCGAGCACAATCTGATGTCGGAGGCCTGGGGAGGCCAGTCCATATTTGTGGAGGTCTCGGCCAAGAAAAAACTGAATCTGGATGCGCTGCTCGAGATGATTCTTCTCCAGGCCGATGTGCTGGAACTGAAGGCCGATCCGAAACGGCTGGCGAAGGGGATCGTGATCGAGGCCAAGATGGACAAGGGCCGCGGTCCGGTCGCCACGGTCCTGGTTCAGTCCGGGACCCTGAATATCGGAGATGCCTTCGTGACCGGGACCTTCTTCGGTCGTGTCCGGGCTCTGATTGACGACGAGGGGAAAAAGGTTCCATCGGCCGGTCCGTCGCAGCCGGTCGAGGTGATCGGCATGCCGGGCGTGCCCCAGGCCGGTGATACCTTCGTGGCCGTTCGCGAAGAACGGGTCGCCCGCGAAATTGCCACGGACCGTCTGCAAAAAGAACGGACGGCCAAGCTGGCGCTGCAGCACCGCGTCACGCTCGAGGATCTTTACAACCGGATCAAAGAAGGCACGTTGAAGGAGCTGAACCTGGTCCTCAGGGCGGATGTGCAGGGATCGGTCGAGGCCTTGACGGAGTCGCTGACCAAGTTGAGCACGCCGGCCGTGAAGCTGAACGTGATCCACGGCGGCGTCGGGGGGATCACCGAGACCGACGTCCTCCTAGCCAGCGCGTCCAATGCCACGATCATCGGTTTCAATGTCCGGCCGGAGACCAAGGCGGCTGCCGTGGCGGAGCGTGAAAAAGTGGATGTACGGTCCTACACGATCATTTACGACGCCATTGGCGACATTCGCGCGGCCATGGAAGGGTTGCTGGATCCGACGTTGAAGGAGCGGGTGACCGGCCGGGTCGAAGTGCGTCAGGTTTTCAATATCACGAAAGTGGGAACGATCGCCGGGGCCTATGTCACCGAAGGAATGATTTCGCGGGTCGGCGCGGGCGTCCGTGTCCTCCGCGACAACGTGGTGATCTATACGGGAAAGCTGTCTTCCTTGAAGCGGTTTAAGGACGACGTGCGCGAGGTTCAGACCGGCTATGAATGCGGTCTCGGCGTTGAGAATTTCAACGACATCAAAGTCGGGGACGTGATCGAAGCGTTCGTCGTCGATAAGATCGCCGCCAAACTTTAACCTCATCCGCACTTCCTATGATCATCGGGATCTGTACTGTCGAGTTGTTTCTTCCGGAAAGCGGATCGCTCAAAGACAAACGGCAGGTGATCAAAAGCCTCAAAGACCGACTCAAACAGCGGTTCAACATCTCGATCTCCGAGGTGGACGATCAGGATCTCTGGCAGAAGGCGGTTTTGGGGGTGGCCTGCGTCGGCAATCGGAAGGATTTCATCAACGAGGTGCTGGACAAGGTGATCGGCGCAATCCGTGGAACGCCGAGCGTCGAAATCACGGATTATCGTCTGGAATTACTGTGAGAGGTCCGGGGCCGTCCGCCCCCGGCCCGATGAAAGACGGGAAGGTTGTCTCGATGGCTGACTATAAACGGTCGGAACGGGTGGGGGATCAGATCCGGATGGAGATTGCCGAGATATTGATGACCAAGGTCAAAGACCCCCGCATCGGGTTTGTGACCGTCACCGCGGTCGCGGTTTCGGATGATCTGCGGAACGCGAAGGTCTTCGTCAGTGTACTGGGATCGGATGCCGGTCGGACCTTTGAAGGCCTGGATGCAGCCCGGCCGTTCATCCGAAGCGAACTGGGACGGCGATTGAAACTCCGGTTTGTGCCGGAACTGAGTTTTCGTGAAGACCACACGGCCGAAGAGGCCGAGAAGATCTACAAGCTGATGGACCAGATGAAAGAGCCCGGTTCGTGAAGCGTCCGCCTGCGAAGAAAGAGCAAACGGCCGTCGTTGTCTCGCACGGCCCGTTCTGCCTGGACGGGGTCGCGGCCGCGGCCTGCGTGGGACGGTTCTACGGGGAGTCGCGGGTCACGCCCGTTTTCGCCCATCCCTCCGATGTGGATAGTGTGATCGAAGAGGCGACGCGGACTTCGAAGGAACCGCAGGACCTCTGGATTTCGGACATCACCTGGAAGGATCAAAAGACCGAGACGCTTTTCAAGGGTCTGGTCCGTCAAGGATGGAGAATTTTCTGGATCGATCACCACACGATTGCGCTGGAAAAAGATGTAAACGAAATGGAAGCCCTCGGCCTGACCGGCTGGGTCGCCAGCAATCGGTTCTCGGCCGCGCGGCTTTTGTACGATTATCTGATTTCAGCCGAGGCGCTTCTCGGCAAGGCGCCGGCGAGTCTGAAGCGGTTTGAAAAGGTCGTTATGCTGGCGGATGATAACGATCGGTGGGTGCACAAGCTTCGGGGTTCCCGTGAACTGGCCCTGACGGTCGCCGCGCTCGGAGGAACGGTTGCATATCGGGAACTGCTTCATCTCGATACCGATCTCCGATATTCACCCCGGATGGAGGAGGCTTATCGGACCGCCAGCCGGGAACTGTCCGACAGCACCGCGCTGGCGATGCGGACCCGTCTGGAAAAGACAACGGACGATGGTCTGAGGATCGTGGCGGTATTATGCAAAGGATACACCAGCGAGGTGGCCGAGGCGCTCCGTCAGGCAATGACGAAAAATTCCGACCGGAACGCCGCGCCCGCGATCTTCCTTCTGTACAATCTTGAGGACCAGCGAATCAGTCTTAGGAGGACGCCGGACTGCGAGGTGGATCTCGCGGGGCTGGCTGGGCGTTTCGGCGGCGGCGGGCATCCGGCCGCCGCCGGTTTTGAACTGCCGGAAGCGCCGGGCTATCTGCAGAATTATCTGGCCGACCGATTAAAACGAGCCTTGAAGGAAGGATGACGTGGACGGTTTTTTAAACATCAATAAGCCGGCGGGATGGACCTCACACGATGTCGTGGCCCGTCTGCGCTCCCTCCTGAAGGTCAAAAAGGTCGGGCATACCGGAACCTTGGATCCGGCGGCCACCGGTGTATTGCCGATCTGCCTCGGAAAGGCCACCAAACTGGCGCGGTTCCTGACCGAATCCGATAAAGAGTACCGTGCCGTGATGCGCCTCGGGGAGACGACGGATACGCAGGACGCCACGGGGAAAGTCCTCGTCCGCCGTGCGGTGGACGGTTTGACGGAAGACCGCGTTCGCGATGTGATCGTCTCGTTTCGCGGAGAAATTAAACAGCTGCCGCCGATGTATTCCGCCGTCAAGATTAACGGGCAGCCGTTGTACAAGGCCGCGCGGGCCGGGCGCGAGGTGGAGCGGGCCGAGAGGACGGTGTTCCTCTGGCGGCTCGATCTGATCCGGATGGAGGGGAACGATGTGACGTTCGAGGTGACCTGTTCCAAGGGAACCTATATCCGGACGCTCTGCGCCGATATCGGCGAGCAACTGGGCATCGGGGCCCATCTGCATCATCTGGTTCGAACCCGTTCCGGCCCGTTCCGCATCGAGGAGGCGATGACGCTTTCGGAGGTCGAGACGGCCGTGCAGGAAGGCCGGATGGGGGAACGGGTGCTGTCGGCCGCGTGGATCTTGAAGGATTTTCCCAGCCTGAGCGTGACGGTTCAAGGGGCCCGGATGCTGCTGCACGGCACGTCGATCGGGATGCAGGCGTTGGGGCGGCTCCCAAAAGAATTCAAGACAGGACAATCGGTTTTGGTGTATAATGTCGCCGGTGATTTGATCGCCCTTGCGGAGGCCCTGGTGGAACGGTCGGACGCTCCCGATTCCGGCCCGGTCGGAAAAGGGGATCTGTTCCGATTGGACAAGGTTTTGGTATCGGCGAAAGAGTAAATGGATCGTGACTGGAAAAACCAGTAACATATTTAAGACAAGGAGAACAAGGTCATGTTGGAAAAGCAACAGAAACTCGATGTCATGAAGAAATTCGGCTCCCATCCGAAGGATACGGGTTCACCGGAGGTCCAGATCGCTCTGCTCAGCAGCCAGATCAATTCGTTGTCGGATCATTTCAAGATGCACAAGAAAGATAACCATTCGCGTCACGGCCTGCTCCGGATGGTCAGCCAGCGCCGGAAGTTGTTGAATTATCTCCAACGCGAAGATGTCAATCGGTACAAACAAATCATCGAGAAGCTCGGCATTCGCAAGTAATTTCGTCCGTCTTGGACGAGTGTTCATCAGGCCTTGGGGAAAGGAGATAGGAAGGGAGTCGCCTCCGCCGCGATGGGGCGCCTGCCTCCCTACTTCCTGCCCCCGAGAGCCGCCAGGCTGATTTAGAGTCTCAAATTTCAAAACTGAGATTTTTAAAAAAAGGGGGGGTGTTTTCATGGTTCATCAAGTCGAATTGGAAATTCGGGGTAAACAGTTGATCTTGGAAACCGGTCGCATGGCCAAACTGGCCGATGGTGCGGTCATGGCCCGGTACGGCGATACGGTGGTGCTGGCCACGGCCGTGGCCTCGAAGGTCGCGAGGACGGGCGTGGATTTTCTTCCGCTCACCGTCGATTTTCAGGAGAGGGCCTACGCAGCCGGAAAGATCCCCGGCGGCTTCTTCAAACGCGAAGGCCGTCCCTCGGAACGGGAGATTCTGGCCAGCCGCCTGATCGACCGGCCGTTGCGGCCGCTCTTTCCGAAAGGTTTTTATTTCGATATACAGGTCATCGCCTCGGTTTTGTCGGCCGATCAGGGGAACGTTTCCGATCTGCTGGCGATCACGGCGGCTTCCGCGGCATTGACCATCTCGGACATCCCGCTTAAAGACCCGGTTGCCGCGGTCCGGATCGGTCGGATCGAGGGCCGTTTTGTCGCCAATCCGTCGTTTGCCGAGATTGAGGCGAGCGATCTGAATCTGGTGGTGGCCGGAACGCAGGACGCCGTGATGATGGTGGAAGGCGGCGCCCACGAACTTTCGGAACAGACGATGATCGATGCGATTTCCCTGGCGCATGCCGAGATCAAGAAAATCATCCAGGTGATCTTAAAGCTTCGGGAGCTGGCCGGAAAACCGAAACGTGAGACGGTCCAGAAAACGGCGGATCCTTCGTTGGTCGAGTCGGTCAAGTCCAAGAGCCTCAAGCGGGTCGAAGAGGCCGTTCTGATCCCGAACAAGTCGGCCCGCGAAGAACAGCTGGGCGATATTCTAAAAGGGGTTGTCAAAGAGATCAACACGCCCGAGGCGGACCGCACGCGTGAAATCAACGAGGTCTTTCACGAACTGGAGCGAAATGCCGTCCGGCAAATGATCCTGAACAAGGGCATCCGGGCGGACGGGCGCGGCTGCTCCGCGATCCGGCCGATCACATGCGAAGTGGGGATACTCCCCCGAACGCACGGCTCGGCCCTCTTCACGCGTGGCGAGACGCAAAGCCTGGCCGTGGTGACGCTCGGGACGGCCGACGATGAACAGCGGATCGACGCGCTCGAAGGCGAGTCCACGAAGACCTTCATGCTGCATTACAACTTCCCGCCGTTTTCGGTGGGCGAGGCCCGTCCGATGCGTGGACCGGGCCGACGGGAAATCGGGCATGGGGCCCTGGCCGAGCGGGCCTTGAGGCCGGTCATCCCGAGCCGGGAAGCCTTTCCGTATACCCTCCGGATTGTCTCGGACATTCTGGAGTCGAACGGTTCTTCTTCCATGGCGACGGTCTGCGGCGGGACGCTGGCCCTGATGGACGCGGGTGTGCAGATCAAGTCCCCCGTGGCCGGCATCGCGATGGGTCTGATCAAGGAAGGTTCGCAGACCGTGATCCTCTCGGACATCCTGGGACTGGAGGATCATCTGGGCGACATGGATTTCAAGGTGACCGGAACCCGTCAAGGGGTAACGGCCCTTCAGATGGACATGAAAATACCGGGCATTACGGAGTCGCTGTTCCGCGAGGCGCTGGAACAGGCCCGCGTCGGCCGGCTTCATATCCTGGATCGGATGGCCGAGTCCCTCGCCGCGCCGCGAGCGGAGCTTTCCTTGCTGGCGCCCCGGATCTTCACGATGCATGTGAAAAAGGATATGATCGGCAAGGTGATCGGGCCGGGCGGCAAGGTCGTCCGGGGAATCGTCGAGGCGACAGGCGTGAAGATCGACATCGAGGATGACGGAACGATCCTGATCGCCTCCGTCGACGCCGAGGCGGCCAAGATGGCGATGGAGATGATCGGCAAGATTACCGAGGATGTCGAGGTCGGAAAAATTTATAAGGGCAAGGTGGTCAAGATCATGGACTTCGGCGCGTTTGTCGAGATTCTTCCGGGGGTGGACGGCCTGGTCCATATTTCCCAGCTGGCGGAGCATCGCGTGAACCGGGTCCAGGATGAGGTCAATGAGGGCGATGAGATCATGGTCAAGGTTTTGGAGGTGGACAAGCAGGGGAAGATCCGCCTCAGCCGCAAAGATGTTCTGAAGACCGAGGCGGAAGGCAAGAAGGGGTAGATGGTCCAACGGCCGTTTCACAAAGAGGTTCTGGACAACGGGATACGGGTCGTGATGGAAGAGATCCCGTTTGTGAAATCGGCCTCGCTGGGAATCTGGGTCGAGGTCGGGTCGCGCGATGAAGACGACACCGAGGCCGGGCTTTCCCACTTTATCGAGCACATGTTCTTCAAGGGCACGGCCCGCCGGTCGGCCCGGCAGATCGCGCAGGAGATGGACGGCTTGGGCGGCGAGCTCAATGCCTTTACATCGCGCGAGACCACGGTCTTCTACGCCAAGATGGTTGACGAACATCTTCCCCGGGCCGTGGATCTCCTGTCGGACCTCTTCCGCCATTCCCGCTTCAGCCCCGCCGAGATTGAGCGTGAAAAGAAGGTCATCCTGGAAGAGATCAAGATGGTCGAGGACGATCCCGAAGACCTGGTTCACGACCTCCATACCGCAAATGTCTGGCGGGGGAACCCGATCGGCCGACCGATCCTGGGGGAGGTCAAGATCGTCCGTGCGGTTTCCCGTCGAAAAATTCTGGACTATTTAAACCGGAAGTACCTTCCCGGTCGCATCGTCATTTCGGCGGCCGGACGATTTAACCGGTCCGCGCTGATCAAGCAGCTGAACCGGGCGTTCCGCACGTTCGGCCGCGCTTCCGAGCGGGGATCGTCCTGGCGTCCTTCCTTGCCGGTGGCCGACGGTCGTCTCGTGATCCGTCGCAAAAAACTCGAACAGGCGCATCTCTGTCTGGGGCTTCCGGGACTCCCGCTGGCCCATCGCGACCGGTACGGCATGTATGCCTTGAACACGCTGCTGGGCGGGGGGATGAGTTCGCGGTTGTTTCAGGAGGTCCGTGAGAAACGGGGCCTGGTCTATTCGATTTATTCGCATTTCGCCGGCTTCAAAGACGCCGGCATGTTGACGGTGTATGCCGCGTCCAGCCCCAAGGCGATCCGCCAGGTTTTGAATGTGACGATCCGGGAACTGCGTCGACTGCGGGAACGCGGAATCCGAAGCGATGAATTGAGGCGGGCCGTGGACCAGATGAAGGGCGGCACCCTGCTCAGCCTGGAAAGCACGAACAGCCGGATGAGCCGCCTGGCCAAGGACGAGATTTTCTTCGGGCGGTTCTTCACACTCGAAGAGACGCTCGGCGAGATCAATAAAGTTTCGAAACGTCAGGTCGAGCGGTTGGGCGATCAATTGCTGGACACCCGAAAACTCTCTCTCACGGTTCTGGGGCCCGTCGCCGCGGATACCCGGCCGTTTGAAGCCTTTCTGCCGGGCGGTTGAAACGTTTTAGGGATGATGCCTACCGGGAAAGACGCGGATGGACGGTTCCTGCGCTCTTCCATTTCCGGTGAGAAACGCAGACGGTGTTGCGGCCGGTGTGCTTCGCCTCGTACAGCGCCTTGTCGGCCTGCTCGATGACTTCAAACGCCGTGCCTGCGTTCTCGGGGTAGGAGGCCAGGCCGATACTGATGGTGAGCCTCTTATCGGGTTGCTTGCGGGCGTTTTCGAATTTGTGGGATTCGATCCTTTTTCGGAGGCGCTCCGAGATGGCCCGGGCTTTGCGACGATTCGTCTCGGGCATGACGATCGAGAATTCCTCGCCGCCGTACCGGGCCACGATGTCCACCTCGCGGCTCATCTCTTTTAAGAGACGGCCCATTTCCTTCAGCACCTCGTTGCCCTTCAAATGCCCGTTCGTGTCGTTATAATGTTTGAAGTAGTCGATGTCGATCATCATGAGGGAAAGCGACCGGTGGTATCGCTCGGCCCGGCTGATCTCGATGGCCAACTGCTGGCGAAAATGGCGGTGATTGTGGAGGCCGGTCAATTCATCCGTGATGGCCAGCAGCCGTGTGCTTTCCAGCAGCTTGGTTTTTTCGATCGCCATCGCGGCAAAGGTGGAAAGGAGCGACAGGAGTGAAACCTCGCGGGTGGTGTACTGGCGCGGTTTGAAGTCATCGACATACAGGATGCCCACGATCCTCCCCTCGGTTTTCAAAGGCGAGGCGATCAGGGAACGAATGCCCTCCCGCAGCATGATGGGGTTGTCAAACTTCGGGTATCGTTTGATATCCTGGACCGCCAGTGGTTCGTCTTGGTTTAAAATGTGGCTGGTCAATCCGCCCTGCCGGACCTTCCACCGGGTCTTGGATGAAAATTGCTTGGAGACGCCTTTTACCGCGGCAATGGACATCTCGCCCCGTTTTTCATCAAAGATGGTCAGGCTGCCGGCCGGTGTATTGGTAAGATTGGTCGCGTAGTCAACGATCGTGAGATAGAGTTTCTCCGGATTCTCACTGGCCGTGAGCTTTAATCCGAGATCGTAGAGCGACTGGTACTCGATCAGCAGCCGCTGGATTTCTTCGCGGCTTTTGATTCGGGCCCCGATCATTTCCCACATGAACCGTGCGCTGTGTCCGCCGATGATCTCGGCCCGGGGGGCGACCCGTGCGATGTCCTTCTCAATCGAGGGACGGCCGGTGACATCCATCACGAGATTGGCGTTGTTGTTCTTCAGGATCTTGCGATAATCGGTGGCATGCGGGATTTTCAGGCGTTTGGCCAGGAGCATCGCCGGTGCCTTCGGATTGAGATCGGCGATGCCGACGATCTTGACGGTGGGATCGGTGAACAGGAGCTCCACAAGCGCCTTGCCCCCCCGGCCTCCGCCGATAATGGCCAGCTTGACTCGGCTGTCTTTGTGGGGCATCGTCTATTCCTTTCCCGTATCAGGTGTCCGTTTCAATTTTGCCCTCGGTTTTCCTTTTCAGTTCATGAAGGCGGTTGAGCGCCTCCAGCGGCGTGAGATGGTCAAGATCCATTTTCCGTAGCTCCTCAATGACGACGGAATGGGTCGCCGGATTAAAGAGGTTGATCTGGGCGGTGTCGTTGGGATCCGCGCCGGCATTCACGGCGGTCGACGGCCGATCCGGAACCGAGGCCAACCGGGGCTGGCCGAACTCGTTGAACTCTCCGCTCTCCAGGTTGGCCAAGATCTCCTTCGCCCGGCGAATGACCTCGTGAGGCAGGCCGGCCAGCCGGGCCACCTGGATGCCGTAACTGCGGTCGGTCCCGCCCGCCACGATCTTTCTTAAAAAAATGATCTCGTCGTTCCATTCGCGAACGGCGATATTGTAATTCTTTATTCCCGGAAAAGTCAAAGCCAGCTCGGTGAGCTGGTGGTAATGGGTCGCGAAAAGCGTCCGCGCGCCCGAACGGACCGGATCGTGAAGGTATTCGGCCACGGCCCAGGCGATGCTGACGCCGTCAAACGTGCTGGTCCCCCGGCCGATCTCGTCCAGCAAAATCAGGCTCCGTCCGGTGGACTGGTGAAGAATGGCGGCCATCTCGGTCATCTCGACCATGAAGGTGCTCTGTCCGCCCATCAGATCGTCCGAAGCTCCGATCCGGGTGAAGATCCGGTCCACCAATCCGATTCGGGCCTCCGCAGCCGGCACGAAGCCGCCGATCTGGGCCATGATCACGATCAGCGCCACCTGCCGCATGTAGGTCGATTTGCCGGCCATGTTGGGTCCGGTGATGATCAGAAGACGGTTGTCCTGCCGGTCCATCATCGCATCATTCGGAATGAACCGGGCCCCTCCGGGCAGCATCCGCTCCAGCATCGGATGGCGGCCGTCGGTGATCCGGATATCGTCGCCGTCGTGAACCTCCGGTTTGACATAATGCTCCGCGGCCGCGACCTCGGCCAGCGCGGCTAAAACATCCAGAAGGGCGACCGACCGGGCCATCGTCTGGACACGCGACGCCGCGGCCGCGATTTCGACCCGCAGCCGCTCGAAGATTTCGGTTTCAAGCCCCCGGCTGCGTTCCTCCGCCCCGATGACCTTGGTTTCCAGTTCTTTTAGTTCGGGCGTGATGAACCGCTCGGCATTGACCAGCGTCTGTTTGCGGTGGTAATCCGGCGGCACGCGCGAGAGGTGCGTTTTCGTCACCTCGATGTAGTAACCGAACACCTGGTTATAGCGAACCTTGAGCGAGTCGATCCCGGTCCGCTCCAGCTCTTTCGCTTCCAGCGCCGAGAGCCAGCGTTTTCCATCACGGGAGATCATTTTCAACTCGTCCAGGGCCGGATCCACGCCGTCCCGGATGAATCCGCCGTCGCGCAGCCCCGGCGGCGGGTCGTCCACCAGCGTTTGTTCAATACGAGACTGGAGATCGGTGAGATCGTCCCACCCGGTGCGGATCGATTCCAGAATGGAAGGCCCGGCCGATCCCGGGTCCGAGGGGTCTTGTTCCGACAGACCTTTGTAGACGGCCGGAAGCTGTGTGATCGAGGTCTTGAGTTGAACCAGATCGCGGGCACCGCCCGATCCGAGCGAAATCCGTCCGATGATTCGTTCCAGGTCGGCGATCTTCTTCAGGATAGCGCGGAGACGGGCGCGCCGTGTCGTCTCGATCAGGAAGGTTTCGATCGCGGACTGTCGCATCCGGATCGCGGCGATATCCAGCAGCGGCTGAAGCAGCCAGTTTCGGAGAAGGCGCGCACCCATCGGCGTAAGAGTCCGGTCCAGCGCCCAGAGCAGCGAGCCATCCGGCCGGCCGTCAATCAGACGCCGGGTCAGCTCCAGATTCCGTTGCGCGATCGAGTCCAGAATGAGATGATCCGCGCGCCGGTACTGTCTTAAACGGTTTAAATGTCCCAGGGCCGTGAGCTGGGTCTCTTGAAGATGACGCAGGAGCGCGCCTGCGGCCGCGACGGCCGTCGGAATTTCCTCGCAGCCGAAAACGGCCAGGGACTGAAGGTGGAAATGATCCAGAAGCGCCTGCCGGGCCGTTCCGGGATGAAAGGCCGTGTCGGTAAACCGGCGTAGCTGCGCCGCCGACGTCGAAGCGTCGGCCGGCTGCTTCATCCAGGCCTCAACCCGTGCCTGCTCCGATTCGGGTAGAAGGATCTCTTTGGGTTCCAGGCGGCTCAGTTCGGAACGCAGTTCGTCTTCCGCGGCGGGGCCGTCGAACTGGGTCAGGTTGAACTCGCCCGTCGAGAGATCCACGAAGGCCAAACCGCAGCCGGTCTTGGAAAAAGCGACGGACGCAAGGTAGTTGTTTTCATCGGCGGTCAGAAGCTCCGGTTCGATCAATGTGCCCGGGGTGACGACCCGGACCACTTCGCGGCGGACCAGCCCCTTGGCCGTCGCGGAGTCCTCAACCTGGTCGCAGATCGCGACGCTCTTTCCGGCCCGGATCAGTTTGGCGATGTAGGTCGAGGCGGCGTGATAGGGAATGCCGCAGAGCGGCACCGCGTCTTCCTTGGATTTGTCGCGGGAGGTCAGCGCGATCTCGAGTATCTTGGAGGCGATCACGGCGTCCTCGAAAAACATCTCGTAGAAATCGCCCACGCGAAAAAACAGGACGGCGTCCGTGTGACGCTGCTTGATGTCTTTGTATTGTTTCATCAGGGGGGTGAGGTCGGTCATGGTTTTAGAACGTCCGTTTACGTCTCTTCTCCTCTGGATTCCCGTGGCTTGGAACTCATCTCGGGACTCGGGGGGCGCAGGCGGGCCATTTCATCCTCGATGCGCTGGAGGGATTTCCGCTGGCGACGTATTTCCAGACGCATCCGGACCCATTCCGGAAAAATCATCAGGCCGGTCAGAAGCATTCCCAGGATGAATACGCTGGCGACGAGTTGATAGACCGGAATCGGCGGGGTGGCCAGACTGAAGAAGTACTGGAGCACCACCGTCTGATCGGTGTTCTTGACGACGACCGTGAAACCCAGAAGCAGGACCAGGATGAAGATCAGAACGCGAATCATCGTTTCACCTTTATTTTTCGCCGGGCGATCTGAAACAGGGGAAGCAGTTTGTCGTAACTGGATTCGAGGTGCTCCGGGATGACGCGGGTGTCGGTCAACACCGGCATGAAGTTGGTGTCGCCGTTCCAGCGGGGAACGACATGAAGATGGACGTGAGACTCGATTCCGGCGCCGGCCTCGCGGCCCTGATTGATGCCGAGGTTGAAGGCGTCCGGCTTGAAGACGAGCCGGACCGCCCGGAGCGCCCGTTGTGCGGTCCGCATCAGGTCCGTCAGCGTTGCCGGGTCGAGATCCTCGATGGAGCCGACGTGGCGGTACGGCGAGACGAGGAGATGCCCGTTGCTGTAGGGGTAGAGGTTCATCATCGCAAACGCATGCCGCCCCCGGTACAGGATCAGGTTGGCCCGATCATCGTTCTGTTTTGTCTTTACGCAAAAGATGCAGCTTTTGGGTTGGCTTTTTTTCAGATACGGCATGCGCCACGGCGCCCAGAGACGTTTCATGGGGGCGCCCCGCTTCCGGCCGTCCGCGCAGGCAGATTCAGTTCACGCATGATCATTTTCATGTCCTCCCAGACCCGTTTTTTATCGTCCGGGTTTCTCAGCAGGTAAGCCGGATGAAAGGTCGGCATGACCTTGATCCCGGCCGTGGAGCCGTCGGACGACAGGATCGGCAGATCATGAAATCGTCCGCGGAGCTGCGAGATCTTTTGTCCCGTGCCCAGAAGGGTCCGGGCCGCGAAGCTTCCCAGCGCGCAGACCACCTTGGGCCGCAGGATCTCGATCTGCCGTTGGATGAACGGGGAGCAGGAGGCGATTTCATCCGGCTCCGGATTCCGGTTGCGGGGCGGACGGCATTTGATGATGTTCGCGATATAAACGCTCTCCCGTTTGAGTCCCATCGCCTCGATGATGCGGGTGAGGAGCTGTCCGGCCTTGCCCACAAAGGGCAGGCCCTGCCGGTCTTCATCCTCGCCCGGCGCTTCGCCCACGAACATCAGTCCAGCTTCCGGGTCGCCCGTCCCGAACACGAGATGGGTCCGGCCGGTGTGCAGTTTGCACCGCGTGCAGTCGCCGATCTCGGTTCGAAGGGCGGCGAGCGCGGCGGATTTTGATATTATCATAGGGGCTCGCGTCGCCCCCTCCACCGGCACAGCCGGATGGAGCCTCCCCCTTTCGCTCGCTTTGCTCGCTGGTTTTTCGATGTTCAGGTTTACGCTTATCCCCTCCAATCCCCATTCCCGGTACATCTGAATGTAGGTCCTGAGGTTGTCGAGGACGATGCGTGCGGATTCTTTATCCATCAATTCTTTCTTTTTAGATCATCCAGTATTTTTTTTGCCCGTGCGCCGGCCGCTTCGATCTCGATCGTCCGGCTTGTCTCGCTCAGGTGGGTCAGTCGGATGGTGAGTCGTTCGGCCGGCAGGAAACGTCCCGCCTTGTCGGCCCATTCAATCGCAACCACCCATGGGCTGTCAAGATATTCCAGTATGCCGAGATCCAGCAGATCCTCCTCGCGCTCGATCCGAAACAGATCCACATGGGCGAACGGGCGGCGTCCTCGGAATTCATGGACGAACACGAAGGTGGGGCTGGTGACCGGACGATCCGTAATCTCCAATCCCCGCGCCAGTCCCTGGATGAACTGCGTCTTTCCGGCTCCGAGTTTTCCTTCCAGCGCAAGCCACTCGCCCCCGGTCAGGAGCCTTCCGATCCGTTCGCCGTATGCGCGTGTTTCCTCCGGGGAGCGGCTGACCCAGCCCAGTTTGATCGGTTTTGAAGTTCCGGTAGAACGATTGCGGCGGGCCCTGGTTTTGTTCATGCGGGACCCAGCGCCTTCGTGATCGCGGCCGGAATGCGATGAATCAAATCTCCGGCAAGAAGCCCGATTTCACCGATCTCGGCCGCGGCCAGATCCCCGGCCAGTCCGTGCAGATAAACTCCGAGGCGGGCCGCTTGCTCCGGCGCGTGGCCCTGTGCGATCAGACCGGCGATCATGCCGGTCAAGACATCTCCCGTGCCGGCCGTAGCCATGCCGGGATTGCCGGTCGAATTGATCGTCATCGTGCCGGATTTCGAGGCGACTATCGTTCGCGCGCCTTTCAGCACAAGTGTGACAGAGTGGCGCCGCACAAACTCGGCCGCGACCCCGAAACGGTCGGACTGCACCTCCGGAACGGCCGCTCCGATCAGCCGGGCCATCTCGCCGGGATGCGGCGTCAGCACGATCGGCGCCCGGGCCTGTTTTAATAAATCCAGGCGGCCGACGAGGTTGTTCAGCCCGTCGGCATCGATCACCATCGGGATTGAAAGCTGCGCGATCAGGCCGCGGACCAGCTCGGCTGTTTCGGGATGGGTCGATAGCCCCGGCCCGATTGCCGCGACTGTTTTGCCCTGCGAAAACTTTATCAGAGGTTCCAGTGCGGCCTTTCCAACAGACCGATCACCTGTTTGGGGCAGGGGCAGTGTCATGATCTCATTCGGCCGGTCGGGCAGCGTCCCTTCCAGGCCGGATGGAAGCGCGAGCGTGACCAGGCCGGCCCCGGCCCGAAGCGCGGACAGGCTGGCCATAACGGCCGCGCCGCTTTTTCCGCCGGAGCCCGCGATCACGAGGACATGGCCGAAGCTTCCCTTGTGGGCGCTGATCGGCCGGCGCTTGAGCGAGTCGGCGACATCAGCCGGGGTGATCCATTCGAGATCGGCCGGAAGTTGACGGATCAAGGCCTGGGGGATTCCGATATCCACGATCTTCAGTCGGCCGGTGTAGTCGGATCCGGGATAAAGCAGGAGACCCCGTTTGGGAAGCGCAAAGCTCACGGTCATCGCGGCCTTGACCGCGATTCCCATTACCCGGCCGGTATCGGTATGGATTCCGGACGGGAGATCCACCGCGACGACCGGTTTTCCGGAGGCATTGATCGAAGCGATGACGTTGGCCGCAAGGCCTGTGACCGGGGATGAAAGGCCGGTTCCGAAAAGGGCGTCCACGATCAGATCGCTCTGCGACAGGTCCCGTTCCAGTTCGCCGAGCGTTCCCTCTTTTAGAATATGGATCCGGCCCGAGATTTTTTGAAAGCGTTCGAGGTTGACCCAGGCTTCGCCGGTCAATTGGTCGGACGGGGTCAGAAGAAAGACCGAGACGCGGGCGGATCGCTCAAGCAACAGCCGCGCGACGACCAGTCCGTCGCCGCCGTTGTTCCCTTTACCGGCTGCGATCGTAACGACCTTTCCCTTCAGGAAACCCCAGGCGCTCTCGATCTCCTCCACGACGCGGAGACCGGCATTTTCCATCAGAGTGCCGGCTGGAATATGAAACTCCTCGATCGTCCGGCGATCCAGTTGCTGCATCTCTTGGGCGGTGACCACAATCACCCGGGTTTTTTCCTCTTCATGCGATCAAGACCACTTGTGCGATCGAGTAGTCGGTGTCGTGGCTGATGCTGACCTGAATTTCTTTGACGCCGCGTTCGTCCATTAGTTTTTTGACGGTGCCGGCGACTTCCACGCGCGGTTTGCCGACGGGTTCGTTGATCACGCTGATTTCGGTCCACCGAATGCCGCCGCTCCAGCCGGTGCCGAGTGCCTTTAAGACGGCCTCCTTGACGGCGAACCGCCCGGCCAGATGGAGGTGGGGGAGTTTATGTGCGAAGGCGTATTCTTGTTCCAGCGGGGTGAAGATGCGGTTCAAGAACCGCTTGTCCCATTTCCGGACAGCGTTCTTGATGCGATCGCTCTTCACAAGGTCTATGCCGATGCCGAGGATGATGGGAATCAACCTTTGTTCAACAGGTCTTTCATTTCCCGTACGGCCTGTTGAAGTCCGACCATGACGGCCCTCGAGATGATGCTGTGGCCGATATTGTACTCGACAATTTCATGGATCGGGAGAAGGCGCTTGATGTTTCGGTAGTTGAGCCCGTGACCGGCATTGACGCCCATCCCGACTTTGTAGGCCATCTTGGCGGTTTGCTGGATCGCCTCCAGTTCGGCGTCCTGTTCCTTGAGCAGCTTGGCATTGACGTATCGGCCGGTATGGATCTCGATATAGTCGGCGCCGATCCGGTGCGAGGCCTTCACCTGATCCAGATCCGAGTCGATGAAAAGACTGACCGCGATACCGGCGTCATGGAGAAGGTTGATCGTACCGCGGAGCGCTTCCCGGTTTCCGGCGACGTCCAGTCCTCCCTCGGTCGTGAGCTCTTCGCGCCGTTCCGGTACCAGTGTGACCATGTGGGGCTTGACGTCCAGCGCGATCTTGACGATTTCCTCCACCGGGGCCATCTCTAAATCCAGTTTGGTCTGGAGCATCTCCCGCAGAAGATGCAGATCGCGGTCCTTGATATGGCGGCGGTCTTCGCGGAGATGGACCACGATACCGTCCGCGCCAGCGAGTTCCACCAACACGGCGGCCGCGATCGGGTCCGGTTCGGCTCCGCCGCGGGCCTGCCGCAGCGTGGCGATATGATCAATATTGACTCCCAGTCGGGCCATTATTTTCTCCGATCAGCGGGCTCATTATCTCAAAAATCCCGGGAACTTAGCAAGGTCTTTTTCGGGACAAATTTGCTTTGACAATCGGAAGGAAACCCCTTATAGTTCTGAAAGATCAAAAACCGGTTCTGCTTCCGTCAGCGAGAGTGAATGGCCCCCTCTTTGCGCCGGAAATTTAAAAATGAAAAATCTGCTTCAAAAGATCCCCCTCTTTGCCGATCTGGAAGCGGCCGAGATTGATCTTCTCTACCGGCTGGTCAAGACCCGCGCCTATTCAAAGGGGGCAATCATCCTGCAGGAGGATGATCCGGGGGAGGCCATGTTCATGATCGTCTCGGGACGGGCCAAGGTGGTCCATCTATCCGAGGACGGCCGCGAGATCATTCTGGACATGCTGGGCCAGGGCGATTTCTTCGGCGAAATGGCGCTTCTGGATCAGGAACCCCGTTCGGCCCATGTGACCGCGGTCGAGCCCACGGAGCTTTTGGTGCTGGAACGATCCGCGTTTTTGAACCAGGTCGAACGCGAGCCGAAGATCGCGATCAAGATGTTGATCGAGTTGAGCCGGCGGTTGCGCCGGGCGGATGAGAAGATTCAGGATCTGGTGCTCCTGGACGTCTATGGGCGCGTGGCGCGCATGCTGCTTCGTCTGGCGCGGCTGCACGGCAAGCCGCTGGAGGACGGGTTTATCATCACCCGACTGCCGACGCACCATGAACTGGCCGACATGGTCGGCGCCTCGCGGGAAACCGTCTCACGGGTCCTGGCCGATCTGACCCGCCGCGGCGTGGTTCGGAACAGCGGCCGGATGTTGATTATCGAAAAAGGCGAGGAGATGCTCCGTCGGGCCCATCGAGGGGATGGATCGGGCCGCATGAAACCCGGTCAACGTCCGGCACGGTGACATGTCTGCTGCGGTTCGCAGCATGCAGGTTCGACACGGCAACGATGGTGTGATATCATGACACCCGATTTTCTGTCTGAAAACCGGGGAAGCGTCCATCCATGGTGAGATTCGGCGGGGCCGCTGTTTTTCTGATCGCTCTGATCGGGCCGGTCGGTCTCGCTGCGACGATCCCGCCGGCGACCGCGGGCGAACTGACGTTTGCGCTGGGGCTCAAGGAACAATTTTTCTCATTGAGACGGACGTTAAAAATTGAAAAAACGGACGGCTCGGAAACGCGCCGCATCGAAACACCCGTTTCCGATGGAAACTGGATGACGGCGGTGGCGCTGAATGCCTCCTATGACCATTGGTTCGTCGGCGCCGAGGCGGCGGCCGTGAGTCTCACTATTTCAGAGCAGCCGTCTTCCTTCTCGGATCCGTTGTTTCTTCAAAAGTCGAAGGTCGATCTGACGGAAGTGAATCTCGCCGTCGGTTATACGGTCATGCGGGGGGTGAGTCCTTACGTGGGTTATTTACGACACGGGCAAACGACCGATCTCCGTTGCACGGGTTGTACGACGACGGTTGAACTGGGCCGTGTCGGTCCGGGGATCCTTCTTGACCATCCCATGGCGGACACGCGCTGGGCCGGTTACTTGAATCTGGCCTTGATCCAGGGCTTTTCAATCGAGGGAGGACTGAGTTATGCCGGCATCCGCTGGCCGCTCGTGGGGGTGGCGGGATTCGCTTATCGACGGATTGATTATCCTGCGAATCAAGTCTCCTGCGGCCAGACCGGTTTTCTCTGTTTCAGGGAGAAGGATGTGTTCAGCGGCCCGATCCTGGCGGTGAATTATATTTTCTGAAAGACATCGGAACGGAGGACGTTCATTTCGGTCAACGCTATTCAAATCAAGAGGAGGATGCCATGAAGCGAATGAATGCAAGGGTTGTGGTTTTGGGAATCATCCTGGCGGCGCTGCTGCCGGTTTCAATGACGGGCTGTGCCGGCAAACAGCCTGCCGGCGCTCAACCGCCGGAATGGGTGACCAAGGGCAGCGGGGCGTTCAAGGACTCGGGCAGCAAGGTGTTCTATGGCGTCGGATCCGTGATCGGCGTCCGCAATCCGCCGCTGGCGCGGACCGCTGCGGAAAACCGCGCGCGGGCTGAGATCACCAAGATCTTTGAAACCTACACCGCTTCGCTCATGAAGGATTACGCCGCCTCGACGACGGGCGGAGGGGCCGTGACGGGCGCGTCGGCCACGAGCGAGGAACAGTATATCGAACAGGCGATCAAGACCTTCTCCTCCGCGACCTTGAACGGCGTGATGATCATTGATCACTGGACCGATCCTTCGACCAGCGAGCTCTTTGCGCTGGCGCGTCTCGATCTGGAGAGTTTCAAAAACAGCCTGGACAAGATCAAGGAGCTGAACTCGGCCGTTCGGGATTATGTGAAGAAGAACGCCGAAAAATCATTCGAGGGTCTTGCCGCCGAGGAAGAGAAGCGGGCGAAGTAGTCCACGGTTGGAGTCTGGGTCATGAAGCGGAGCGTTTGCATAGAAACCGGCCTTCTGTTTTTGGCGGTCGTCGTGTTTTGTGCGACTGCCGCATGGGCCAATAGTCCGAAGGAGATCTATCAGAGCATCGGGCCGGGGGTGGTCCTGATACTGGCCAGCGATGACGGCCGCATGGGCAGCGGGGGGACCGGCTCGATCATCCGGACCGACGGGCTGGTGATTACGAACGCCCATGTCGTGATCAACAAGGAAACGAACCGGCCGTATCGCCATGTCAGCCTGTTTTTAAAACCGGACCGTGTGACCGGCAACATGGACAAGGACCTGACCCGACGTGTCGAGGCGAAGCTTCTGGGCTACGATGCGGCCCTGGACATGGCGTTGCTTCGGATGGAAAATCCGCCGGCAGGTCTGACGGTCGTGTCTCTGGGAGATCCCGATCAGGTCGCGATCGGGGATCCGGTCGTGGCGATCGGACATCCGGAAACCGGCGGGCTCTGGACCCTGACCACGGGGACGATCAGCGCCGAGATCGAGAATTTCAACGGCGTGAAGGGAAAGGATATTTTTCAGACCGAGACCAGCCTGAACCGCGGCAATTCCGGCGGACCTCTGCTGGACGGGCGGGGGGCCATGGTGGGCGTGAATACGATGATCTCCCGGAAGGCGGCCGACGGGCTGACGATTACTTCAATCAATTTTGCGGTCAAATCCAGCGTCGCCCGGCAGTGGCTGGCGACGCAGGGCGTGGCCGTTCCGTACGAATCACCGACAAAGCCGCCGGTGTCATCGGCGCCGGCTCCGTCACCTCCTCCGGCCGTGGATAAACCGGTCACGCCGGTTCAAAAATCGGAAGCCGCGCCCAAGAGTCCTCCGTCTGGTTCGAAGAAGCCGGCCCAAGAGGAAAAACCGGCGGTTCAGATTCTGACCGAGAAACGTCCGTACGATCTGGACCGGCTGATCGCGGACCGGATGAAGGAAATGGAAGACCTGATGAAAGAGATGCGGGGAAAATTTCGATAGGGATTTTTTTAATGTATGAAGGAGAGAACCGATGAGACGAATGTCTTTGAAAAACGTTTTTGAAATGATTCCGATGTCGCTGACCGGAACCCTGTTGATCCTGTTGCTGGTCGGGGCGGCGGGTTGCGCGACAACGAAAGTGGAGCGGGTCGGAGCCGATACGACGATCGATCTGTCGGGCCGGTGGAACGACGCCGATTCCCGGATGGTGGCCGAGGAGATGATCAAGGACGTGCTGTCCCGTCCCTGGCTTGATAAATTCGGCAAGCAGCATTCCGGCAAGACCCCGACCGTGATCGTCGGGACCGTGATGAACCGGAGTACGGAACATATCAACGTACAGACCTTTACCAAGGACCTGGAGCGCGAACTGACGAACGACGGCCGGGTCCAGTTCGTGGCGTCGAAGTCCGAGCGTGACGAGGTCCGTGAGGAGCGGCAGGATCAACAGTCCCAGTCATCCCAGGAAACGGCCAAGGGCCTGGGCAAGGAGATCGGGGCCGACTACATGCTCAAGGGCACGATCAATTCGATTCTGGACGAGTCCAAGGGGACCAAGGTTGTTTACTACCAGGTGGACCTGGAGTTCTTTGATATGGAGAAGAACCTGAAGGTCTGGGCCGGGCAGAAAAAAATCAAGAAGGTGGTCGAGAAGAGCCGTTTCGGATTCTAACCATGACATCCATCCATCGGGGCGTGATGCAAACATGGTTGTCGATTCCTGTCCTCGTCGGTTTGCTGGTCCTGTCGGGCTGCGGGCCGGGTGTGCACCATTACATCCTCGTGGACAACCTCCAGTCCCGGCAGCAGTTCGCCGAGGCCGACGCCGTGATCGTGAAGCACCAGTCCGACTACGGCGACCGCAATGCCGTCTTATACGATTTCGATCGGGGCATGATGCTTCATCTGGCCGGGCAGTACAACGAGAGCAATCAATCCCTGACCCAGGCCGAGAACCGGATCGACGAACTCTACACCCAGAGCGTCGCGGCCGGGGCCGGCGCCATGCTGACCAACGACAATGCCCTGCCGTACGAAGGGGAGGATTTCGAAAAGGTCATGATCAACGTGATCGCGGCGCTCAACTACGGTTATCTCGGACAATGGGACGAGGCGCTGGTCGAGGCCCGAAAGGTGGATCATAAACTCAATCTGTTTAACGACAAGTATGAAAAAAAGAATGTCTATAAACAGGATGCGTTGGCCCAGTATCTGAGCGGGATCCTGTTCGAGGCGAAGGGCGAACTGAACGACGCCTTTATCTCGTATCGCAAGGCCTATGAAGCCTACGGCGATTATCGAAAGAACTACGGCACGCCGATGCCGCCGACGCTTCCGGCCGATCTCTTGCGGGTAACGGCGGCACTCCACCTGGAGGAAGAGCATCAGGACTACCTCAAGCAATTTCCGAGCGCGCGCTGGACGACCGAGAAGGAATTGAAAGGCCAGAGCGAACTGGTCTTCGTCAGTTATACCGGCCGATCGCCGATCAAGGAAGATTTTTTCATCGAGGCGCCGATCCCGGAAAAGAAGGGCGGCGTGTATGTTCTTCGCGTGGCCCTTCCGAAGTTCGTGCCGCGGTCCAACAAGGTCAAGACGGCCGAGGTGCATCTGATCCCGGCGGCCGGTTCGGGCGGGGCCGTTTCCCAACGGACCTTTTTGGCCGAGGACGTCACGGCGATTGCCAAGAAAAACCTGGAGGACCGCATCGCCCGGATCACGGCCAAGTCGATTGCGAGGGCCGTGGTCAAGTATCAGGCGACGCGGGAGGCTGAAAAGAAGGGCGGGCCGGTGGCCGGTCTCCTGGCCAACGTGGCCGCCGTGGCTACGGAGCAAACGGACAAGCGGAGCTGGCGCACGCTGCCGGGGCAGATTCAATTGGCCCGGCTGGCCGTTCCTCCGGGAACGTACACGGTTGCCGTCGAGTATTACGATACCACGGACGGCTTGATCGAACGGAAAACATTTCCGGCCATGACGCTGAAGGCCGGAGAGAAACGGTTTTTGGGGTACCGGGTCCTTGGGCCGCAATAAAACAAATTGGATGGTGGAGACAGGATGAAAAAAAGTGTTTTAAGCATCGTGGCTGCCGGACTGATCGTATGGATCGGCGTTTCTTCCCCGGTTATCGCGGCAGGTTCTCCGGATTGGGTCAACGGATCGAGCAAAAAATATCCGGAAGCGCTGTACCTGACCGGCGTCGGCTATGCGGACACCCGTCAGGCGGCCGAGGACCGGGCCTACGCCGCGGTTTCAAAAATCTTCACGGCCGAGATCAATTCCAAGACGCAGGAATGGGAAAAATATCTCCAGTCGGATTCCAAGGTACGATCGGAGGACAGCCGGCAGATCAACATCGAGCAGGTGACGCAGGTCTCGACCAAAAAAGTGTTGGAGAACGTGAGCATCGCGGAGAGATGGATGGACGAGTCCAAGGCGGTCTACTATGCGCTGGCCGTGATGGACCGGCAGCATGCCGCCTCGTCCTTGAGAGACCGGATCACCTCGCTGGATCTTCAAATCGAAGAGCGGCTGAAGCAGGCCCGGCAGTCCGGAGACAAACTGAAAACCGTGAGGGCGTTTCATTCGACGGTCGAGAATTTATTGCTGCGGGACGCCTATAACACGGAGCTCCGGGTCGTCAGTCCCACCGGAAAAGGCTCCGAGAGCATGGTCAGCCTGGCCGTGATCAGTCAGGACCTGCGCCAGTTCCTGGCCCAAAATTTCAAGATCGTGGTCGAGGTCGGCGGTCCGCACAACAATGAGATGCGGGCCGCGATCGTCGAGGGATTGAACCGGCAGGGGCTGCCCGTCGTGCCGGCCGGTTCCGCCGCGCCCGATCTGCAGCCCGATTTGACGGTCAAAGGCGCCGTGACCTTTGAGCCGGTCCAGATGCCCGCGGGCGGATCGCCCCCGACGCGGTTCGTCCGATGGACGGCGGCCATTGATCTCACCGACCGGGCGACGCAGCAGGTGATCGGGAGCATGACGCGGCAGGGGCGCGAAGGGCATCTGACCGCTTCCGAGGCCGAGGCCCGCGCGCTTCGCGCGGCCGGGCAGGAAGTGACGGAGGAAGTCGGCCGCCAGATCGCCGAATTCATCTATGGAAAGGAAGAAAAATGAAGAACGATTTATTCAAAAAGGGGATCCTGTTCCCGGCTGTTCTTGCCACGGCGCTGACGTTGGGACTTGTCGGCTGCGCCTCGTCGCCGCCCGAGCGGCCGGATCAGGACAAGATCAAACAGGACTCCGACAAGGGGATGCAGGACCTGAAGCGCGAGGAAGACCGGCATGGCAGCCCCGGCGGTTACTGACGCTTTTCCGTCGCGTTCCGTCATGCCGCGCCTCCTTCTCCTGACCCCTCCCTTCACCCAGTTGAACACCCCGTATCCCGCGACGGCCTATCTGACCGGTTATCTTCAATCCAAAACCGAGACAGTCTTCCAGGCCGATCTGGGAATCGAAACGTTTCTGGCGCTTTTTTCCGGTCCGGGGCTGGCCCGCCTTTTTGAGGCGATTGATTCGAGCCGGGCGCGGACTCGGACGTCCGACCCGGTGATTGAGCGGGCCGTCTCATTGAGGGATCGTTACCTCGACACGATCGATCCGGTGATCCGGTTTCTCCAGGGAAATGATCCTTCCTGGGCGACCCAGATAAGCCGTCGCCGGTTTTTGCCGGAAGGGCCCCGTTTTTCAAAACTGGACGACGATCTTTGGGCCTTCGGAAGCCTCGGCCTGACCGACCGGGCCAAACATCTCGCCTCCCTATATCTGGACGATCTGGCCGACCTCATCCAGGCGACGGTCGATCCCCGCTTCGGGCTCAGCCGTTATGCCGAGCGTCTTGCGGCCTCCGCGACCTCCTTCGATCCGCTCGACCAGGCGCTTAAAGATCCGCCCGGCCTGATCGACCGGATGTTGGAAGAAGTCCTGGATCGACAGATGAAAACGGTCAAGCCTCATCTCGTCGGGATCACGATTCCCTTCCCCGGAAATCTTTACGGTGCGCTCCGCTCGGCCGCTTTCATCCGCCGGCGGTATCCCGGCGTCAAAATCGCGCTCGGAGGAGGCTACGTCAATACCGAGCTGCGTGAACTCGCCGAGCCGCGTCTCTTCGATTATGTGGACTATGTCACACTCGACGCCGGAGAGCGGCCCCTCCTCGCCCTCTTGGAATCCTTCGATGAACCGGAGATGGGGCGGCTGTGCCGGACCTTCCTGCGACGCGATGGCAAGGTTCAGTACATCAATACCGCGCCGGAGCAGGAAGTTCCCTTTGCCGAGACCGGGACGCCCACCTATCGCGGCCTTCCGCTTCGATCGTACCTGTCGCTGGTCGAGATGCTCAACCCGATGCATCGGCTCTGGTCGGATGGCCGCTGGAACAAGCTGACCGTGGCGCACGGCTGTTACTGGAAAAAATGCGCCTTCTGCGACATCGGGCTCGATTATATCCAGCGCTACGAGCCGACGCCGGCGACGCTATTGGCCGACCGGATCGACATCCTGATCGAAGAGACCGGAGAGACGGGGTTTCATTTTGTGGACGAGGCCGCGCCGCCATCGCGCCTGGCCGATCTGGCGCTGGAGCTGCTGGACCGGGGCCGCGCGATTTCCTGGTGGGGGAATATCCGGTTCGAAGAGGCCTTCACGCCCGACCTCTGCCGTCTGCTGGCCGCCTCCGGCTGCATCGCCGTCACCGGCGGGATGGAGGTCGCCTCCGACCGTCTTCTCGCCCTGATGGAAAAAGGGATCACCGTCGCGCAGGTTGCACGCGTCGCGCATGCTTTTACCGAAGCCGGGATCATGGTCCATGCCTACCTGATGTACGGATTTCCGACCGAGACGGCCGTGGAGACGATAGCAAGTCTGGAGCGGGTGCGGCAACTCTTTGAAGCCGGGATACTCCATTCCGCCTTCTGGCATCGGTTCACGGCCACACGGCACAGCCCCGTCGGTCTCAACCCCGGCGCGTACGGAATCGAGATCACCGGCCCCGCCCCCGGCCGCTTCGCGAACAACGATCTGACCCATGTCGATCCAACCGGAAGCGATCCGGAACGATTCGGGCCAGGACTCGCCAAGGCGATCTACAACTACATGCACGGGGTCAAATTAGACGTCGACGTCCGGACTTTTTTTGATTCCCCCCTTTCCAAACCGAAGGTCTCGCGGAACCTCATCACGACCGCGCTGGCGGCCGCGCCTTCTTATCGAGACGATCTGGAACGGAGGCTGGTCTGGCTCGGCGGCGTTCCGTCGATTTCAAAGGGGTCCTCTCTATTCCTCCCCGGCCGGGGAGAGGATCGCAAAATCCGAGTCGAGCCGTTAATCGCCGAGTGGCTTCAGTCGATCTTAAAAGAGTCTCAGCCGCGCGGCCGAAAAGGCGCCGCTTACTTGAAACTCGCGGAGGCGGCCCGGCGCTGCCCTGCCAAGTCGAAAAAATCGTTTGGAACATTTTTAAAAAGCAGGGAGTGGAAGGCCGTCCGTGAGGCCGGACTACTTCTTCTTTAGGTTACGTTCAGCGAGCAAGTATTTGCATTTAGTGGGTGAAGACATGAAAAGATTAATTGCCTATATAGTACTTGTGGCAATGATTTTAAATGGATGTGCTTACGGAACGCTTATCCATGGCAGCAAACAAGAAGTCCTTTTTAATTCCCATCCCGAAGGAGCAGAAGTAAGCGTTGATGGCGCAGCGATTGGAAAAACGCCTGTTAAAAGGGATCTGCCTCGGGGAAAAAGCGCATTAGTTGAATTTAACAAAACAGGATGTGAACGAAAGCAGGTATTGGTATTTAGCTATAATTCACCTATCGTGTTCGCCAATCTCATCCCATTCCTTTTTGTGGGGTTTTTTGTTGGAACGGTTATTGATTTGGTGAGTGGTGGGGCTTACTACTTAGATCCCGATCCAGTTTACGCCTCACTAGAATGTGCAGAGGTTCAACAACCTTCTCAAAATGGCTCGGAAGGGACGCCTTGACAAAGATTGGCCTATCTCCCGTGGAACCGTCTTAAATTCCGGGGACACCATACTTAATTATTTCGTTCTGGGCCGGGTCTTTGACGCCTGAGGACTCGACCGATAGCACAGTGGCAAGACCACTCTGCGGCCTATATATATAATGATGCAGGATCGAATATAGTGTTCCTTTTACCCGCGCGCGCATGCGAGGCAAGTTCTGAATTCAGCAATCGGTTGGTTTCTCGATGCGTGATTGCAAGACCTGACCCTCGGCCTTTAGAAACGATGGGCCCCTTATCGCCCGGAAGAGTCTCGATTGTAAATTTAGGTTGTTGCTCGGCTCCGGCTCCCTGGCTATACGTCAAAATCAGGAGCACGAAGAAAGTGACTGAGAGAATTCGGATTGGTTTGTGCATCATTTTCGAATCCACTCGAATAATTTAATCGCAATTTTAGCACAGTGTTGCCTACTCTGGCCCATTCTATCCAACTAAAACCAACTCTGTCAAAGAATTATACTGGAAGACTAAATTGGCTGGAGTGGGCTGGAATAGGCCTGAGAGTGGCGGGCTTGAGCACAAAATGAGCACAAAGAATTTCTTCAATCCTGAAGCTATCGGATAAAGATGTTCCTTGCAACGTGAAATTGATTTGTCACGCTGCCAGGGGTGCCGAGTGTGATCCAACCCGCACCGGTCATGTCATTCATCCGCACAATACGGTTGCTTTCATCTGCCACGTAGATCTTCCCGGCCGTGTCTATAGAAATGCCAAACGGGTATCTAAATTGGTTTGTCCCGCTGCCAGGGGTGCCGAGAGTGGTCCAACCCGCGCCGGTCATGTCATTCATCCGTACAATGCGGTGGTTGTCGGGGTCTGCCACGTAGATCTTCCCGGCTGCATCCACAAAGATGCCCTCCGGACCGCTAAGCTGGTTGGACCTATTGCCGGAGGCACCAAATGTAGTCCAACCCGCGCCGGTCATGTCATCGACCCGCACGATCCGGTTGTTAAAAGAGTCTGCCACGTAGATCTTCCCGGCCGCATCTACAAAAATGCCGCCAGGATTATGAAACTGGTTGGTCCCAGCGCCAACGGTGCCGAATGTAGTCCAGCCCGTGCCGGTCATGTCATCGACCCGCACGATTCTGACAAAGTCTGTCACATAGATCTTCCCGGCTGTGTCGACAAAGATGCCAGTTGGCTTGGAAAACTGATTGGTCCCAGCGCCAACGGTGCCGAATGTAGTCCAGCCCGCACCGGTCATGTCATCGACCCGCACGATCCGGTTGTTAAAAGAGTCTGCCACGTAGATCTTCCCGGCCGCATCTACAAAAATGCCGTCAGGATTGCGAAACTGGTTGGCCCCGTTGCCTTCGGTGCCGAGAGTGGTCCAGCCCGCACCGGTCATGTCATTGATCCGCACGATCCGGTGGTTGAAAACGTCTGCCACGTAGATCTGCGGTGTGGCACCGCTACTACCACCAGCACTTTCCCCACCAGAGCCATACAATAATCCCAAGGCAAGCAACCAGCCCAGCAACCCTGCACTACGAAGTCCTTTAGTCAATTTAGCTTTGTAGTTCATGCAAAGGCCTCCCGTGTACATCGGAAACCCTGTTAGCTATTTCTCTACTTAAACCCGATACGGTTCATTTTTGACTCTTTGACACAGCTGTGTCAAAAACCTTTTTGATTTCAGATTCAAATTGTGGCGAGAACATTAGCCATCTTTACAATCCAGCACATGGTTCAAAATGAACTGTTTTAGAACCTCTATAGAAATCTGACCAAGAAATTTGTGTCATGAGATTATTTCACATATTCTGCGAACATGGCTATAAAGCGTTTTGGAGATGGGCCGCCGAAGAAGCTCAACCATTCATCGACCGTTCCGATGATAGTCGCTTGCTGCCTCGGTAGACAGAGTGCCAGTTGACGTACTCCATAGCCATGGGTCCCATGGTTGAGTCGATCGATTGCGAAATACGATAGCATCTGTGACACGGAATTTCTCCTGACACCCGAGACAGAGCACTTGATCTCGACGAGCGTGTGACCGGCCATGAAATCCCCATCGGAGCCGATGACAAAACCATAGCCGCCAAAGATCGGATTCGAGCGATAGGGGCCCTTCGGAATAATGCAAGCGAGGGAACGAATGAGTGCGGTCAGTTCGCTGGCGAGGTCCTCGGTCACCAGATTGGCCAGCCAACGCATGGCGCTTCGTGGGGTGACGGGTGCCGACCCCAGCGCGGCGCCGTCAATGTCTGAGAGCGGGCGAAAGCCGCGAAATACGGGCTCAAGATTGCCGAGAACCCATAACCAACCCAGAGTCTCTGGACGCTCTGGGCTGAGACATCCAGGTGACTCTCGCCGGGATTGGTATTCAAGAGCCTTGAGAATCCTTTTCTTTGTTTTTCCTTGTTGCAGATAACTCCTAGGCCTAACCATGACGTCCTCGCCGATCAAATGGATCGCCGCACGATCGACGACGAGCCCAACGGAACCATATATCCGTTTAGATCTTGTCGTCGTGCTTGGAGGAATAAACTTGCCTCTATCGCCAAGAAGCCGATTTAGGAGCGTAACGGCTCTTTGAGATCTCGGCAGAAAGCGCTTCTGAAAATCGGGATGCCCTTGCAAGAAGTCAGTAAGGCATCCATGAAAACGTGGGGGCCTTAAGAGGAACACATGCCATCGACCCGTGTACGGTTCAAGATCCGCAGCGACCTGGGCTAATTTTATTGGCACATTTGGGCGAAGGCGGACAGGTGTCATTTTTTTATGTTCTATCGTTAGCAAGGCAGGTCTTGTTACGTTGTCCAAAATGATTTGTTTTTGAACCCATAAAAGGATAAGCCAATTCCTTCAGAAAATCAAACTACAGATCTTGGAATTGGAAAAGGGTTTTTGACCTTCGAAAAATTTAAAACAAGCCCAAAGACGATTGAGGTGAACTTGAGGCCCATGTCCGGATAGAATTCAATTGGGGGCAAGGTGCGAAAAAGCGTGATCGGTTTTGAAGCCGGGGGACGTAATCTCCCTCGACCGCTCGGATCGGGCAGTGGCATGCCCGTCTCGGCCGATGTGGTGCGCAGCAACGTTAAACTATAAAAAACGGACTGGATGCTTCAGACGGCGCGATGCTATCAAACGGGTCGGAAGGTGTCAAGAAATTTTTAGTGCGATCCGTCGCCTTGGGGGGGAGGAACAACCGCGGGGGCGGGGTTGGATGGCGGCTTCCGATAGAGGGGCCGGCCTTGTTGTGTTCGTCCCTCCAATGTTTGCGGAGCGGAGGGTTCCGAAGGTGTCCTCGCCAACTTAACGTTCTTGGGAGGAGAGGGTTGCCTTTTCTTGGCTTCATGACTCGGCGCGGCGCGCTCCTCCGGCGGGCGCGGCGTCCGGTTTGGAAAGGTCGAGAGCGTAGAGGGTGCGATCATTTTCCTGACCGTGATGTCTTTGCGGATTTTCCCGCTTGCGGCGCGACGCTCTTCGGCACCCGGTACACCTTTCTCCGGAAGCGAGGGCGCGGCGGGGGGACGGCCTTGCGTGACGACGCCCTGAATTTCCTTTACCCGGTTCTCGAAGAGGGGCGGCGGAGCCGGCGGGGTGCGGGTATAGACCACCGGGCGATGGATCGTTTGGGGCGGAAGCCGATCCGCCGGGACCGCTGTCTCGGGCGCGGGATGCAGGCTGGCGCGTGTCGGCACGACCGGCGGCGGACCGACCGCCACCCGCCCGGCCCGAATCGGATCTTTGGGCGGAATAAACCTTTCTTCCTCCGGCAGGCCCGTGACGAAGCGACGCCGGGACATCACGATCGCCGCCCCCGGGACAGGATAGTTGACGAGGTTGATATCGATATTCACGGAAGCGCCGGGATAGTAATAGTAGACCTCGCCCGGTCCGAGCGGCACCCAGCCCACCCAGTTCGGCCCATAAAAAAATCGAACACAGCCTGGCGTCCAAATTCCAAGAGTCGGACCCGGCACCCAGACCCATCCCCTGCCTCCGACCATGACCCACCGGCCATAGTGATAGGGGAGCCAACCCCATGGTTCGTAGGAGACCCAGGTCCAGCCCCACGGCTCCATCCAGACCCATCGGCCGATATGATAGGGAGTCCAACCCGCGGTCACTTGGGGGATCCAAACCCAGCCGTAGGTCTGGACCTGATTCCAGTTGCCGTAGGTATTCAACTCCGTCACCCCCATCTCGGTACCGGAGGGGAGATGCTCATGGTCCGCGGCCCGGGCCCGTTGGGTATCGCGATCTTTATTCCATCGGTCCCAGTCATCCGGCGGCTCGGCCGCTTCCAATAGATAGTCCGGGGAGTCGCCTCCCTCGATCGCGACGCGTTGATCGGCGGCGATCATGATCGGCTCCTCATCGCGGCTCAGTTCCACCTCACCGTCACGGACCGTGATGACGGTTGAACCGTCCTCCGCCACATCCACCCGAAACGCCGTCGAACGAGTGACCTGGGCCGTGGCCTGCGGGGTGTCGATCTCGAGAAAGGGCTGGCGCGCGCCCGCGCGGAAAGAGGCCCGGGCCGCGAAACTGGCCACGCCCAATGTGAGCTGGAGATGGATCCAGTCCGGCTCCAGGCTTACGAGGTCCAGATTGGAATTTTCGGCAAGGCGAACCGCGGTCCCGTCGTCAAACTGGATTTCGGCACGAGCGTCGTCGGTCGCCCAGAGTTTATCGTGAGGGCGAAGCGGCATGTTGACGGAGGCCGCCACCCACTCTTCATCATCGCCCCGCTGAAGGAGTACCTCCCCCTCGATGAGGCTGATGCGGGAAAGCCGCACCGTTCCGTAGGGGTCGGACGTTTCTTCTTCTGCGTAGGCCAGTGGCGGAAACACGCTCGCCAGGTTCAACAACAACAGCACGGCCAGCACCCGGATGATCACAGACACGGTCAGGTTCTCCTTACCCAAGGAGATTATGATCCCGATGGGGAGGAAGAATCAAGTATGCATCTGCGCAGCCGGGTGTCGGCGGTCACCGACAGGTGCGGACGGTCCGCGCGATGCTACCAAACGGGTCGGATGGTGTCAAGGGATTTTCTTATGAACGCTGACGCATGATTCCGACTGCCGACCTGAATCACGAGACATATCCGTTCCGCTTGCCGTCTCTGCTTTCCTGTTTTCTCCTCGAATATATCGCACAATTCATGAAGTGGACACCCTTCTATCCCTTCAATATGCATTGGCACGGACTCTGCACTATGGACTTGCTGCACGGGATGGATGAACAACAAGATCCAACAACCATAGGAGGTGGATTATGTATCGAGCGTTTGTGTTTTTTGCATCCGGTCTTGTCAGTTTTCTTCTGGTCGGGACGGTGGTGGCTCAGCAACTGGCAAGCGGTTCATTGGAGGTCAGGCCCGTTATCGACGGTCGGTTGAAGACGGCTTCGCTGCATCATATGACCGGGACGGTGAAGGAGGTCGATCTGGTGGGCCATACGATGAGTCTTAAGAGCCGGCACGGGGACCAGAGTTTCGTGATCACTCCCGATACTCAGCTTAAACGGGGGCGCCAGCATCTGAGACTGGACGGATTGAGACTGGAATCGGAAGTGACCGTGAGCTATCTGGAGCGCGATGGGAAGCGGCTGGCCAATATCATCAAGGTGAAGGAATAACCGTATTTTAAATCGTCCCGTGTAATTTTAACAAAAGGCTCATGCCTGTTCGGATGAGCCTTTTGTTTTGCTCCAAAAAACAGTTGACCAACCGGATCGTCTGTCTTATGATGAGCTCATGTTGTTCAACCTTTTTCAATCTCAATCCGACCCGGCACTGAACCTTTCGCCGAACGATGTGAAGGCCAAGTTGGACCGGAAGGAAAAGATCATCTTCCTGGATGTTCGCGAAGACTGGGAAGTGGCGATCAACCGTCTGGAAGGCGCGGTGCATATTCCCCTGGGGGTGTTGGGACAGCGGTTTTCGGAACTCACACCGGATGACGAGATCATCGTGTATTGCCACATGGGCGTCCGAAGCCTGAAAGCGACCCGATTTCTCAAGGACCAGAAATTCAAAAATGTGATGAACCTGGCCGGTGGAATCGAGGCCTGGTCGGTTCAGATCGATCCAAAGGTGCCCCGCTACAAATAAATCCCTTTCTGTCCAATCTGAAGGCCCGGACTCTCATCGCAGAATCCGGGCCTTTTATTTTGTGACCTGCCTTGGCCCGGACGGCATTGACATCCCTACCCTCGGCTTCATACAATGGCGATCGTGTGGAGGTGAGTCATGAAAAAGGTTCTGATTCCGTTGGCGCCTGGATTCGAAGAGATCGAGGCGATCACCGTGATCGACATTCTTCGCCGGGCCGGAATCGAGGTGACGGTGGCCGGAACGGTTCGGGGTGAAATCGAAGGCAGAAGCAAAATCAAGGTGGCGCCGGATGTCTTGTTGGATGACGTGGCCGTTCGCCGGTTTGACATGATCGTTCTCCCGGGAGGATCGGCCGGAGCGGAACATTTAAAGAACGATCCGCGCGTCCATAAAATTCTTCAGGAGCTGGCGGCCCGGGGCGGCTACATCACGGCCATCTGTGCGGCGCCGACCGTTCTTTCGGCCGTCGGACTTCTTCAGGGCAAAAAGGTCACCAGTCATCCGTCGGTTCAGGGGGATCTATCGGAGACAAAGTACAGCGAGGAACGGGTTGTGGTGGACGGTTCCATCGTCACGAGCCGCTCTCCCGGCACGGCCATGGAGTTTGCGATGAAACTGGTTGAGATTCTGGAAGGACGCTCCAAGATGGAGGAGGTCAATCGGGGCGTCCTGGCCCGACTATAGTATGTCCAGCCCGATTTATGCCAAGGCCATTTTTTTCGATGCGGTGGGAACGCTGTTCCGTGTGCGGGGCGGCGTCGGACAGATTTACTGGGAGCTTGCAAAACCCTACGGGGTGAAGGCCTCCCCGGAGGCCATTGAAGCGGCCTTTCGCGATATCTTTCCCAAAGCGCCGCCGCTGGCGTTTTCACGACTCCAGTCCGGTCTTCTCAGGCATTCTGAAAAAGAATGGTGGCACGGGGTTGTCCGGGAGGTTTTCCAGCGGGTCGGGATGATCCGAAAATTTGACGACTACTTTGAAGGGGTTTTCCGGGCGTTTGCCGGCATTCGGGGATGGGAGCTTTATCCCGAAACACGCGAGGCGCTGCAGAGTCTCAGGAAGGCGGGTTTTATCCTGGGAATCATCTCAAATTTCGATTCCCGACTTCTGACGGTCTGCACGGATCTCGAGATTTTTGAGTATCTTGACTCCATTCAAATCTCCAGTCGGGAAGGCGCCGCAAAACCGGATCCAGTCATCTTTCGGAAGGCGCTTCAGCAAAATGGTCTTCTGCCCCGTGAAGCGGTTCATGTCGGCGATAGTGTCGAGGACGATGTCCGGGGCGCAGGCGGGGCCGGACTCACCCCGATTTATCTTGATCGATCTCGGGGTCCGAACAAACCCGAGGGGGTGGTCTCAATCAGTAATCTGATCGAGATACTCTCTTTGGTCCATTTTCTATAGCGGTTGCCATAATCATATCCACAATAATCTGTGCATATCTTTAAGTGTTTTTATTTGTTATAAAACAGTTGGTTATATAATGCCTGATTATAATTTACACATCTTTTCAACAAAATGTGCTTTTTTCTTGACATTTAAATTGTGACGTATTATACCTAACCAAAAAGACGGGTTTATGGGCGATCAATGAGCAATCATGAAAAAGGTTTTTTTACCTCCCATGAGGTCGGCGAGATCATTGGTCTGAGTCGGAGGCAGGTGCAGCACTGGGATCGGACCGATCTGATCAAGCCGGGTCTTCGAACACCCGGAGGGCATTCGCGCTACACCTTTCAGGACCTCGTTTCGTTCAAGACGGCGAAGAAATTATTGGATGCGGGCGTCTCGGTTCAACGCATACGCCAAAGCATCGCCCACCTGCAAAGACTCCTTCCCACCATTAAGCGGCCGCTGGCCGAGTTGACGCTGGTTGCAACGGGCGATATGGTCCTGGTTTTTTATGAAGGAACCGTTTTTGAAGCGATCTCCGGCCAGGAATGGATTGTTGAAGTGGCCGAGGTTCGGCAGTCCGTCGACAAATGGCAGAAGCGAGTCGAGGAGCTTAAAAAGCATCGGAAGGTCCGGCGGAGAGATGCTCCGACCCGAAAGATTGATCAGGCGTCATAATCCTTTTGAAAAAGGAGGAGCCGATGCGCACGATCGCCGTCATTAATCAAAAGGGGGGCTGCGGCAAGACCACAACGGCCATTAATCTGTCGGCCTGTCTCGCGCGGCTCAACCGGCGGGTGCTTCTGGTGGATCTGGACCCCCAGGGCCATGCGTCCCTGGGATTGAATCTGAAACCGGAGCATCTTTTGAAAGGGATGACCGAGGTCTTGACGCAGGAAACCTGCATCGACGATGTGATTTGCGGGGCGATCAGTCCCAACCTGGACGTCGCTCCCGCCAATGTGACCCTCAGTTCGGTCGAACAGCTTTTAAGCTCCGTTCCACAGAAGGAGCAACGGTTGCTCTCCGCGATTCAATCTTCCCGTCACTCGTATGATTATGTCATCATCGACTCGCCGCCGAGTCTGGGCCTGCTGACCTTCAACGCGTTGCGCGCCAGCGATGAAGCCATCGTTCCGGTCGAGATGGGTTTCTTTTCTCTGCATGGTTTGGCCAAGTTGATCGAGATCGTGGATGTCGTGGCACGGCATACCGGTCATGAAGTGACGGTTCGGGCCTTGGCGACCATGGTCAACCTGCGCGTGCGTTTCACCCGGGAGGTTTTGGGCGAGGTGCAGCGGCATTTTTCGGAGCGTACGTTCAAAACCGTGATCCGTAATAATACCCGGTTGCGCGAGGCCGCAAGCCACGGGCTGCCGATCACCGAGTATGATCCCGGGGCCCACGGCGCCGCGGACTATGCCGCGCTGGCTCAGGAGGTTGTTGCGCTGGAAAAAAGTCTGCCGGTGGGCGCGACCGCGGCTCAAACGATGTCGGTACTGTACGAAAACGAGGCCGAAAAGTACCTGGGACCGATTCTGATCGAGGAAATCCTGACGGATCCGTCGAAACGATCCGTCTTTAAATCGGAGACGAATGGATGAGTGCTAAAAAAAGACTGGGGAAAGGTCTCGAAGACATTTCCCATCTGTTTCTGTCCGGTGTTTCTTCCGCTCCGTCCCTGGACCGGGCCCGGCCCGATGCTCGGAAACAGGCGAAGCGACCGACATCCGATACCCGGGTTTGGCTGGCCATGAGCCTTGTGCCTCGATGGCCGTCGGCTTTTTTTACGGCCAACCTGGGTGTTGAATTGGCGCGGGCCGGCAAACGCGTATTGGCGATCGAAACGGCGCCCGTGCCGTCGATGGACGAGGTGCTGGGAACCGTGCAGATCCATCCGTCACTCAACGACTTGCTGGAGCAGCCTCAGAAACAGATCGCGGTCGAAGGACCCCTGGGAATGAAACTCTTGAGCTTTCAACTGCGATCGGACGATCTTCAGGGATTCGCCGCGGAGGAGCGGGATATTCTCTCGCAGGTCCTTCGCAAGGAGGAAGAGGATGCCGAATTGATATTGATCCATGCCGTTTATGAGGAGAGCGGCGCATTTCAGAGATGGGTGCGCCTTGTTCAGGGAGTGGTTCTGACGGTGGATCTGGACTCCGAGACGCTCTTGCAGACCTATCAGGTCTGTAAGTATTTGTATCAGCTTCAACAGGATCTCCGGATCGGGCTCGTGGTGTTTGGAGATCGTGACGCGGCCGCGGCGGCGGCCGGCATGAAACGATTGAGCGATGCGGTCCTTCAATTTCTCGGAAAATCGCTGGAATGGTACGGGATGATTCCGGATGATCCCTTCATTGAGCGTTCTTTGACCGCGAAGGTTCCTCTGACCATTCTGTCTCAGGCTTCGAAAGCCGCCGCCGGTTTTTCAGGCGTGGCGAGGAATCTGCTCGCGGGAGTCGGGGGGGACTCGAATCGGTCGGGAACCGCCTATTCGTTTTTTGGCCGTCTGCAACGCACCGTGGATATGATCGGTGGATGATGAAACTGCATCGAGTTTCTCTTCATGATCCCGCCGTCCTTCAGAACATGATCCTGACCCAGTTGGATGATCTGACCGGGGGGCTAGAATTGCTGGAATCGGGTTTGAGCTCCGAGTCAGGTCCGCTTTGTCTGGCCATTGATCAGGATCGGTGTTTTGTGCTGTTGATTTCCACCCTTCATGAAGACGATGCGATCTTGGTCAGGGCCCTCGGACAGATCGGCTGGCTGAACCGGCACCGGTCGTTGCTGGTCCGGTTGTTTTCCAAGTGCGGGGCGGAGTCGTCTCAATCTCCCCGCGTCGTTTTGATCGCCCCCGGCTTTTCATCTGTTTTTCAGGAAGCCGTTGCCCTGACGGGTCTGGATATCGAACTTTATCAATATCGCGTTCTTGGGTTCGAACATCAACAGACGCTGCTGTTGGATCCAGTCGGGGTTCCCCGCCGCAGAGCCGGCCCGCCTGCCGTTCCCGTCTTGGTCATCCCGCCGGACCCCTCGTCGCGCATTGTGTTAACCGATGCCGAACGGAATTTCTTTGAAGGTGCTTTCCCCAAAAGCCTGCCCGCGTAGATCCTAAATCAGACCGACCCGGTTGATTGGGTCTTGTAATTCAGACCCGCCCATACTAAAATAGACCCAGCGGAACATTAAATTCAGGAGGTACGATTCCATGCCCATGTATGAATACCGGTGCGATCGTTGCGCACAGTCATTCACATTACTTCAAAGCGTTCATGTCAAAGCGGGGGAGACGATCTGCCCTCACTGCGGGGCCGGCAAGATTCAACGTCTGTTCTCAACGTTTGCCTCCAAAGTTGAGGGGAGTGCCGGCCCACCGCCGAACACGGGTTCCCACGGCTGCGGTTCGGGCGGCTGCGGCTGTGCCTGACGAGGAGGGTGAACGCAAGCCCCAGTTTTTTGAAGTGGCCCGAACGACCGAAATGGCGTCCGGCCGGGCCCGCGTCATTTATCTGCGGGGAATAGAAATCGCGCTGTTCAATGTGAACGGCGATTTCTATGCCGTGGACAATCTGTGTCCGCACGAGGGCGGCCCGTTGGTGGCCGGAACGATCGGGGGAAGGGTGTTGACCTGTCCCTGGCACCGTTGGCAATTTGATCTGAAAACGGGCCGCTCTCCCTTGAATCCCGTCGTTCAGGTCCAAACCTATCCCGTGCAGATCGAAGGCGAACGGATCAAGATCGGCATGGTAGTTGAATAACCCGGCTGTGGGACCCGCGCAAAAACCCGAAAACAAGATCGCGATCGTCACCGGTGCCTCCGGCGGCATCGGCCGGGCAATCGCGCTGGCCTTTGCGGATCAGTGCGCATCCGTGGCGCTTCTGTCGCGAAACCGGGATCGGTTGGAAAACCTGGCCGGAGAAATCCGGGCGAAAACCCATCGGGAGAGTCTGATCCTGTCGGCCGATGTCCGGTCGCCCGCGGAGATTCGGAAGGCGATCGAGCAGGTGATGGATCGCCATGGACGGATCGATTATCTGGTCAACGTCGCGGGGATTATTTCCTATAAACCCTTTTTGGAATTGACCCTCGACGAGATCGATGCGATGATGTCGGTCAATTATTTCGGGACTGTCGCCTGTGTCCGGGCTGTTTTGCCGGTGATGCTCCGACAGAAAACCGGCCATATTGTGAATATCGGTTCGACCGCGGGACGACGGGGTTTTCCGATGGAGACCGGCTACTGCGCATCGAAATTCGCCGTAGCGGGTTTCTCGGAAGCGTTGCGCATGGAGTTGCATGGCACGGGCGTTCATATCTCCCTTCTAAGTCCCGGTATCGTGGATACCCCGATGGCGAGGGATTTTTTAAGCCTCCCGGGCATCCGTGAGGAGGTTCATCCGCTCTCGGCCGAACTCATTGCATCCTGGGTGCTGAAGGCGGTTGAGGAGGAGCGAGTTGAGGTGATCCTTCCGTTTTCCACCAAGATGGTGATCCGGCTCAATAGTGTGGCGCCCCGATGGGCCGACTGGATCATCCGGTGGCGCTTGAAACGGATCGCCGGTGTGATCGCAAAATCGTCCGCCCTCCGATGAATAATGCCGGACCGTCGGTTTGAAACCTGCTATGGTTCAAAACCTGCTATAATGATAAGGAGTTGAGAACGACAAGGTTCTGGAGGCATGATGTACTTGATCTTGCGGACCCTCATGTGGCTGTCGGCGATTCTGCTGATTCATCCGGCGGCCGATCTTTATGCGAGTGACGCCCCTTCGAAATCCATCATGGCTGAAGACGGCCGATACCATGTTTCATTAACCGGTCCGGGCGAGCCCTCGTTTGATCCCAAGACCGGCGGAAGGGTCAAATTTACTTTCTCAGTCATCGATAAAACGAATGATCACCCCTATCCTGTTTATCTGGACAATCTTACAGCGAAGGTTGATCAGATCGCCATTTATCAGGGGAAACTAGTCGTGATGGGGGAGGATGCGACGCTTCATTCATCCGTTACGAGCTCGATTGATCTGGACAGCCGGGAAGAGAGGGACTCCTTTATCGGTTTTGGGCAAACCTTGTCCGAAACCGGCCGGTTTTTCAGTTACCGAAAATTCTATCCGCTCCAGACGGCGGAACCCGAGGTCATGAGCGATCTGATCCTGATTTACGATCTGGGCGATTCGGCAGACGGCAACCGGATACGCGGAGAAGAGTCCTATAAGAATGACCCAAGTGGACGATTAATCGAAGTTGGGCATCCGATCTATCCTGAAGTCAACGCCGGCAAAAAGCATTATCGGGTCTGGGTCCGCGAAGAAAACAATCGTCACACGGTCATCCCAAACGGGTTTTTCTGGTTCGACCACGATCGCAAGATCGCATTCGGCGATCACATCGGAGACGAAACCTACGTGGTCGTGGTTGATCTTTCGGACGGTCTCAATCATCCCGTCATTCACAAAATGGGAATTGATCTGCTGTCTTTGCTCCGGCCGGAGGAGCGTAAAAACGAGGCCGTTGTTCAGAAGGCCAAGCATCTTAAGCTGGAAAACATCCGGGATCTGAAGAATGGAAAATTCCGCATTCGCATCTCATCGGACGTTCCGTTACAAAACGACCAAATTGAGTTGCCCAAAGAAGCTTCGGGCCCCGCCGCATCCGAAAAGACGCATGAGTCCCTCCAACCGGCACACGATCCCCTGCGATAAAATTTAATACCGGCAGCGTCCTGTTGAAGACGCCGGGGATTCCCGAAGGTCCCGCAGTGCGGATGGACTTTTTCCGTCCGTTACGGTGGTGCCGGGGCGGGAAGGGTGGCGGCGGGAACAAATGAATGGAGTTTGTGGGCTTCCAAGGCGACGACATTGCTTTTCTTCACGTCCTGCACCAGGGGGCTTTTTACCATGATGCTGCCTGAAATGCTTCCTTCCGAGTTTCCGAGCACCACCTCGCATTTTCCGTTCTGGAACACCGGAAGGCTATCTTCATCCAGGAATTCATAATTGAGGCAGATATGGCGGGGTTCCGGGTTGTTGTTTTTGACCTTGGCCGTCCAGGTGCATTCGGTCTTATTGAAGTTTTCCCATACGTAACCGCTCTTCCAGGAATAAGCAAGGATATCGACGTTGATGTTCGGTCTGGGAGGCTGTTTTGGAGCTTCGACCGGTTTTGCGGCCTCGGTTGGATCGGGGACGTCGGCCGGTTTGGGTCCATCTTCGGCAGACGAGGCCGCCGAAAACTGGACGATTGAAACGGCGCAGAGACAGATGACCAAGGTCTTGAGAGTCATAGAGTTAAATTGTAAGAGATTGAAAAAATAATGTCAATATATAAAATTATCAGGGATGGAGGGTGTGATTTTCATGAAGTACGGGGATGATGTAGAAAAAACTGGTCTGTTCGGGCTGCGGTGCCGGCTGTATTCCTTGGCCGAGAAATTTCTTCAGGTTCTGGAAGTCTTCCAAAAGGGCGGGGCGAAGGTTCCCCTGGTGAAGCGCGGCGGCGGGATGGAGCATGGGAAAAACCAGAAAATTTTTGACCTGGAGATGCTGGCCGCGAACCTTGGTGATCGCCACTTTTTTATCCAGAACCGCCTGGGCCGCGAAATTTCCGAGCGTGCAGACGACACGGGGCTTGATCATCTCGATCTGCTTCCATAAATACGGTTTGCAGGACTCGATCTCATCCGGCGCGGGGTTGCGGTTCTCCGGCGGACGGCATTTGACGACATTGGCGATATAGACGTCCTCGCGTTTCATTCCGATGCTTGCGAGTAGATCCGTGAGCAGTTTTCCGGCCATGCCGATGAACGGCCGGTTTTGAAGGTCTTCATTCTCACCTGGAGCCTCGCCCACGAACATGATCTCGGCATGGGGGTTCCCTTCCCCGAATACCACATGCGTCCGTGATTTGCATAACCCGCACTTCTGGCAATCCTTGATCTCTTCATAAAATTGTTGCAGCGGTATCATCGAATGTCCCAAAATTTCGGGCTTAGAATACTCCATCTCCGATCTAAAAAGCAACAGGCATTTCAGATCATTCGTATCGTTCTTTTTCACTTGACGGATATTGCTGGGTGGGAGTATACGGTAGATGGTGCAAGTGATGGGTCAGAAGAGTTGCGCCCGGAAGAAATCTGAATGACGTTAAAAGGCAAAATCAAAAAGATCGAGGCCGATCGGGGCAACGGTTTTATTCAGTCCGACGACGGCCGCAAATTCTTTTTCCATCGTTCTCACCTGGAAGGACTGGACTTCCAAAAATTGCGTCCGGGGGATGAGGTGGAGTTTGAGTTCGACGAGTTTCGAGGACAGACCACGCCCAAGGCCTTGGTCGCTACCATCGTGAGAGCCGCTTCGCGTTGACCCGAATCCATCAACCCCTTGATGACAAGTCGACGGTCCTTCCTGTAGAATACACGGCATGACTCCTCTGCATGACAAGGCCGTCGAGATCGTCCGTATTCTTCGGAAGGCCGGTTTTCGAGCCTACTGGGCGGGGGGATGCGTGCGTGATCTTGTGATGGGCCATGAGCCCCAGGACTATGACATCGCGACGGACGCGCGCCCGGAGCAGGTGATGAGTCTGTTCCCCAAAACCGTTCCGGTCGGCGTGAGCTTCGGTGTGGTGAAGGTGCTTGCGGAGGAGTGCGAGTTTGAGGTGGCGACCTTCCGTTCGGATGGACGTTATCTCGACGGCCGCCACCCAATCGAGGTCCATTACTCGGACGATCGGGAGGATGCCGCCCGCCGGGACTTCACGATCAACGGGATGTTTTACGACCCGGTCAAAAAAGAGATCATCGATTATTTGGACGGACAGCGGGATATCAAGGCCGGCCTGATCCGGGCGATCGGGAATCCACGGGAACGGTTTGAGGAGGACAAGCTCCGGTTGTTGCGCGCCGTACGGTTTGCGTCCCGGTTCAATTACGGGATCGAACCGCAGACCTATGAGGCGGTCATCGAGCGGGCCGGGGAAATCACTCAGGTCAGCGCCGAGCGGATTCGTGACGAGTTAAAGAAAATGCTGACCGGGCCGAACCCTTCCGGCAGCCTCTCGCTTCTGCTGGAGACCGGGCTAGTGAAGCCGATACTGCCTGAAGTCACGGCGATGGCCGGGGTCGAGCAGCCGAAGGAATTCCACCCGGAAGGGGATGTACTGACGCATACGCTGCTTCTGCTCAAGAATCTCAACCGCCCGTCGTTCGAACTGGCGCTGGCGGCTCTGCTGCACGACATTGGAAAGCCGTCGACCTTTACGATTCGCGACCGGATCCGTTTCGATAACCACTGTGAAGTCGGCGCCCGGATGGCCGGGGCGATATGTGAGCGTCTGCGTCTTTCAAACGAGCAGACCGGGCTGGTTGTTGAACTGGTCCGGGATCATCTGAGGTTCAAGGACGTTCGGCAGATGCGGGAAAGCACGCTCAAACGGTTCCTCCGACGGCCCGATTTTCCGGAACATCTGGAGTTGCATCGGCTGGATTGTCTTGCAAGCCACGGGGATCTGACGTTGTGGGAATTTTGTAAAAGGAAACTGGCCGAGATCGGGCCGGAGGAGATGAGACCGGTTCGGTTGCTGACCGGGGATGACCTGATCCGGATCGGTTACGAACCGGGGCCCTTGTTTTCCAAGATTCTGACGCAGCTTGAAGACGCCCAGTTGGAAGGGCGTCTCACGAGCCGTGACGAGGCGATGGCATGGGTGCGGCTTGAGTTTCCGATAAAACAGTCATAAATTAGGGGTGATGGATGTACAAAGTGCAGCCGGTTGAGATCGAGAAGCGGGGGGATGGGTCGATCCGAGTCGCCTGGAGCGACGGACATGAAGGAATTTATCCCGCGCCGTATTTACGGGAGAGTTGTCATTGCGCGTCCTGCATCGAGGAATGGACCGGCCGAAAGGTGATCCGCCCGGAAGCGATTCCGAAGGATATCCGGCCGCTTCAGATCAGCGCGGTGGGGCAGTACGCCATTCATATCGAATGGAGCGATGGGCATTCCACGGGTATTTACGCCTTTGATCTTTTGCGGAGTATCTGCCCGTGTCCGGTCTGCGTCCTGGCCGGTATCATCGTACAGATCCGAAAGCCGTTCTTGCACCATAAATCCATCACAGCGCGGGCAGGTCATGGGCCGCCTCCTTGTTGAGTTGAAGAGCCCCGGGAATCGGGGTGATCGTACCTTTTACTGTAGATGCCTTCCGTCCGTTAGACAATCGGTCGGAAGGCCCGAATCGGGATTGCAGAAGACCTACATTGTATCGGTTATGGGCCATTGGACCTATATCGACCATGAGCCGTCTTAGTCCTTACACGCTGGTCTATGACCGTGATTGCGAGCTGTGCCGCTGGACGCAGGGAATGATAGTCCGGTGGGACCGTCGCGGCCGAATCCGGTATCTGGCATTTCAGGACCCGGAATTCAGGGACTGGTTTCCCGATCTGGACCGCGACGATCCGGCCGGTTTGTGGCCGCATGGAGAACCGCCGCGCGCGATGTTGTTTATCGACGGCGTCGGACGGGTCCGGGTCGGCATGGATGCCTTTCGAGCGATGCTGCCGCAATTGGCGGGCTGGCGGCTGCTGGCGATCCTGTTTTATCTTCCCGGCGTTCCCTGGCTGGCCTCCCGGTTTTATGAATGGCTCGCACGCAACCGGTATCGGCTGTTCGGCCGGTCCGGTCCATGACGCACGGTCGGCGGCTGCCGGCTTGACAGATACGGGCGCCTGCCTATAGACTGCTGTCTGTGAGAAAAAATGAATGACGAACCGAGGGGGGATCATGTCGGAAATTGAGGACGGCAAGCAAAGATTCATCGAAATGGTCAAGGCCGTGGACCCCGCGGTAACCGTTGTGATCCCCACCGTGGCCAGCAACAGTCTTTTTCTGATTTCGCTCTCCAAAGGCAGGGCGCGCAAGTTCATGACGGTTTCGGAAGACGATATTGTGGATATTGCGTTGGACGATCTGATCCATGACGAGGTCGAAGATCGTATCCGGGAGACGATTTCGGAACTCAAGCCCTAAATTTTTTCGCCTTTTATTATCCGTCGGGTGGTTCGGAGACACCATGTCCTCTTCTCCCTTAAACCAGGAAGGTAATCGCTTCTTCCAGCAGGGACAGTACGGCGAGGCGATGGCCTACTATCGGCGGGCGCTCGAACTGGACCGTCGGACCGAAAATCCCTGGGACATGGCCGCCACGCTTGGAAATCTGGCCAATGTCTATGCCGCCACTGGGAAAAACGAGGAGGCGCTGACCTGTTATCGTGAAGTGCTCGGCATTCATCGAAAACTGGGGAACCGGCAGGTGATCGGAATTACGCTGGTCAATATGGGCAACCTCCATGCCGATCGTCATGAAACGGAGCGCGCCAAGGCCTTCTATCTGGAGGCGGCGGATTTCCTGGAGCCGTCCGGCGATGTTCGGGGACTCGCGATGTTGTACGGCAATCTGGCCCTCGTGGTCCGGGACGAAGGGGATCTGCCGTCGGCGGTCGACTATTTTGAAAAGGCGATTCTTCAGCTTCGACGACTGGGGGACAGTTCGGAACTGGCCCGGACGATCAACAGTCTTGGAAAGACACACCTGATGCAGGCCCGAGCGGAAGAGGCATTGAAATGCTGCCAAGAAGCCCTGGCGATGAGCCGGGGGCTGAACGATGACCTCGGCATGGCGGCGGCCTGGTATAACCTGGTCGCGGTTCATGAAGGTATGGGCCGCCTGGATGAAGCGATTGATTTGCTCGCGCGGGTTGTGGCGGTGGATGAGCGATATACCCTCCCCAAATTGGAAGAAAACAGGAGGCGGTTGAAACAGTTGATGCAAATCAGGGAGGGCGGAAAACATGTCCGAACCTAAACAGACTTCCGCACTGGATCCGATCGAAGCGACGATTAAAAAATTGGGCTGGTCGTATGAACGGCTTGAAGGTTATATCGACAACGGCGGTTCGTTGCTGTTGGTTCTTCCCGATACGGACTGTCTGGTGGAGCTCTTTTCGGACGGGCGGTTTGCCTGCCAGTTCGGCGTCGATATGGAGGAGATGCGCAACCTGCTGACCGGCGACCAGACGGAGGACATGGCGGACGATGAACTGGTCCGCGTGGCCCGGTACCATCTCAAAGCGATCGTGGACCGATACCGCGCGGCGCTTCTCAGTCAGGGATTCGAGGAGGGGATCGAGGCGACGCCGGATCATTATGCGATCACCTTCCAGACCCGGCTGGATCTTTCCAGTCCCGAAAAGGCCGTGCACCAGGTGGCGCAGTATCTCCTCACCTTTGAAAAACCGGCTTCGTAAGAAAGCCTTTCCATCGATCAAGCCGTTCTGGCCGGCACGAAATCCACGAAAGACCGGTAACCACAGATGACGCATCGCCAGCAGCACTCTCCGAGTTCCCAGAAGAGTCCGAGCGTTATTCCGTCGTTGCCGGACCTGCAGTGCGGACAGATCAATCGGTCATTCTTTGTTTTCAACCGGACGTTGTCCAGGTTCCGCTTCATGGACGCTCCTTTTCCGCCGCGATCTGGGTTTTGTAAAAAAGGAGAGGATGTGCAGCCCGCACCGCACACCCTCTCCCAACCCTCTTGACGAAACCATCCTAGCAGGTATAGCCGCACAAAAAGATGACAGAAAGATTACAATTCTGTCATCCGGCTTCGGTACAAGATGTTATGACGGTGAAGAAAACGTTAACGTGACGGTGGTTCCCTTGGACGGCTCGCTCTGGATGGCGACGGCACCGCCGTGCAGGTCCATGATGGATTTGACGATCGCCAGCCCGAGCCCGAAGCCCTGGGGGAAGGGGGATCGCGCGCTGTCGGCCCGATAGAACCGGTCGAAGATTTTTGGAAGATGCTCCGGCGCGATGCCGGATCCGGTGTCTTTCACCCGGATTTCGACCCCGAGATCGGCCACGGGTCTTGCGGAGACGACGATCCGTCCGCCGCGAGGGGTGTACTGGAGGGCGTTGGACAATAGATTGCTCAGGGCCCGGCGCAGGAGTATCGGATCGGCGGATAACGACGCGGCCCCTTCACAGGCGATCTCGATGCCCTGCTCCTTGGCGACGGCGTCGTGAAAGTCCGCCACGGTTTCGATCTCCTTCCGCGCCTCGACCGTTTGCCGTTCGATCGTGCATTCCGGATTTTCGGCGCGGGCCAGGAAAAGCAGACCGTCAATCATGCGGGACAGCTTTGCGAATTCCTCCAGACTGGATTCCAGTACCTCCCGGTATTCTTCCGGCGCTCTGTTCCGGGAGAGCGCTACTTCGGCCTCGCCCATCAAGTTATGGATCGGGGTGCGAAGTTCGTGGGCTAGGTCGGCCGAAAACCGGGAAAGACGGGTGAAGGATTCCTGAAGCCGGTCGAGCATCTGGTCGAACGCGGTCGCCAGCGCGGTCAGCTCCTTGGGCCATCGCGCCGGATCAATCCGTTCGTGAAGCTGAGCGGCCGTGATCCGCTCCGCGGTCTGCGTAATCTCTTTCACGGGCCGCATGCCCCGACGGGCCACCGCGATGCCGCTTCCGGCCGAGAACAGGATTCCGCCCAGGAGTGCGACCATCAACCGTCGTCGATAGCCGATAATGAGGGTCTGCTCGCTTGTGATGTCCAGGGCGACCTGCAGAAGTCGCTGATTTTGGATGGAGCGTCCGACTTCGGCCCATGCCGAGACCACGCGATACGAACGACCCCGCGACGATTTCCATTTGACTCCGGCGACCGGCATCTCGTTTGGCCCGATCGGGGCCGGAAACAGAGGGACGGGCAGAATGTAGACCATGCCGGGGGTTTCGATCAGGACACGCTTCTCTTGATCCAGAACCCTGACATCGTAGGCTCCCGCGGAGGACACCTCCTCCTCCAACCCTTCCGCCTTGTCCGGATGCTCCCGTAAAATGGCGCGGAGAACCCGGATCTTGTCGTTCAGAAACTGTTTGTCGGCCTTTTCCAGATCGCTGACCAGCACCCAGTAGAGAAGCCCGGTCGCCACAAGGAACATTCCCACCGTTGACAGCGTATATAAAACGGTCAATCGCCCCGTGATGGACCATCCGCCGGGCCGGGTCCATGCCGGCCGGCGGTCTTTTGTTTCTTCAGCGGTCTTCAAGAACATACCCCACGCCGCGAACCGTGTGAATCAGTTTTTTATCAAACGGATCGTCCACCTTTCTTCGAAGTCTTCGAATAGCCACATCCACGACATTGGTGTCGCTGTCGAAATTCATATCCCAGACCTGTTCCGAGATCAAGGTCCGTGATAGCACCTCGCCGGTCCGGCGGGCCAGGAAGGAAAGGAGCGCGAACTCTTTGGGCGTCAGATCGAGGCGCTTACCGCCCCGCATCGCCCGGTGTCTCGGGAGGTCGATTTCCAGATCCGTGATCCGGAGGATGTCGGCATTCCGTCCGGGGCCCCGGCGGAGAATGGAATGGATGCGGGCCAGCAGTTCCGAGAAGGCGAAGGGCTTGACCAGATAATCATCCGCGCCCAGTTCCAGCCCTTTGACGCGATCCTGCACCGAATCACGCGCCGTCAGAAAGAGAACAGGGACCGGCTTGCCGCTTTGGTGAATGCCGGCCATGACCGACCAGCCGTCCTGTTCCGGAAGCATCACGTCCAGGATGATCAGGTCGTAATCGCCGGTACGGGCGAGAAACAATCCATCCTCCCCCTTGTCGGCGACATCCACGACGAATCCGTTTTCGGTGAGTCCCTTCCGAAGATAGGCCGCGGTCTTACGGTCGTCTTCCACGATTAAAATATGCATGATTAGGGTGTAACGGCCGCGTCGATCTGTTTGGCCAGTGCGAAATCCTTCTCCGTCAGACCTCCTTCGGAATGAGTCGAGAGAACCATCGTCACCTTTCGGTAAAGAATCGTGATGTCGGGATGATGATCCGCCGCCTCGGCCTTGCCGGCCACGCGGTTGACGAATTGAACGGCCGGCATAAAGGATTCGAAGACATACTGCTTTTTGATCGAGTCGTCCTCCTGCCGCCAGCCGTCCAGTTCCTTTAGTTTTTGTTGAATCTCGGTGGTTGATAATTTTCGGGCCATGGGATCTCCTTTATTAAAAATCTTTATTGACATTTTATTCCGCAAGGAATAGATAAAGCAAATATGAGGCGAACCGGTCCGGGATTCTGGGTCAACCTGCTGCATTTTGTCGGCCTGTCACTTCTGGATATTCTCTTCCGGGTTCTCAATCGCGTCGAGGTCCTCGGCCGTGAAAACATTCCGTTGCGGGGCGAGCGGGGGGTGTTGTTCCTGTCGAATCATATCTCGGCCCTCGATCCGCTTCTTTTCGGGATCACGGCGATGCCGCGCTTTTCGCCCGTCTGGTGGCGGGCCGCGGCCAAGGAAGAGCTTTTCACCAACGCTTTTTCAAGGGCCGTGATGTATTTGATCGGGGCTTTTCCGGTCAGGCGGCGACAGCGCGACATCCAATCGATGGGGCGCATGGCCGAGGTTCTCAAGACGGACATGCTCATCGTTTATCCGGAAGGGACCTGGTCCACGACGGGTGAACTGCTTCCGGGCCATCCCGGTGTCGGCAAGGTGATTCATGACGCCCGGCCGAACAAGGTCATTCCGGTAGCCGTGAAAGGAACGGATGGCATTCTTCCGCGCGGGGCCTGGATCCCCCGGATCGGCCGACGGGCGAAGATCATCTACGGTCCGCCGATGGATCTCAGCCGGTTTTATAATCAACCCGAGAGCGTTGAGACATCGCAACAGATTGTCGAGGCCGTCATGACCGAGATAGGAAAGTTGTATGCATCGCTGTAGGGACGGGTTATCAACCCGCCCTTCTGTTCGGCTGATCAGAGGTCGTTTTTTAGGCCGCCTTGGGCATACTTAAATCGATGGCCATCTCCTCCTTGGCTGCATCCACATCCGCCGAAGGACCCTTTGGGATGGTCAAACCCATCCAAACCATGGCCACCAGTAATCCGGTAAGCGCCGGCCAGCCGTACTCCACAAATCCGCCTGCGCCCCGATGATTTCTGAGCACTTCCTGAACGACTCCAATGAGCCGCGTGTAATCTTCAGGTCGCCTCTGCCAGGATAAATCGGTTTTGAGTCCATCGAGGATTCGACCGGTCGAGGCCATGTAAGAGGCCTCGAGTAGCTGGGCGGATCGTTGGGCGGATTCGATCGCATCCCGATACATTCCGGGGATGGCCATATGGAACCGGGCCTCTTGAGCCATCAGGGCGCCCAGGGTGGACTGCAGATTGCGGGTGGTTCGCGCCTCGAGTTTACCAAGTCGGATCGTTTCTCGTTCGAAGGTCAACTGAAATGCGACGCCTCCTTCAGGGGCGCGCCGATATGCCTTCATCACGGCCCCGCACAGTTTTTCCTGCCAGCGGGCGTCCCTTCCCTCGTTGAACAGCCGGAGGTCTTTCTGCGCCCGGACCACGGCGCCTCTGAGCCGATTTTGCTCCATGAGAATCGTTTGGGTCATTCCTACAATGGACTGTCCGAGAATCTCCTGCAATCTTCCTTCTCGGCTGTTTGTAAATACGGTGAACTGCCGAACCGTGTTGTCCCATTGTTGTTGGAGTCGGGTCTGCCGCTCCTGATCGAAACGTCCCAGGGCCTGGATCCGATCTCCGACGGTTTCCTGTACCTTGCCGTTATCGATCCGTTTTTGGGAGAAGTGATCGGCGCGCCACAAGAAAACAGTGAATGAAAGAATCACGACCACTGACAGGAGAAGGAAGAAACCTCCCGTGTTTAGATCTTCTGAATTGGTCTTGATCGATTTTATCTGGGTCAGCTTCATCGCAGACCTCCTTTACTTCAAGAGTACCTCTCTCTATACGGCGACGTTGGCGAGGCAGCATGGGAGGAGCACGAGAGGTATAAGGGTCTCCGGTGAGCGGGGAGGAAAAAAGAGAAGAGAGGTTTCTTTCCATCAGAGCCTCCTTTGTTGGGCTCTGGGATTTAAATCACGGCCTGATTGTCAGGCCCGGATGGAAAATTACGACCGCAGGAACGGCACCGGGTCAGTTAACTTCGGATGGTTCTTTAATCGAGGGAGGTGTCGTTGCCTTCTAAATGATACTAAAGTTAGGGTAGTCCCCTGTACCTGCTATGTCAAGATAAATTAGAGATCGTAAGAACGGTCAAGGGTCGATGCGGTTTTACAATACGAACTTGACCGCTTCTAAATCGGGGATCTCAGGCATGCCGTTTCTCTCGGCGGATCGTTTTCGATGTTCGGTATAGGGTCGGTGTTTCTGCGGCCAGCGGGAGACGGTCTATTGTAATTTGATCAAAAATTTTCCGTGTCGCATTGGGAAGCGGATAATCGGCAATCTTGTCCAATGGAATCCATTGCCATGGGCCGGGGAGTCTATTTTTTGTCGAGACGCAGTTAAACAGAAAAGGATAATAGGTGATTTGTTTGTGCGAGAACGTATGCACGACCGGATCGAGCGGCGGGAGCAGGTCGGTTTTGAGCCCGAACCGTTTTTCGATTGCCTTCTCGATCTGCCGTGGCGTCATCGCATCTTTTCCGTCCATTTCCGGAAAACTCCACAGTCCGGCCAGTAACCCCCGTTCTGGTCTTGGCCCGATCAGAAGGCCTTGACCGTTCCGGATCAGCATCACAATCATTGTATTGTGCGGAATGATTTTTTTTGCGGTCCGGACCGGAATGCGGTCTTGAATGCCGGCCTGATAGGCCCGACAGGATTCGCGTACCGGACAGACCGGGCAGGCCGGCGTTCGAGGAAGACAGATCAGTGCGCCGAGTTCCATCATGGCCTGGTTAAAATCGCCGACGTTCTTCTCTGGGAGAATGTCATCGGCGAGAGTCCAGAGCCGGTCCTGAACATCGGCCTGCCGCGGATCCTTCCGTATCGCGAAAATCCGGCAGAGCATGCGGCGGACATTGCCGTCCAGAATAGGCGCTCTGATCCCGAAAGCGATGCTGGCGACGGCGCCGGCCGTGTATCGTCCGATTCCGGGCAGGGAAGTCAGTCCCTCGACGGTATTCGGAATGATTCCATTCCATTGGTCCCGGACCGCCTGCGCGGCCCGGTGCAGGTTTCGGGCGCGTGAGTAGTAGCCCAGTCCTTCCCAAAGTTTAAAGACTTTTTGCAGCGGGGCGCGGGCCAGCGACAATACGGTCGGAAAAGTTTTGATGAAACGGCGATAGTACGGAATCACCGTGACGACCTGGGTCTGCTGAAGCATGATTTCAGAGACGAGGATCCGGTAGGGGTTGCCGGTCTTTCTCCAGGGGAGGTCTCGCTTATTGCGACGATACCAGCTCAGCAGCTGTTTCTGCAGCCGCTTCAGACCGGCGCGATAGGGTCGTCGGGACGGCATCTTAAGCAACGGGCGACAGGCGGTGGATTCCCTGGCGGCTCCCGCGGCGCTCGAACTCGAGATCGATCAATCGCAGTATCTCCGATTTGGTCTTGCCCCAGCGCGGCGCCACGACGTAATCCTCGTTTAATTCGCCCATGAGGCGTTCAATCACGACGGCGGACGGTATCCGCTCAAGGAAGTCACAGGCCAGAGGGATATATTCCTCCAGCGGCAGTGTCTTGATCGGCTGGTGTTGATGGAGTTTGGCCAGCGCCGTGTTTTTGGAGATATAGAGATGATGGATCTTGATCCCATCCAGATTCAGGCGGGCCACCTCATCCGCGGTCTGCATCATCATCGCCGGAGTTTCACCCGGCAGGCCCAGTATGACATGCGTGAAGATGCGCAGCCCCCGGCGTCGGGTCCGTCCGACCGCATCCAGAAACTGGTCATAAGTATGGGCGCGGTTGAGTGAAGCCATCGTGACATCATGAATGCTCTGTAGGCCGTACTCGATCCAGAGCTGCGTTCGACAGTGATAATCGGACAGGAGATCCAGCACGGGTTCGGGGACGCAGTCCGGCCGGGTTCCGATCGAAAGCCCGACCACATCCGGGAAGGTCAGCGCCTCGTCATACAGCCGCTTGAGCTGCCCGACCGGTCCGTGGGTGTTCGTGAAGGCCTGAAAATAGACGATGAACTTTTCGGCGCCGAAGCGTCTGTGATAAAACTCCATGCCGGAGAGAATCTGTTCGCGAATCGGCCGCGGCACCGTGCGGGAATTGGGCGAGAAGCTTTTGTTGTCGCAGTAGCTGCAGCCACCGGTGGCGACCGTTCCGTCAATGTTCGGGCAGGAGAAGCCGGCATCGATCGCGACTTTGTAGACTTTGTACGGAAAAGTTTCCTTAAGGTACCGGCTGTAGGAACGATAATAGGGATTCATCGGTTGTCCTTCATTGCGGGCGGTGGTATTATATCACGAAGCTGAAGGGCCATTGCAACCGATAGTGAGGTGGTCAGATGGCATCGCTTGAAAGTCAAGAGTTCGAAGTTGAACAGGCGAACGAGCGGTTCTACCGGGCTTTTGAGAGCCTTGATATTCATATGATGGAAGACGTCTGGGCCACGGACAAACCGGTCAAATGCATCCATCCCGGTTGGGAACTCCGGTCCGGATGGCCCGATGTGCGGGACAGCTGGGTCCTGATCTTCAATCACACGACCGGGATGCGGTTCGAGGTGACGGATGTCGAAATCGTCGTGAACGGGGACCTGGCCTGGGTGATCTGCACCGAGAAGGTCAATATGCTTGTTAACGGAGAACCGCATATCAGCCGCGTCCTGGCGACCAATCTCTACTCGAAACAGCCGACCGACTGGAAGATGATCCACCACCACGGCTCGCCCGTGATGAGCAGTGCGAGCTGACGGATGAGAGGGACATGCTTCATCCATTGACCCATAGAAAATTTCATTACACTGACAATAAACCACATCCCGCAATTATAGGGGTGCCTCCATGATCCGCCCGGGTTTTTTAATTTCTTGTGGATCTTCGGAAAATAAATCTTTATTTGAGAGAGGAATTATGAGAATTAAACCTGTTCTGGCTGTTTCTGTTTTCCAATGGTTCAGGTTGTGGAGCATGGCTCTCTTTTTCACGGCTCTTTTCGGCGGAACTCCATGGGCCTACACAAGTCCAGGCGACTTCGACACGGAGATGTGGAGGGCCGCGGCGGAGGGTAAGGCGGATAAGGTCGGTCTTCTGTTGGATCGGGGGGCCAATGGCGAGGCCAAGGATAATCTGGGCTACACCGTCCTGATGTACACCGTGATGGTGGGCCGGGCGGATGTCGCCCGGCTTCTACTCGATAAAGGGGTCAACCTCGAGGCCAGGGACAACTTCGGCCAGACTGCATTACTGCATGCGCTGGGAAGTGCGGATGTGGTGGGGCTCCTGCTGGCCAAAGGAGCCAATATTGAGGCCAGGAACAATATCGGTCAGACGGTATTGATCCGGGCGGTGAATTTTGGCAAGATGGATGTAGTCAAGGTTCTACTGGATAAAGGGGCCAATCTCGACGCCAGAGACAAAAATGGTTTTACAGCGCTGGATCAAGCGGTGGTTGAAGGCCAGCCTGAGGTCGTCAGGCTTTTGCTCGTGAAAGGCGCGCATATTGAGGCCAAGGGGAACATGGGCCAGACTGCGCTGATGTATGGAGTGGGCCAAAAGGAGATGGTTAGGAGACTGCTGGATAATGGGGCCAGCATTGACGACAAGAACGACCTTGGCCAGACCGCGTTATATCAGGCGGCCACAGCAGGCCGGGTTGATGTGGCCGGGTTCCTGCTTAATCGGGGGGCCGACGTCAGGGCCAAAGACAACATCGGCCAGACGCCGTTGAGCCAGGCCGTCATAATGGGCCATGCGGATCTGGTTAAGGTTTTACTGGATCGAGGAGCCAGTATCGAGGACAAGGACCTTCTGGGTCGTACGGCATTGATGCGTGCGGTGGAGATGGGCAAAACCGCCGAGGTTGCGCTTCTTCTGGATCGAGGGGCCAATGTTGGAGCCGCCGACAACTCCGGCCAGACGGTGCTGATGCAGGCCGAGAAGATGGGCAAGACCGATCTGGTTAAACTTTTGCGGAAACGGGGAGCCGAGCGATAACCGATGGCTGCAGATCGATCCGGTTCAGCCGCTTTTCCGGGATCGAAGGCTGGATTAGGCGTAGATTTAAAAATCAGAGAGAAGGAGAGCCGTTAAGGAACGAAGGGCTAAGCTCCAGACGAGGTCTTTGATTGGCCTGATCGTGTATAAAACGGCAGCGAGATGACCTTGGCGGATTGTCCGGCGATGAAGACTTCCGTGCCGGGCTTGATGAAGTCGCGATGGAGGTAGCCCATCGCGATCACTTTTTCGAATGTCGGAGACTTGACGGCGCTTGTGATGGTTCCTACCAAACGCCCTTCGGCTCCCGAACTTTCCGGTCGGGCCTGAATGGATTGGCCCTTTTTCGGAACGGATTCTCCGGCAAGCTCGAGTCCCATCAACCGTTTGTTCATCTGGCCCTGTGCATCCGCCCGCGCGATCGTTTCCTGGCCGATATAGCAGCCCTTTGTATAACTGATCGCTCTTGCTTCCAGCCCGGCCTCCATCGGAAAATTCGATTCGTCCATATCGATCCCATAATTCGGGATACCGGCTTCGATCCTGAGAGAGTTCAGTGCTTCCAGCCCAACGGGTTGGAGTCCATGCGGGTCGCCGATTTGCAAGAGCCGATTCCAGGTTGACGCCAGTTTGTCGGCTGGAAGATAGAGATCGTAACCCACCTCGCCCGTGATCTCGTTTCGCGCCATCAGTAATGCAGTGCCGTCCAGTGACAATGAAGACGTTGAATACTCATTTGGCGGCATAGATGCGGATGGAACGATTTGAGAGATGATCCCGGATGACGACGGTCCATAAATGGAAAGGAGGCCCTGGGTTTCGGTCAGGTTTTCGACCGTGACATCCGAGGCAAGCGTGTATTTATCAAGATGTTTGTATATCTTCCCGGTTGCTTCGGGTTCAAGGTCGATCCAAAGCGCGTCCGGGAGGCAATAAACCCGGCCATCGGCCAGCATCTTAGCCTTGTCGGTCGTGAAGACGGCGTAAAGGCCGTTTCCGGGCGCGAGCTTCTGGATATCGTTCGTGACCATGCCGTGCAGAAACTCGGTGCGGTCTTTGCCTTTCAGTCGGAGTTTTCCGCGATGGGACCGGTCGATCAGGCCGGCTTTTTTCCTGACGGTTAGATGTTCGGCCACGGTGTTTCCGTAAGAGCGGACGAGTTCTCTTTCATCCGATGGTTCGAAAACAGCGCCTGCAGCCTTTTGGATTTCAAACAGCCTTGTTTTATTCATAATCCCACTTTAATCGATATTTTTGCTAATAAATAGACTAATCAACCCCACTACGCTGCAAATATTTGAAGATATATATGAATTAGGAACCACTTTAACTGCTGTATCTTTTAATTTTTCTTCCCAACTTGGGACTTGGGTATGGTTGGTGTAGCACAGAACGGGCAGATCGATGAGTTGAGGCAGACGGCGGACTTCCTGGATCAGCTGTGCAGGATCTAGCGTGCCTATACCCAGGTCTAAAATCACCAGTGACGGTTTTTGGTCAACCGCGTCCTTCAGGATCGCTTGAAGCTGCGTGGCCACTCGAGCCGTGCAGCCCTGGGCTTTAAGAGCGGTCGTAATCTTGGACAAAAAGAAAAGGTCGTCGATTGCGACCAGGATGGTTGGATTCGTCATCAAAACCTCGTTGGATCAGTTTAACATTCCTCTGATCCGGCCAAGGGCCTTGGCGGCCAGGGAATAATCCGGATTGTGCTTCAGCGCTTTCTGATATTCTTCCATGGCCTGATACCACTCCCCCTTTTTTTCCCAGATCCGACCAAGATTAAGATGAGGGAAGCAGTAGCTCTCGTACCGGACCGCCTTCGTCGCTTTTTCAAGCCAGGGGATGGCCTCGTCCAGCCGCCCCTTCTCGATCAGGTAGGCCCCGATATCGTTATAGGGGTTTCCGAAATCCGGGTCGACCTCGATTGCCTTGTGACATTCCTGGATGGCGTCGTCGTAACGCCCCATGAAGCTGTAGGTCCAACCCAGAAATGTATGGGCCTCGGCCGTGGGATAGAGCGCGAGGGATTTCCTGTAATGGTCGCAGGCCTCATCCAGCGCTCCACTCATCTGGAGCTCGTAGGCTCTTTTGAAAAGCTCGAGCGCCCGTTTTCTTTCTTCCTCACGTTCTTCAGTCATGAATTCCGATCTCACTCCGCGCCGTATTCTGCGGGATGGGTCTCGTTACGTTTTTAACTTCCGCTTCAACCGTTTTTCAATACTGGCTACCTTGCTGTTCAACCGGCCGCGATGGCCCTTCCGGTAATCAACCTTGATGCCGAGCGAGATCCGGCCGCAGTCTTTCTTCATCGCCTCATAACATTTCTTGACGACGGCGAAGACCTGGTCCCAGTCTCCTTCGATCACTGTTCCCATGGGGTTGAGCCGGTAATCGATGCCGGAGCGGTCGATGATCGCCAGTGAACGGGAGACATATTTCCCGACGCTTTCGCCCTTGCCCATAGGGGACATGCTGAACTCCAATAATACCATGATCGCTTCTCCTTGTGAGAGCATTATTATAACACAGTCAAATTGACCGTGTGCGACCTGGCTTGATGGGCGAAAGGCGGACGTGAGATTTTATAGTGCCTGGATTTAAAAAGATGGGTCGGTTTCGATCCGGTCCAGGTCCAGTTCCACATTCCAGTAAAGATAGTCCCGCCAGCTTTCGGGGAGCGTCTTCAGCCCGATCGTGATCGTGAACGTGGGACTCCATTTCGGTTTGACGGGCGGCTTGATCAGCCGCATCCGGGCCTCTTCGGGGGTGCGGCCGCTTTTTTTGTTGTTGCAGGACAGGCAGGCCGTCACGATATTTTCCCAGGCTTTTTTCCCGCCGCGCGAGGTCGGGGTGACGTGATCGAACGTCAGCTCCTCGGTCCGGAATTTCTGGCCGCAATACTGGCAGCGGTATTTGTCCCGTGCAAAGATGTTGGCCCGTGAAAATTTCACGGCGTGGTGGCTGTCTTTGAGTCGGACCATCTTCAGCAGGCGAATGACGGAGGGGAGTTTGATCGTGATCGAAACGGCATGGATTTCCTTGTCGTAGACCTCAAGGACCTCCACCTTTTTCTGCCACATCAGCGTGATGGCCCGTTTCCAATGCACCACGCGCAGCGGCTCAAAAGTCGTATTTAGAAGGAGTGTCATCTCCATGGGCTCTCCACCGCAATATTATAGAACTTTCCAACAAAAAATCAAGGGGGCGGAGGCGTTCATCTGGGGAATGGTGGGGACCGACATGAAAATCCGTTTTTTTTGATTGAATAGCCGGAAGCATTCTTATAAAATACAGATCGTTTATTATTGATGACGACGTCTGTTGCATCATCGAATGATTAAGGAGGAGACGTTGCGATGAGCGAGTACGTGACCGTTGCCAAGCCGGGGGATCTTGCGCCCGGCGACGGCTGTGTGGTGGAAGTCAACGGGAATGAGGTGGCTCTTTTTAATATCAACGGGACGTACTATGCCATCGACAATATGTGCGCCCACCAGGGAGGCCCGCTGGGGGAGGGATTGGTTGAAGGGGAAAATGTCATCTGTCCCTGGCACAGCTGGAGATACAACGTGAAGACCGGCATCTGTGCGGCCAATCCTTCCGTGCAGGTCAAGACCTATTCGGTCAAGGTCGAGAACGGTCAGGTCAAGATCGCCTTTACTTAAAAAGGAGTGTCATGCCCAAACCAATGCATCATATTTTGGTCTGCACGCAGAGCCGCCCTCCGGATCATCCCCGGGGATCCTGCAGCGCAAACGGGTCCAAAGAGGTTCTCATGCGGTTCATGATGGAGATGGCCCGCTTGAACCTGGTCTTTAAATTGATTGTCACGGAGTCGTCCTGCATGGGCCCCTGCGCCTTCGGGCCGACGGTCGTGGTCTATCCCGACGGCGTCTGGTACCAGAAAGTCACGCCAAATGACGTTCCCGAAATTCTGGAACAGCATATCATCAAGGGCCAGCCGGTTAAGAGATTGTTCCTCCCCGATGCGGTCTGGGGCCCGTGAGTGGGGCACAAAGAGCATAGAGCCCATGCGCCCGCCGTCGTCGGCTGCGTGATCGTGACGGTGAGCGATTCGCGAACGTCCGAGACGGACTCCGAAAGCTTCTTGAGATGCAAGGCCATCGCGTCGCATCCTTTCATTTGATCAAAGATGAACCGGCCGAGGTCCAAAAACTTCTTAATACCGTTACGCTGAATCCCGATGTTCAGGCTGTTATCCTCACGGGCGGCACCGGCGTTTCAAAACGGGACGGGACGTATGAAGCCGTGGTGGAACTGTTGGAAAAGCGGCTGGACGGTTTCGGCGAGTTGTTCCGTTCACTGAGCTATCAGGAAATCGGTTCGGCCGCGATGATGAGCCGGGCCGTGGCCGGCGCCTATCGTGGGAAAGTCGTGATCTCGATCCCGGGTTCCGAAGCGGCGGTGAGGCTGGCGATGGAAAAACTGATCCTGCCTGAACTGGGCCACCTTGTAAGAGAAGTTAATCGATAGCCTGCTGCTGAAAAAATCCGTCGGCTCGCCATATTCTCCTTGACGTCTTTGTCAATCCAACTTACACTTAAAATGAATACGGTCGGGAGCGGACGCAATGGGTTACTATTATCTCATTCTCGGAGCGGGCCGTCAAGGCACGGCCTGCGCCTATGACCTGGCCCGGTTTGGCGAGGCGGACCGGATCACTCTTGCCGATGCCAACAGGGACTACGCCCAAAAATCGGTCGACCGGCTCCGTCGTCTGCTTTCCCCTTCAACTAAGACGCAACTTGAAGCCGCTGCGGTCGCGGTCCAAAACCATTCGGAATTGGTCGATCGTCTGCGCGGCGCGGGGGCCGTGATGAGCGCCGTGCCGTACTATTTCAATCCGCTTGTGGCGAAGGCCGCGATCGAGGCGGCCGTCCCGATGTGCGATCTGGGCGGGGATATCGAGGTCGTCCTTGAAGAAATGCGACTGTCCAATCTCGCGAAGGCCGCCGGCATTTCGATCATTCCGGACTGCGGCCTGGCCCCCGGAATGAACAACCTCCTGGCGGTTTATGGAATGCAGCGATTGGATGAAACGAGCTCGGTCCAGATCCGGTGCGGCGGGCTTCCGCAGACCCCCAGGCCTCCGCTGGGTTACCGTCTCGTGTTTAATCTGGAAGGGATGCTGAACAACTATTTCGGGAAGGCCTTTGTGCTTCGAAACGGCAAGGTGATTGAGATCGAGAGCTTCACCGAGCTCGAAGAGATCCGTTTTCCGAAACCGTTGGGAGAATGCGAGGCCTTTGTGACGGCCGGCGCCACTTCCACTTGTCCTTGGACGTTTGAAGGACGGCTAAATTCGTACGACTATAAAACGGTCCGCTATCCCGGCCATTACGAGAAGATCAGGCTTATGCGCGAAATGGGTCTTCTGGATCGGCGGCCTGTGACGGTAAAAGGAGCAACGGTCGTTCCGAGGGATCTGTTCGTGAAGGTGGTCGGGGATAAGATCGCCTTTCCGGAGGATAGTGACCTGGTGGTGCTTCGCGTGATCTGCCGGGGCAGGAAAAATCGAAAGCCGGTCGAACTGGTTCTGGATGTGCTCGAGTTGTATGATCCGGCAACCGGCTTCTCGGCGATGGAGCGAACGACCGGTTTTTCGACCGCGATCGTGGCCGCGATGTTGGCCCGCGGCGATATAAAAGACAAAGGCGTCGTGCCGCTTGAGACGGCCGTTCCGGCCGGACCGTTCGTGAAGGAACTGAGTCGGCGGGGAATAGCGGTGAAAGAGAAAATGTTATATATAAAGAATAAAAGAAAGAGGTGATCCATGGCCGGCAAGCATATCGATCATATCGCATTCCGCGTGGCGGATTTGGAGAAGGCCGTAAAATTTTACACCGGGGTGATGAATTTCGAAGTGACGGATCGGTTCTTCATTGATTTTGACGACAACACCCAGGCCCGCTGCGCCGCGCTCAAAGCGAAAGACGGCCAGGGTATCTCGATTTTCTTGAGCGAGGGCGTCGGGGAGGGCGGCGTCGTGAAGAAGTGGGTGAAGCTTCACGGCAATGCGCTGCATCATATCGCCTATGTGGTGGATGACATCAAAAAAGAAGTGGCCGAGATGAAGGCCAAGAAGATTCAGTTCACCACGGAGGATGTCCTGGACAGCGAGGAGCTGACACAGATCTTCACGAAACCGGCGCCCGAGACCGGGATCATTCACGAGATCATCCAGCGCAAAGGCAGCAAGAGCTTCTCGGTCGCCAACGTCAAACGCCTCATGGCTTCGACCAAGGACCTGTCCGACTCGGGCGGAAAGGGCGAGAAGACCAAAACGGGCAGGAGGAAATAGGACATCCATGCCGATCTTTCCCGTTTCACCCTCCACGGAAAACAAACTGATCGAACGGATGCGCCGGCTCGGCGTCCGGGAGGATGACCTGGACGAATCCTTTATCCGATCCTCCGGTGCCGGCGGACAGAATGTGAACAAGACCTCGACCTGTGTCGTATTGGTTCACAAGCCGACCGGCACGACGGTCAAATGTCAGGAGGCGCGTTCGCAGGGGTTGAACCGTTTTCTGGCCCGGCGGTTGTTGCTGGATCGGATTGAAGAGAAAAAGCTAGGGGCCCTCAGCGCGGAGCGGCAGAGATTCGAGAAGATCCGGCGGCAGAAACGGAAGCGCTCCCGCCGGGCGAAGGAGAAGATGCTGGAGAATAAGCGGCATCATGCAGACAAGAAGCGTGATCGGGCCGCGGTCCGATCTTAATCGATCCCCATGCGCGGCTCGGACTGTTTCTTGAAATGGATCAGCAGGTCGCGCACCGATACAATTCCCACCACCTTCCCGCGATCGGTAATCCCCAGATGTCTTACCCCCACCTCGCCCATCAGATCAAACGCATCCTGGGGCGATCGGGTGATCTCGATCGAGATGATCGGCTTGCTGACGATGGATTCCACCGTCTCTTTTTTGAGATCCATGCCCTTGGCCGCGGCCTTGCGGACGATGTCGGTCTCGGTGAGGATTCCGACCAACTGCCCGTCTTTTTCGACCAACAGCGATCCGACGTTCTGGATTCCCATGATGCGCGCCGTTTCCTGGATGGTGGTGCCGTTCGAAATCTTTTTCAGTTCCCGGTTCATCAAGCGTGCCAACGACATGATCGACTCTCCCTCCGTCTGGGTCAACAATAGATCGCATTATACTCAATCCGATGGAACATCGCAAGTCATGAGAAGAACCGTTTCAGGGCCAGCGGCAGCAACAGCGGCAGGAGCATTAAGACCGCGCCGATCGCGATAAACAGACGTCGCAGTCGTTTGTCCTTTTCCTGCCAGACCGTCCGGTCCGGCGCCGGCCTTCCCCGGAGGATGACCGGCGCGTCGGGATTTTTCGGCGGTTGTCCCCGCAGTTTGATGTAGACGAAGTTGCAGACGAGGAAGACGACAAGAAAATAGAGGATCCAGACAAAGGTCGCCAGTCCCAGTTGTTTTCCGATTGAAGGCTCCATGCGGTCTGCGGGTCCCGACGGTTTAGGATGGAACGAGAATCAATTTGCCGAAGTTGCTGCGTTCCATCATCCGTCCCTGGGCGGTCCGCGCCTCCTTCAAGGGAAAGACCGAATCAATGACCGGCTTGAGTTTTCCGATTTCCATCAGTTTGGTCACTTCCAGCAGGTCGCTCCGCGTTCCCATCATCGAGCCGAGAATCGAGAGCTGACGGGAGAAAATGTATCGGAGATCTGTCCTGGCCTCCGGCCCGGAACTGGCGCCGCAGGTGACCAGCTTTCCGTTTTTGGCCAGTGAGGTAAGGCTTTTCTCCCAGGTATCCGGCCCGACATGTTCGAAAACGACATCGACCCCTTTCCCACCGGTGAATTCGCGAATCTTGTTCGAGAAGTCCTCCCGTCGGTAATTGATGACCTCGTCCGCCCCGAGGGCCTTGGCCTTTGCCAGCTTATCGTCCCGTCCGGCCGCGGCGACCACCCAGGCTCCGGCCAGCTTCGCGATCTGGATCGCCGCGGTTCCGATCCCGCTTCCTGCCGCGAGCACCAACACCTCCTGGCCGGCCTTGAGTTCGGCCCGCGTGATCAGCATATGCCACGCCGTAACAAAGGCCAGCGGGAAGGAGGCCGCCTCTTCGAAACGGAGCGTGTTGGGCATCGTAATGACATTGATCGCCGGGACCGTCACATATTCGGCATACCCTCCGTTGGTATGTGCGCCGAGGATTTTATAGGCGATGCACATGTTGTCCTGTCCCGAAAGACAGTAGGCGCACCGAAAACAACTCAGGCCCGGCGCCACGAAGACTTTCTCGCCCCGGTTGATTCCGGTGACGTTTTTTCCGACCGACTCCACCAGGCCGGCGACGTCGCAGCCCGAGATATGCGGGAAGGTCGTTTTATAGGCCGGGATTCCCTGACGGACCCAGACGTCCACATGATTGATCGAGCAGGCCTTGACCCGGATCAGGACTTCATCCTCGCCGGGCTGCGGCGTCGGGACATCCTGATAAACCAATTTTTCGGGTCCGCCGTGTTCGTGAAAGACCACTGCTTTCATGCCGACCGCCTATCTTCCATCGCCCGGCCCTATTCCTCTTCCTGCATCAGTTTGGTCAGGACGGAGTAATCTTCCAGCGTCGTGGTGTCGCCGACGGTCGTTTTTCCGGACGCGATATCCCGTAGCAGCCGTCGCATGATTTTCCCGCTGCGCGTTTTGGGCAGACTGTCGGCGAAACGGATCTCATCCGGCCTCGCGATTGCCCCGATCTCTTTCGTGACATGGGAGCGGAGCTCCTCTTTCAACGAGTCCGAAGGGGTGTTGCCGGTTTTCAGCGTCACGAAGGCCGAGATCGCGGTTCCTTTCAAGTCGTCCGGTTTGCCAACGACGGCCGCCTCGGCCACGGTCGGATGGCTTACCAGCGCGCTCTCGATTTCCATGGTGCCGAGGCGATGGCCGGATACATTGATCACGTCGTCCACGCGGCCCATCACCCAGTAATAACCATCTTTGTCGCGGCGGGCGCCGTCTCCGGTAAAATAACAACCGGGGATGAAGCTCCAGTACTGGGATTGATAACGTTCCGGATCGCCGTAAATCGTCCGGAGCATCGCCGGCCACGGTTTTTTGATGACGAGATAGCCGCCTTGATCCGGTCCGACCGGCGAGCCGTCCTTGTTGACGACATCGGCCGAAATGCCCGGGAAGGGCAGCGTCGCCGAGCCGGGTTTGGTCGGGATCGCGCCGGGCAGCGGCGTGATCAGTATCGCCCCGGTCTCGGTCTGCCACCAGGTGTCCACGATCGGGCATCGGTTTTTCCCGATCACGGTGTTGTACCACATCCAGGCCTCGGGATTGATCGGCTCGCCAACCGTGCCCAAAAGACGCAGGCTGCTCAAGTCATGTTTTTCGGGCCATTGGTTTCCCAGCTTCATCAGGGCCCGGATCGCAGTCGGGGCGGTGTAGAAAACATTCACGCGATATTTTTCGATCATCTCCCAACCCCGGTCGGGGCCCGGATGCGTCAGGGCGCCTTCGAACATCACGGAGGTTGCCCCGTTGGCGAGGATTCCATAAACGATGTAACTGTGGCCGGTGACCCAGCCGATGTCGGCGGTGCACCAGTAGGTGTCCTCGTCCTTCAGGTCGAAGACCCACTTGCTGCTGATATAGGTCTGGACGAGGTATCCGGCTGTGGAATGTACAACCCCCTTGGGTTTTCCGGTAGTCCCACTGGTGTAAAGAATAAAGAGGGGATGCTCCGAATCGAGCGGCTCGGCCTCGCAGACGGCCGAAGCCTCCTTCATGGCGTCGTGCCACCAATGGTCGCGGTTCGACTCCATGGGAATGGCCAAGCCGGTGCGGCGGACCACCACGACTTTTTCGATGGTGGGAGTCTGGGACAGGGCCTTGTCCACGTTCTCCTTGAGCGGGACGACCGCACCCTTGCGGTAGCTGCCGTCCGCCGTGACGAGGAGTTTGGCCTTGGCGTCGTTGATCCGGTCCTTCAAGGCCTCGGCCGAAAATCCGCCGAAGATGATACTGTGGGTCGCCCCGATCCGAGCGCAGGCCAGCATTGCGATCGGCAGCTCCGGGATCATCGGCATGTAGATCGCGACGCGATCGCCGCTCCGGGCGCCCAGCCGCTTCAGCACGTTGGCAAACTTGCAGACCTCCCGATGAAGTTCCTGGAAGGTCAGGACCCGGGTGTCGCCGGGCTCGCCTTCCCAGATGATCGCGGCTTTGTTCCGTCGCCAGGTCTGGAGGTGGCGGTCGATGCAGTTGTAGGCGATGTTGATCTTCCCGCCCACGAACCACCTGGCGAAAGGCGGCTCCCATTGAAGGACTTTTTTCCATTTTTTAAACCAGTGGAGCTCGCCCGCGATCTTTCCCCAGAAGACTTCCGGTTTGGACTCGGCCACCTGGGCGAGTTTTTTGTATTCCTTCATACTCTTGATGTGGGCCCATCGGCTGAAAGCGGCGCGGGGCTTGAAGACGCGTCGCTCTCTCAACACCGATTCAATGGTTGGTTGAGTCATATAAAGACCTCCGGGTGCTCTTGACGGTGAGATAATGGGTGTGATCTTGAATTGAGAAACGATGCCGACAATAAACGGAGTTATTGTAGTGTAGCTCGAATTCGTTTGTCAACAGTCGCGGGATTTCACTGCACGATGCGGCGAGCCGAAAAATCAAAAGTCCGTCAACCTTCCCACTGGTAGGCCAAGCCCCGGTTCATGACGTGATAGTAGGCGCCGGATATTCAATGCAAAGGGGACGTGACATGGCGGGAAGATAACACGATCATCCAAGATGAGTCAAGAGCAGACTTGAGCCTTTACCCCTTTACGTGACCAGCGTGGTGCGGTTGGTTGTCGTTCCATTTACTGCTTATTGCCATCAGCATCGTACTTGACGAGGAAAAGGTCGGCGAGTCCGGCATTCGCGTTTCCGTCGAGGTCGCCGTAGGTGTAGCCCGTCACATAGATATTCCCGCTTCCATCTATGGCGACGCCGGTAGCCGTGTCGGTACCGGCTGTTCCGAACTGGCGGGTCCAAAGTTTATTGCCATCGGCATCATACTTGACGAGGAAGGGGTCGGCGAGTCCGGCATTCGTGTTTCCATCGAGATCGCCGTAGGTGTAACCCGTCACATAGGCATTCCCGCTTCCGTCCACGGCGACCGCTGAAGCCTCATCGTCACCGGCTGTTCCGAACTGGCGGGTCCAAAGTTTATTGCCGTCGGCCGTCACATAGATATTCCCGCTTCCATCCTCGGCGACCGCTAAAGCCTGCTCGTTACCGGCTGTTCCGACCTGGCGGGTCCAAAGTTTATTGCCGTCGGCATCGTACTTGACGAGGTAGGGGTCGGTGAGTCCGGTATTCGTGTTTCCATCGAGGTCCCCGTCGGTATGGCCCGCCACATAAATGTTTCGTCTTCCATTCGTGGCGATGCCCTGAGCGTGATCTATAAAGGGTGTTCCCAACTGGCGGGTCCAAATCTTTTTGCCATCGGCGTTGTACTTGACGATGGAGAGGTCAGCAAGTCCGGCATTCGTATTTCCATCGAGGTCGCCGGAGGTGGTGACTGATAGATAGATATTCCCTCTTTCATCTATGGCGACGCCGCAAGCCCTGTCGCTACCGGCTGTTCCAAACTGGCGGGTCCAAATCTTTTTGCCGGCGGCATTGTACTTGACCAGGAAGAGGTCGTTACCTCCGGCATTGGTGTTCCCATCGAGATCGCCATCGGTGAAGCCCGCAATATAGATATTCCCTCTTCCGTCCACGGCGACCGCAGAAGGGTTATCGTTACCAGATGATCCCAGTTGGCGGGTCCCCAGCCATGGGGTATCTATCCGCGCGCTGCTCATGGCGCTGGCGGTCAGTCCGGTTGGACCGGTGTGGGGCATGGTGTTAAACAAAAAGATCAGGCTTAGACTGATAAACCCAAGGACAATATGTCTCAACAAGGGTTTCGATGATGTCGGTCTGGATGGACTGAAGTTTTCCACAGGAATCCCCCATACTACGTTCTTCTATTAGAGGTTACAAGTTGCGGTTTTATTTGTCAAGGCCCGGGCCGGAGATGACTTGACATCGTAATGGCGCACGATTATGATCGGGACAGTTCATGTTCGATAAGAAATTCATGGGAGGGTTTCTCTGTGACGACGCGCGAAAAAAAGATGGGGCTGGCGACCCGGGATGCCTACGGGCTTGCGCTGGCCGAGCTCGGGAAGGAAAATCCCAACGTTGTGGTCTTGGACGGCGACGTTTCTGGATCGACCAAGAGCCGGATGTTCGCCAAGGAGTTTCCGGACCGGTTTTTCAATTTCGGCATCGCCGAGGCCAACCTCGTTTCAGCCGCGGCCGGCTTTGCCTCCTGCGGAAAGATTCCGTTCGCCTCAAGCTTCTCGGCCTTCCTCATGTGCAAGACCTACGACCAGCTGCGGATGTCGGTCGCGAACCCACACCTGAACGTCAAGTTGTGCGGCTCGCACAGCGGGATCAGCCTCGGCCAGGACGGCGCGTCTCAGATGGCCGTGGAGGATATCGCGCTGGCCTGCTCGCTCCCGAAATTCACGGTGCTCGTTCCGGCGGATGAAGTCGCCGCGCGCGCGCTCGTGAAACGGGCCGCGGAATATCAGGGCCCGGTCTTTATCCGGACCAGCCGGCCGAATACGCCGGTGATCTATTCGCCGGGAGAGTCGTTTGAGATCGGACGGGCCAAACTCCTGCGGCCCGGCAAGGACGTGACCGTGATCGCGATCGGGATGATGGTCTGGGAGGCGCTGGAGGCGGCCGAGCTCTGCGTCGAGAAGGGGATCGATGTCCGCGTGATCGACATGCATACCGTCAAGCCGCTGGACGAGGCGGCCGTCATTGCGGCGGCCCGGGAGACCGGCGCGATCGTGACGGCCGAGGAACATCTGATTGATGGCGGATTGGGAAGCCGCGTGGCCCAAGTCGTTGTCCAGAACCATCCTGTCCCGATGGAGTTCGTGGGCTTGAAAAATACCTATGCCGAGTCGGGAATGCCGGCCCAGTTGTTCGAACGATACGGCCTTACCGCGAAGGCGATCGTCGAGGCGATCGAGACGGTCTGTTAAATGAGCGAGACGGGCAAGGAAAAGATTTTTTTGGATCTGGCCGCGGAACTCACGCGGTTCTATACCCTGTTATGGAAGTCGCTTCAGCCGGCCGCCGGGGAGAGTGCGGTGGACCAGTTCACGCCGGACCAGTTTTCCGAACAACTCCGGCTTATCTGGTCTTCGCTTCTGCCGCGGCTTGAAAAAAATGCGATTGTGAAGGACAAGCTCGAAAAAGATTTGAACGACGCGCTCCGGATCGCGGCCGGGCATGAGAAGACAGGATCGAAGGACCCGAAACGGGCGGCGATCAAGGAAGAGGCCGTCCGGCTGATGACGGAAGGCCGTCTGAAGGCGTCCGGCTTCAGCGATCTTGTTGCGCTTTTTAGAAGATTATGACTTCTCTTTTTCCGCCTCGGCCGACAGCCGTTCCCACTCGGCCGTGAGTTCCTCCACCTTGCGCTTGGCCTGTGTGTGGGCCGTCATCATTTCAAAAAACCGTTTCTTGTCCCGGTACAATTCCGGATCAGCCAGAGCGGTCGTAAGGTCCTGAAACACTTTCTCCGCCTCGTCAATCTCCGACTCGATCCCGGACAGTTTGTCCTTTAACGGATTTTTTTCACGGTACAGACGATTGCGCGCCTCGGCCTCGGCCCGCTTTTGCTCCCTGGTCTTCCGGATCTTTGCCGGTTGGGATTTTGGATCAACCGTTGGCGGGGGGCCGTCCTGCGCCGGCCGCTCGCCCAGAGCCGCAGCCATCCCATTGGCCATCGCCTTCTTCTTATAAAGGTAATAATCGTAGTCGCCTGCGTAGGGCGTCGCCTCGCCGTTCCGGACATCGATGATCCTGTTCGCCACGGACCGGATGAAATGACGGTCATGCGTGATGAAGCAAAGCGTTCCGGAATAACCGTTGAGCGCCTCTTCGAGGACGTCGCGGGACGGGATGTCGAGATGGTTCGTCGGTTCGTCCATCAGGAGAAGGTTCGCCGGACGGATCAGCATCTTGGCCAGCGCGAGACGGCTCTTCTCGCCGCCGGAGAGAACGGCCACCTTCTTTTTCGCGTCGTCGCCCGAAAACAGAAACCGGCCGAGAATGGCTCGGAGGAAGGACTGTTCTTCCATCGGCGCGGCCAGCATGATTTCATCCAGAACGGTGTTGTCCGGGCTTAAAAGATCGAGCTGATGCTGCGCGTAATAGGCCTGTGTCACGTTATGACCCAGCTTCCGCTCGCCTTTCTCAAACGGCAGTACGCCGGCCAGTAGTTTGAGCAGCGTCGATTTCCCTGCCCCGTTGGGCCCGACCAGCGCGACCCGCTCGCCGCGGCGGAGTTCGACATTCAGTCCGCGGTAGATCGGGTTGTCGTCGTAGGATTTGTCCATCTCGATCAAACGGATCACGGATTCGCCGGAGCGGGGCGGTTCCGGGAACGAGAACCGGACCCGTTTTTGCTGAAGGCCCGTATCGACTTTTTCCATCTTGTCCAGCATCTTGATCCGGCTCTGGACCTGGCGGGCCTTCGTGGCCTGGGCCCGGAACCGGTCGATGAAGGCCTGTGTCTGGTCGATCTTTTTCTGCTGGTTTTTGGCGGTCGACTCAAGAATTTCCTGCGCCTCGGCCTTGGCGATGACGAACCGGTCGTAATTTCCCGTGTAGGAGATCAGTTGCTGCCGGTCGATCTCGACGACGCGAGTGGCAAGCCGGTTCATGAAATTCCGGTCATGGGAGATCAACAGAATCGCCCCGGCGTAGTCGGACAGGAAGGTCTCGAGCCAGACGACCGATTCCAGATCAAGATGGTTGGTCGGTTCGTCCAAAAGCAAAACATCCGGCCCGGACAGTAGCAGCCGGGCCAGCGCGGCCCGCATCCGCCATCCGCCCGAAAGATCCTCCATCGGCCGCGAGAGATGTTTTTCCTTGAAGCCGAGGCCGAAAAGAACCTCCCGTGCGCGGGCCTCGCGCGAATAGCCGCCGAGGTGTTCGTACTTCGCCTGGAGCTCGCCGTAATGGGCCAGCAGCTCCTCGGCCGTTTCAGGCGGGGCCGTCGCGATCTCCTCTTCGAGAAGACGCAGATGATGCTCGATGGACGAGACGTCCGCGCCGCCCGACAACACCTCGTCCAAAACGGTTTTGCCCTGATGGGCCTCCAGCTCCTGAGTCAGATAGCCGATCACGGCTTTTTTGTTGATCGCGATTGTCCCGCTGTCGGGCGACACCCGGCCGGCAATCATCTCGATCAGCGTCGTTTTTCCGGCGCCGTTCGGCCCGACCAATGCCATGCGATCCTCGATGCCGATGCGGAGCGAGGCCTCGCGGAACAGCGTGCGGCCGCCGAAACGTTTTGAGATCTCTTGAATCGATATCATAAGCCGTGTCCTTCGACTGAACTCAATAAAGAATCTGACTAATATAAAGGGTTCAGCAACGGTATGTCAAATTGCGGAATGAACTGATCTTGCACAGGCGGATGGCCGATGTTAGAATGAAACGCGATGAGCGAGTCCAACGACAAACTGATAAAGAAAAAAGAGGACTGGGCGCGGGAGAAGCGGGGACTGACGCCGCAGGCCCGCGAGGAAGGGGTTTCAGTCCGTCAGAATCCGGACGCGCTTTCAATCGAAAAGCCGAGGCTGCCCCCCGGTCAGCACAGGGTGAAGGGTTTTCCGGTACTGGATCTGGGCATCCAGCCCGATGTGACGTTTGAGAAATGGTCGCTGGATGTTCAAGGGCTCGTCGAGAATCCGGTGACATGGGACTGGCAGGATTTCATGGCCCAACCGCAGGTCACCTCCGTGTCGGATTTCCATTGCGTCACGACCTGGAGCACCTTCGATAATCGCTGGCAGGGGGTCTCCTTCAAGCATCTCCTCCAGGTGGTCCGGCCGAAACCCGAAGCGAAATTCGTTTCGTTCACCTCACATGACGGCTATTCCGTCAATGTTCCGTTGTCCGTTCTGGATCACGACGATGTGGTGATCGCCCACCGCTGGAACGATCTTCCGCTGACGCGCGAACACGGCGGACCGGCAAGGATGATCGTTCCAACGCTGTACGCCTGGAAGGGAGCCAAGTGGATCAAGGCGATGATCTTTCTGGCCCAGGACCGTCCGGGATATTGGGAAGTCCGCGGCTATTCCAATACGGCCGATCCCTGGACGGAAGACCGTTACGCCTGAGCGTCTAATGCCGGTTTACTTCGGCTGGCCCTCGGTGCTGGGCATATTGAGGAAGCCCCGCATATTCTCCATGAGCGTCTTGTTCGCGTTCGGATCGTTGAGATCCAGGCGGTATTCGTTGATGACCTTGATCGACATGGCCTTCCATTCCTGCCAGCAGGGATTGCAGATTTTCGACTTGATCTCGGCCTCGAGCTTTCCCCCATAAGCGTATCCCGTAATCCCCTCGCGGGTTTGAAGACAATGCACACACTTTACCTCGGCCATGCGATCCTCCTATGTTTAGGGGCTCGCGTCGCCCCCTCCACACATCGGCTGCAAACCGCCGAGTGCAGGCCGATAAAGCCGGATGGAGCCTCCCCCTCTCGCTCGTTTTACTCGCTGGGAAGGTTTGGTCTCATTATACAGGCGCCGGATGCGGTAGTTCAAGAGGCTTGTCTTTGTGGAGAAGCGGAGGCGTCCAAAAGTTTTCTCACGCTTCGCACCAGATCGTCGGGCCGGTAGGGTTTCGGAACAAATTCAACCGCCCCGAGATTCTGAAGTTCGCCGGAATCGCCGGCCATGTGATGGCCGCTTGAGATCAGAACTCTGATTTTAGGATCGAGCTTCAGCAGCCGCTTTAAAACTTCCAGTCCCGACATACGGGGCATCGTCAGGTCAAGAACAACCAGCTTGATGCGATCGTGCTCCCGTTGAAAAACCTCCAGTGCTTCCTCGCCGTTTTTCGCCAGCAGAACGCTGTAGCCGTGATGTTCCAGTATGGTTTGACCCAGCCGGCGGATCGACGCTTCGTCATCGACGAACAGAATGATTTCGGTCCCACGCGTGATCCCTTCCTCTGTGCTGCTTGCAGGCACCGGGACGGTCGTGCGATGCGTGCGGGGGAGGTAGATCTTGAAGGTCGTCTCCAGGTTTTTCATGCTGGATAGTTCGATCCATCCTTCATGTTGTTTGATGATCCCATGTACCGCGGCCAGGCCCAGCCCCGTGCCGTGACCGACTTCCTTGGTGGTGAAGAAAGGTTCGAAAATACGATGGCGGACCTCTTCATCAATGCCGCATCCGTTATCTCTGACCGAGAGGCAGACATACTCTCCCGGACGGGCTTCGAAACGCCCCTTGCAATCGGCTTCATCGAGATGCACATTCTCCGAAGCGATGAGGATCCGGGGCTCCCATGCGGGCGGGACGGAAGGGAGAGAGAGTTCTTCCATGTGTTCCACGAGGGAGTCTCGTGCATTGACGCAGAGATTCATGATGACCTGGTGCAACTGGCCGGCATCGGCCAGAACCGGCCAGAGACCGTTCCCGTTCCGGACGGAGACCTGGATGCGGCGATCGATCGTTTGACGAAGCAGGTGTACAACTTCATCGGCGATGAGACCCAAGTTCTGAGGTTGAGGATCCATCGGGCTTCGATGGCTGAAGGTGAGCAGCTGTTGCGTCAGCATTGCGGCGCGGCGCGCGGCCTGCAACGCACCGGTCAGGGTGGAATGCTGATCCGATTCCGGGGGGATCTGACCGATGGCCAGATCGAGATTGCCGATGATGGCCGTCAGCATGTTGTTGAACTCATGAGCCACGCCTCCGGCCAGTTGGCCGATTGCTTCAAGTTTTTGCGCATGGCGGAGTTGTTCTTCCAGCCGTTTGTGCTCGGTGATCTCCCACACGGTCGCGATGGCGCCGATGATCTCGCCCTGCGCGTTGCGGAACGGACCGAATCGCACCGAATTCCAACCCGTCGCGCCGGTTTGGGGTATAAGGAATGGGACGTCAAAGTACGTGAAGGTCTCGCCAGTCAACGCCCGTTTCGCCGAGGCCTGGATCCCTTCCATCGTCTCTTTCTCGACGAATATTCTCCCCCGCTCTTTGAGAAGCGGAAAGATGTCCGTGGGGTGTTTTCCCAAGACCTCCTCCTTCCGCAGGCCGGTCTGTTCCTCCATGAACGCGTTCCAAACCTTGTATCGTATTTCACGATCGTAAACGATGATGCCTTCGCGCGCATTGGTGATGACCTGTTGATTGAATTGACTCGACTCGACCAGCGCCTCCTCCGCCCGCTTGCGCTCGGTGATGTCTTCGATCAGCCCGATTGTATGCGTGATGTTGCCTTGCATGTCGAAAATCGCTCCCACACTGACGGTGACCCAGACGATTGCTCCATCCTTTCTGCGATACCGTTTCTCGATCACGATCCCTTCCCGCTTTTCTTCCATCATTTTTTGATAAATGGCGTTATTGTCCGCCCGATCATCGGGATGGGTGATATCCCTGAACGTCAGCCTCTTCAGCTCCTCCTCCGAGTAGCCGGTAATATCGGATAAAGCTCGATTCGTCTCGACAAACCGTCCCGATCGATCAACCAATCCCATCCCGACGACCGCATTTTTGAATGACGCGCGGAATCGCTCTTCACTCGCGCGTAGCGCCTCCTCCGCTCGCTTGCGCTCATCAATGTCTTCAATTTGGACGATAAAGTATTGAGGGGCTCCCTGGTCGTTCCGTACAAACGAGACATACAAGCGGGCCCAGAACGAGCCGGCGTCTTTTCTGACGTACCGTTTTTCCAAGTGGAGGGAGGGGATGCTTCCTTGCAGCAGTAATTGCAACTGTTCGAGGTTTTTATCGATGTCTTGAGAGGCCGTGATGCTCTGAAAGTCGCGGGCCAGCAGTTCGTCCCGTGAGTAGCCCGTCATCCGGCAAAAGGTCGGGTTGACCTCAAGGTATTTACCGAGAGGTTTGACGGCCAGGAGGGCGATGCCGATGGCGGCATCTTCGAATGCGCGTTTAAAACGCTCACCCTCTTTCATCGTTTCCTCGGGGTTGTGCCTAAATCTTCGCTTTCAAACGGTCGGGCGGGGACTCATTTCCGAAAGAGTCGTATTAGACCTTCCAAAAAGCCCTCCCGCTCCTGCGTGCCCAGAAGCAGCTCCAGTTCGCTTTGATCGAAGTAGATCCCCAGACAGTTCGTGCATTGATCCACTTTGATTCCGGCCAGGTGAACCTCCTCCAGGTCCTTGCCGCACTTGGGGCATTTCATCCAGTGCGGATTTTTCTTTGATTCGGCTTCCTGCTTGGCCCGCTTGGCATCCAATTCCTTGCGCATCTTGTCCAGAAGTTCCTTGTTCTTCTTATAGAAATATTCTTCCTCCCGATCATATCCATGTTCGCCGAGTTCCTTGGCCATGTGGCTCTCCTTGATTAACCTCGAAATTCGTACCACGTATTATATCAAAAGAGATATTAATTGCAATGGGTCAGTAAATCCCCAGCGAGCGCGGCGAGAGAGAGGGGGCGACGCAAGCCCCTGACAATCAGGGAAAAAGATTGACACCAGGGGTGCAAGTTTAGTAATTTTAACATATGCATCCCAACGGACTTCCAGACGCCCAGGGACTCTACGATCCCCGTTTCGAGAAAGAGGCCTGCGGCATCGGATTTGTTGCCAACGTCAAAGGCAATAAATCCCATGATATTGTTCGAAAAGGTCTTCAGGTTCTTGAGAATCTGGCGCACCGTGGTGCGGTTGGCTGCGACCCCTGCACGGGTGACGGCGCCGGGATCCTGATCCAGGTTCCGCATGAATTCCTGAAACGGGCCTGCGCAGAATCGGGGATCCGTCTTCCCGGAGCCGGGGCGTACGGCGTCGGAATGGTTTTCCTTCCGTCTGAAGCGTCCCAGCGCAGTCCGTGTGAAGCGCTGATTGAAAAGATCATCCGCGAGGAGGGCCAGCGGCTTTTGGGCTGGCGGGATCTGCCGGTGAAAGAGGCGCATCTGGGCGATCTGGCGCGGGAGAGCCGGCCGTATATCCGTCAGGTCTTCATCGCAAGAGACGCGTTGAACGAGGCCGAGTTCGAACGGAAGTTGTACGTGATCCGGAAACGGATCGAAAATGCCGTGCGGCAGTCCGCGCTCGAAGGCCGCGGATCGTTCTACATCCCCAGTCTCTCGGCCTACACGATGGTCTATAAAGGTCTTCTGCTTCCGAACCAGATCCCGCTTTTCTATCCGGATCTGGCCGACGAGAGTGTCGTGAGCGCCCTGGCCGTCGTCCATTCCCGTTTTTCGACCAACACCTTTCCGACCTGGAGCCGGGCCCACCCGTACCGGTATGTCTGCCACAACGGCGAGATCAATACCCTCAAGGGGAACATCAACTGGATGCGCGCCCGCGAGGGCCGGATGTCCTCCGATCTGTTCGGAGACGATCTGAAAAAGCTCTATCCGATTATTGATGAAGGCCAGAGCGACTCGGCCTGCCTGGATAATGCCCTGGAATTCCTGGTGATGGGCGGGCGGTCGCTGCCCCACGCGATGATGATGCTGATTCCGGAGGCCTGGTCCGGCGATCCCCACATGGATCTGGACCGCCGCGGTTTTTATGAATACCACGCCGCGATGCAGGAGCCCTGGGACGGCCCGGCCGCGCTCTGCTTCACCGACGGGAAACTGGTCGGGGCGACGCTGGACCGAAACGGCCTCCGGCCGGCCCGGTATGTCGTGACGAAGGATGATTTCGTCGTGCTGGCGTCCGAGACCGGCGTCCTGCCGATCCGTCCGGAAGAGGTCCGGACGAAGGGCCGCCTGCAGCCCGGACGGATGTTCCTGGTGGACACGGTGCAGGGGCGGATCATCGGGGATGAGGAGATCAAGGCCGACATCGCCTCCCGCAAACCGTACCGACAGTGGGTTTCGACAAACCGGATCAATCTGGAGGATCTTCCGGAGCCGTTGAACGTTTTGCAGCCGGACCATGCCACGCTCCGACAAAGGCAGCAGGCGTTCGGATATACGATCGAGGATTTGAAGATGATCATGATGCCGATGGCGACCACGGGAGAAGAGCCCGTGGGCTCCATGGGCACCGATACCCCGCTGGCCGTGCTCTCGGACCGGCCGCAGCTTCTCTTTAAATATTTCAAGCAGCTTTTCGCTCAGGTGACGAATCCGCCGATCGATCCGATCCGCGAGCAACTCGTCATGTCGCTGGTGACGAGCATCGGCCCCAAGGCGAACCTGCTGGGGGAGACGCCGGAGTCCTGCCGCCGGATCAAGGTGACGCAGCCGATCCTGACGAATGCCGATCTTGAAAAGATCCGGACGATCTCGGACGGCTTTTTCAAAAGCCGGGCCTTGAGCATGCTCTTTCCGGTGGCCGAGGGGCCCCGCGGCATGGCCCTCGCTGTCGAGCGGCTCTGCCGGCAAACCTCCGAGGCAATCCGGGAGGGTTACAAGTTCGTCATTCTGAGCGACCGCGGCATCAATGCCGAATCGGCGCCGGTTCCGAGCCTGCTCGCGATTTCGGCCGTCCATCACCATCTCATCCGCGAATGTTCCCGGACGGAGGTCGGTCTGATCATCGAGACGGGCGAGGCGCGCGAGGTCCATCACTTCGCCTGCCTGATCGGCTACGGCGCCGGCACCATCAATCCCTATCTGGCCTTTGAGACGCTGACCGACACGGTCCGCGATGGCTACCTGCCCGAGACAATCGATGCCGCGACGGCCGAATCCAAATTCATCAAGGCGGTCAATAAGGGGCTTTTGAAGATCTTCTCCAAGATGGGGATCTCGACGGTCCAGAGCTACTGCGGCGCCCAGATTTTCGAGGCGATCGGTCTGAATGCCGATCTCGTCGAGCGGTATTTCACGGGGACGGCCTCCCGCGTCCAGGGCATCGGGATCGAAATCCTGGCGGAGGAGGTGCTTCGCCGTCACGCGGTGGCCTACCGGCCGAATGTTCCGATCCGCCAGCTGGAGTACGGCGGCGAGTACCATTATCGCATCCAGGGCGAGCGCCACAACTGGAACCCCGAAACGATTGCAACACTCCAGTCAGCCGCCCGAAACAACAGCTACGCGACGTTCAAGGAGTTCAGCCGCCTCGTCAACGACGAATCGAAACAACATTCCAACCTCCGCGGGTTGTTTGAGTTTCGGACCGGCGCTCCGATCCCGCTGGAGGAGGTCGAGCCGTCGACGAAGATCGTGAAGCGGTTCACGACCGGCGCAATGTCCTTCGGCGCGCTGGGCAAGGAGGCCCACGAAACCCTGGCGATCGCGATGAACCGGATCGGGGGCAAGAGCAACACGGGCGAGGGCGGCGAGGACCCCGAACGCTTCATCCCGCTTCCGAACGGCGATTCGAAAAACAGCGCGATCAAGCAGGTGGCCTCGGCGCGATTCGGGGTGACGACGCATTATCTCGTGAACGCGAAAGAGCTCCAGATCAAGATGGCCCAGGGGGCCAAGCCGGGCGAGGGCGGCCAGCTGCCCGGCCACAAGGTGGATGAAACGATCGCGCGGCTGCGGTTCGCCACGCCGGGCGTTCAGTTGATCTCCCCGCCGCCCCATCACGACATTTATTCCATCGAGGATCTGGCCCAGTTGATCTACGATCTGAAAAACGTGAATCCGAAAGCGGCCATCTCGGTCAAACTGGTTGCCGAGGTCGGCGTCGGGACGGTCGCGGCGGGCGTCGTCAAGGCCCATGCCGACAAGATCCTGATCAGCGGAGACTCGGGCGGCACCGGGGCCTCGCCTTGGAGCTCGATCAAGAACGCCGGTATTCCGTGGGAGTTGGGCCTGGCCGAGACCCACCAGACGCTGGTGATGAACAATCTGCGCGGCCGCGTCCGGATCGAAACGGACGGACAGCTCAAGACCGGACGGGATGTCGTGGTCGCCGCGCTGCTCGGGGCCGAGGAATTCGGTTTTTCGACCGCGCCGGTGATTGTCGAAGGCTGCATCATGATGCGCAAATGTCATCTCAACACCTGTCCGGTCGGGATCGCGACGCACGATCCCGTTCTCCGGAAAAAGTTCGCGGGCCAGCCGGAGCATGTCGTCAATTACTTTTTCTTCCTCGCGGAAGAAGTGCGCGAGATCATGGCCCAGCTGGGTTTCCGGACCTTCGAAGAGATGATCGGCCGGTCGGACAAACTCAAGGCCCGGAAGGCGGTTGATCATTGGAAGGCCCAGGGGGTCGATCTGAGCCAGATCCTCTACCGGCCGGAGGTTCCCGCCGATACGGCCACGCATCATGTCCAGGCGCAGGACCACGGGTTGCAAAATGCTCTGGATCACAAGCTGATCGGGCTGGCCGGGCCGGCGCTTCAATCGAAGCAGCGGGTCGAGGTCGAACTGCCGATCCGTAACGTCCACCGCACCGTCGGGGCGATGCTCTCCGGAGAGATCACCCGGCGTTACGGTCCCGAAGGACTTCCAGAGAATACCATCCATTTCCGGTTTACCGGATCGGCCTGACAGAGCTTCGGGGCCTGGTGCGTCAACGGGCTGTCGCTGACGCTGCAGGGCGAGTCGAACGATTATCTTGGAAAGGGAATGGCCGGCGGCAGAATCGTGGTCGTTCCGTTCCAAGGCTCGACCTTTGTTCCGGAGGAGACGATCATCATCGGCAACGTGGCGCTCTACGGAGCGACCGGCGGCGAGGCCTATTTCTACGGCATGGCCGGCGAGCGGTTTGCGGTCCGAAACAGCGGCGCGAAGACCGTCGTGGAGGGTGTGGGCGATCACGGCTGCGAATACATGACGGGCGGCGTGGTGGTGGTGCTGGGCAAAACCGGCAGGAATTTTGCGGCCGGGATGAGCGGCGGCGTTGCGTTTGTGCTGAACGAAGACGGCGGCTTTGAGCGGCGATGCAACCTGAGCATGGTCGAGCTGGAGCCGGTTCGGGACAAAGCGGATCTGGCCGTTCTCAAAAACATGATTGAACAACACGCACGATATACCGGGAGCGCCAAGGCCAAAAAACTGCTGGAACAGTGGGACCAGTCGTTGCAGAAATTCCTTCGGGTCATGTCGGTGGAATACAAAAAGGTGTTGGAACAGCGGAAGCTCCAGAAAGCCGCGACGAGGGAGGCGGCCGTGCATGGGTGATCCGAAGGGATTTCTGAAACTCAAGCGGGAAGGACCCAAACGGCGTCCGGTGGAGGAGCGGGTCCATGACTGGCGCGAGTTCTACCAGCCGGTCCCGGAGGAGACGCTCAAGGCCCAGGGCGCCCGTTGCATGGACTGCGGCGTGCCGTTCTGCCAGAGCAACAACGGTTGTCCGGTACAGAACATGATTCCGGACTGGAACGATCTGGTCTATCAGGGACGGTGGAAGGACGCGCTCAAGATGCTTCATTCCACCAACAATTTTCCGGAGTTTACCGGCCGGCTCTGTCCCGCGCCGTGCGAATCGGCGTGCGTATTGGGAATTATCGAGGATCCGGTCGCGATCCGGGTTGTCGAATGGAACATCATCGACCGGGGCTTTGACGAGGGATGGGTGACGCCGGTGCTCGCCGAAAAGCCGACCGGCTACCTTGTGGCCGTGGTCGGATCCGGACCGGCCGGTCTGGCGGCCGCGCAGCAACTCGTTCGCGCGGGGCATGCCGTGACGGTTTTCGAGAAGTCCGACCGGATCGGCGGGCTGTTGCGGTACGGCATCCCGGATTTTAAAATGGAAAAGTGGGTTCTGGACCGCCGGCTGGATCAGATGCGGGCCGAAGGGGTTGAATTCAAGACCGGCGTAGAGATCGGCCGGGATCTTCCGGCGAAGGAGCTCCCGGCCCGGTTCGACGCCGTCTGTCTGTCCGGCGGCGCGATGACGGCCCGTGAGCTTCCGGTTCCCGGCCGGGAGCTGTCCGGCATCCATCCCGCGATGGATTACCTTACGCAGCAGAACAAGATCAATGCCGGCGATTCGATCGATCCCGCCGCAAGGATCACGGCGAAGGATAAGCGCGTGGTCATTATCGGCGGGGGGGACACCGGTTCGGATTGTCTTGGAACGGCCCATCGTCAGGGTGCAAAAGAGATTCATCAATTTGAACTGCTGCCCCAGCCGCCGCCGGACCGGGCCGCGTCGACGCCCTGGCCGCTCTGGCCGATGATGCTGCGAACCTCGCATGCGCATGAGGAAGGCTGCCAACGGGAATGGAGTGTTTCGACCCGGCGATTTTCCGGCGAGAAGGGCCGTGTGACAGGTCTCCATGCGATCCGGGTCGAGATGAAAACAGACGCCGCCAGCCGGACCCAGTTTGTCGAGACCCCGGGCACTGAATTTGAACTGAGCGTGGACCTGGTCCTGCTGGCGATGGGATTCACCGGTCCGGTGAAGGACGGGCTGCTGACGGACCTCGGCGTCAAACTCGATCCGCGCGGCAATGTCGCGGTGGACGAGAATCAGATGACGAGCGTCGAGGGCGTCTTCGCGGCCGGGGATATGAAACGGGGCGCGTCCCTCATCGTCTGGGCGATCCGGGAAGGGCGCGACGCTGCACGGGGGATTGACCAGTACCTTCGAACCCGCAAACCGGCCGGCCGGGTGGTGCGATAAATATCTCCTTGCCGTTCGAGGGAGTCGGTTTTTCAGGGGCGACCATGCGTGTCGCCTTTTTGTTTTGGGATCGGACGGGTGTGTGACGATGAGCACTATGAATTTGAACAGGACTATGTTAGTGTTATAATGCTAAAAAAAAGGATTGGGCAGGTTCCGATGCGAAAGAGTAGCAAGGGTCAGGAGTCGTTGAGCGATGACCAGCTCCAGGCGCTGGTGAACCGGGACGGTCTTCCCCGTCATGTCGCGATCATCATGGACGGCAACGGCCGGTGGGCCGAGATGCGCGGACTTCCCCGGATCGCGGGCCATCGCGAGGGGATTCAGTCGGTCCGGGATGCCGTGACGGTCTGCCGGGAACTTGGAATCTATGCCCTGACGATTTACGCCTTCTCGATCGAGAACTGGCAGCGGCCGCAGGATGAAGTCAAGGAGCTCATGACGCTGCTGGAGGGCTATCTTCAGAAAGAGATGGCTTCGCTCATGGAGCATCGGATCCGGTTTAAGACGATCGGGCGGATCCACCGGCTGCCGGAATCGGTCGTGCACTGGATCCGGCAGGCCGAGTCGGCCACGCTGGCCAACGACAAGATGGTCCTGACGCTGGCGTTGAGCTACGGCGGCCGCGCCGAGATCGTGGATGCCATGTTGAAGCTGTATGACGACCTTCGGAAAGGGCTGTTCCCGACGGAATCGGTGGATGAAGCCCTGATCGGGCAATACCTGGACACGGCCGATCTGCCGGATCCGGATCTCATGATCCGGACGAGCGGCGAGACCCGACTCAGCAATTTCCTTCTCTGGCAGATGGCCTATACCGAACTCTACTTCACACCGACCCTGTGGCCGGATTTTCGTCGTCGGGACTTTCTGCAGGCCTTGATCGATTATCAGGAGCGGGAACGGCGGTTCGGCCTGGTGAAAAATCAGATTCGTTCTCAACGCGGGGTGAGGCAGGGTTAATGCACCTCAAACGCGTGATCTCGGCCGCCGTCATTCTGCCGTTCTTCTATCTTCTGGTTCGATATCTCCCGCCGCCGGTCTTTTTCATCGTCGTGCTTTTCGCGGTTCTGCTCGGCCAGATGGAGTTCTACCTCCTCCATTATCCGGTCGGCAAGCGGGGGCTGATCCTGCTGGGCCTGCTCGGCGGCGGTTTGATCCTGCTCCATTTTTACGAACCGGGACTGTTCCTGGATCGCGAGGTCCTGACCGCGCTGGTGGGCGCCATTTTATTGTATCAGCTTGCGACCAACCGGGATCTGACGACCACGCTGACCGATGCGGCCGTGAGCGTGCTGGGCATATTCTATCTGGGTTGGTTTCTGGGCCATCTGATCCTGCTCCGGAATCTTGATCAGGGTGAGTATCTGATCTTTTTTCTATTTCTGGTAACCTGGGCCGGCGACACCGGCGCGTATTACGTCGGGAAGGGGTTCGGGCGGCATCGGCTGGCCCCGGCTGTCAGTCCCAATAAGACGGTGGAGGGGGCGATCGGAGGCTGGTTGGCCAGTGTTCTGGTCGCCGTCCTGGCCCAGCGGTGGTTCCTTCCCCTGATCTCGGTCCCGGATAGTCTGATTCTGGGAGGGCTGCTCGGCATCGTCGGACAACTGGGCGACCTGACCGAATCGATGTTCAAACGCGGCGCCGGCGTGAAGGATTCCGGACAGTTTCTCCCCGGTCACGGCGGGGTGCTGGACAAGCTGGACAGCCTGATCTTCACGGCGCCGGTGTTGTACTATTATCTGCTTTGGATAAAACAACTCGGCCGATTGATTGTTATTTAGGGCCCGCGAATGAAGAAAATCGTTCTTTTGGGTTCCACCGGCTCCATCGGAGCGAACACCCTCCAACTGGCGGCCGATTTCCCGGATCGCTTCCAGGTGGTCGGTTTGACAGCCGGGAGCAACAATGATAAACTGCTGTTGCAAATTCGGCGGTTTCGACCTCAGGTCGTCGCCCTGGCGGATGAGAAAGCGGCCGAACGGCTCCGACGGCAATGCCGGTCCCGGCGGGATCTGAAGGATCTCAAGATCGAAATCCTTTCCGGGATGGAAGGCTTGGTCCGGACGGCCACGCTGGACGAGGCCGACATCGTTGTTTCGGCCATCGTGGGATCGGCCGGGCTGGTTCCGACGTTTGAGGCCATTCGGGCGAAAAAGCCGATCGCGCTGGCCAATAAAGAGCCGCTGGTGATGGCCGGGGCTATCATTCAGGAGGAGGCCCGACGGCGGGGGGTGGCCATCCTGCCGGTCGACAGCGAACACAGCGCAATTTTCCAGTCGCTGTCGGGACAGCGCCGGGGGGACGTGCATCGGCTGATTCTGACCGCCTCTGGGGGACCGCTCCTCGATCTTCCGCTCGCGAAGCGGCGGACGATCAAGCCGGCCCAGGCGCTCAAGCATCCCACCTGGCGCATGGGGACCAAAATCACGATTGATTCAGCGACGCTGATGAACAAGGGCCTGGAGGTGATCGAGGCCCGCTGGCTTTTTGACATTCCACCGGACCGGATCGACGTCGTCATTCACCGGCAGAGCATCGTCCATTCGATGGTCGAGTATCGGGACGGTTCGGTCATCGCCCAGATGGGCATTCCGGACATGCGCGGGCCGCTGGCCTACGCGCTGAATTATCCGGAACGGCTGCCGCTCGGCCTTCCTGCGCTGGATCTGACGAAGGTCAAGGCGCTGACGTTCGAGCTGCCGGATCATAAAAAGTTTCCCTGTCTCGGATACGCCTACGAGGCGCTCAAGACCGGCGGGACGATGCCGGCCGTATTGAATGCGGCGAATGAAATAGCCGTCGCGGCTTATCTGTCCGGCCGCATCGGTTTTCTGGAGATCGCCCGGCTGATTCGCAAGACGATGGACGGCCATGTCCCTCAAGCCGTGAAAAATTTGGAGGATGTTCTGGAGGCCGACCGGTGGGGCCGTGAGAGGGCGATGAAAGCGATTTCATAAAATCCAAAAGCCGGTCGGTCCATGACCGGCAAAGCAGTTTCATCCGTTAGGGAGTAACCAGTCAATCAATGGCAGCCATGCAAAGTTTCTTATTCAGTCTGTTTTCTTTTCTGATCGTCCTGAGCGTCCTGATCTTCTTTCATGAGTTCGGCCATTTCCTGGCGGCCCGTCGTCTGGGCATCAGGGTTTTGAAATTCTCGCTGGGCTTCGGGCCCCGACTGATCGGCCGCACGATCGGGGAAACGGAATATCTGATCTCGGCGCTTCCGCTGGGCGGATACGTGAAGCTGTTCGGTGAAGAGCCCGAGAAGGGAGAGGACGCGCCGGCGCTTTCGCCCGAAGATCGGGCCCGTTCCTTTTCACACGCGCCGGTCTGGAAACGGATCGTGATCGTGGTGGCCGGGCCGGTCTTCAACATGCTTCTGGCCTATCTGATCTTTGCAGGAGCCCTTTCGGTCGGCGTCCCGATGTACGTGCCGGATTTCGACAGCCTGATGCCGGTGGTCGAGAACGTGCTCGAAAACTCGCCGGCCCAGACGGCCGGGATCAAGCCGGGCGACCGGATCGTCTCGATCAACGATAAAAAGATTTCGACCTGGCCGCAGATGACCGAGATCATCTACGGGAGTGCCGGGAAGGCCCTGACGATCGTCGTGGAACGGGATCATCAGACTATCCCCCTGACCGTGACGCCGGCGCCCAAGACGGTCGAGGGCGAGGATGGAAAGACGATCGAGGTCGGCCAGATCGGAATCGGGAAAAGCCCGCGCGGCGTCCGGATCGAGGCCGCGAATCCGCTGGAGGCGGTCTATAAAGGAGGACAGGCCACCTGGCAATGGACCTACCTGACGGTGGAGGGACTGGTCCGTATGGTCCAGGGAAAACTCTCGGCGGACAATATCGGCGGGCCGATACTGATCGGGCAGATGTCGGGACAGGCCGCGTCGCAGGGCCTCGGCAGTTTGGTTTTTTTAATTGCCATTCTGAGCATCACGCTGGGGGTGATGAACATACTGCCGATCCCGGTTTTGGATGGAGGCCATCTTCTATTTTTTGTGATCGAGGCCGTCATGGGCCGACCGGTGAGCCTTCGGAAACGTGAAATTGCCCAGCAAGTTGGTTTGGCGTTATTGCTGCTCGTGATGGTTTGGGCACTCAAAAACGATATCATGCGAGTATTCCATAAGGTAAGTTGATCGCTAAATTCAAAGGATAAAGTCAGACAGCATGAAAATTGCGAGGAAGAAGACGCGGCAGATCAAGGTCGGCGGGGTTGCGATCGGCGGCGACGCCCCGATCTCGGTCCAGTCGATGACCACGACCGATACGCGGGATGTGAAGGCCACCGTGGATCAGATCAAGCGGTTGGAGGAGGCCGGCTGCGAGATTGTCCGCGTGGCCGTGGTCGACGATGTCGCGGCCATGGCCTTGAAGGCGATCAAGGCGCAGATTGCGATTCCCCTCGTCGCCGACATCCATTACAACTACCGTCTCGCGCTTCGCGCGGCGCTGTATGTCGACTGCATCCGGATCAATCCGGGCAATATCGGCGGGCGGGATCGCGTCGCGCAGGTCGTTTCGGCCTGCCGCGACCGCGGGATACCGATCCGGATCGGCGTGAATGCCGGCTCGCTCGAGGAGGACCTTCTCAAAAAGTACGGCTATCCCACGCCAGAGGCGATGGTCGAATCGGCGCTGCGCGCGATCGGGATGCTGGAGGAGATGGACTTCCAAGAAATAAAGCTGTCCCTCAAGGCGTCTCACGTGGGTCTCTGCATCGAGGCCTATCGGTTGATCTCGCAGAAAGTGGACTATCCGCTTCATCTCGGAATCACCGAGGCCGGGACGGCCTTTGCGGGAAGCATCAAGTCAGCCGTCGGCATGGGGCTGCTCCTGGGCGCGGGAATCGGAGACACGATCCGCATTTCGCTCGCGGCCGATCCGGTCGAGGAGGTAAAGGCCGGTTTTGAGATCCTGAAATCGCTCGAGCTGCGCCACCACGGCATCAACTTCATCGCCTGTCCCACCTGCGGACGGCTGGAGTTCGAGATGTTCAAGCTGGTGGACGAACTGGAGCGGCGGCTTGCCCATATCAAGACGCCGCTCAATGTCTCGATCCTCGGCTGCGCCGTGAACGGCATCGGCGAGGGGATGGAGGCCGACATCGGGATCGCGGGCGGCAAGGACGGCGGGCTGCTGTTCAAACATTGCGTGAAGAACCCGGAGAGGCCGAGGTCGCCAGCCACCGGCTGATGCTCCGCGCCGGGATGATCCGGAAGGTCGCGGCCGGCATCTATACCTACCTGCCGCTGGGTCTTCGGGTGATCCGCAAAGTCGAACAGATCGTCCGCGACGAGATGAACCGGACCGGCGCGCAGGAACTGCTGATGCCGATGGTCCAGCCGTCCGAGCTCTGGCTCGAGTCCGGCCGGTGGGGCAAGTATGGAAAAGAGCTGTTGCGGTTCAAGGACCGCGGCGAGCGGGAGTTCTGCCTCGGTCCCACCCACGAGGAACTGATCACGGACCTTGTCCGCGCCGAGGTGAAATCGTATCGCCACCTGCCCCAGATCCTCTATCAGATCCAGACCAAGTTCCGGGACGAGATCCGGCCCCGTTTCGGACTGATGCGCGGGCGTGAATTTTTAATGAAGGACGCCTACTCCTTCGACCGCGACGAGGAAAGCGCACGGATCAGTTACGATAAAATGGGCCGGGCCTATCACCGGATTTTTGAGCGGTGCGGCCTGGAGTTCAAACCGGTCGAGGCCGAGAGCGGCGTGATCGGCGGGAGCTTTTCGCAGGAGTTCATGGTGCTGGCCGAGACGGGCGAGGACCGCCTCGTGGCCTGCCATTCCTGCGACTATGCGGCCAACGTGGAAAAAGTCAAGGAGGGAAGCTCCTGCCCGCGCGGCCATGGTTTGCTGACGACCCATCGCGGGATCGAGGTGGGCCATATCTTCATGCTCGGCACGAAATACAGCGAGGCGATGAAGGCCGTCATTCAGGATCAGAACGGCAAGGAGGTCTGCCCCGTCATGGGATGCTACGGGATCGGGGTCAGCCGTACGGCCGCGGCCGCGATCGAGCAGAACCATGACAAGAAGGGGATCATCTGGCCGCTGCCGCTGGCGCCGTATCAGGTCCAAGTCATTCCGGTCAACAACCAGTCGGAGCGCGTGATGATCACTTCCGAGCTGATCTACGGGACGCTGTCGAATCTCGGCATGGAGGTTTTGATCGACGACCGGTCGGAGAGGCCCGGCGTCAAGTTCAACGACGCCGACCTGATCGGCATTCCGTACCAGATCATCATCGGCGAGAAGAACATGGCCGAGGGTCTGGTGGAACTCAAGGAACGGCGCAACGGAAAGATTAAAAAAGTCACGACGGATGAAGTGATCGACCTCGTCAAGAAGTTGGTCCTGCCGCCATCCAAGCCAACCGAGTCATAATCAATCTTTACACGAAGGACGGACGATCGTGACGAAAAAGACGGAACCGCTTTTATCGCTTAGGGGTCTGCGGCATCTCGCGCTTCGCGTGACCGATATGGCCAGGGCCCGCAATTTTTATCAAGGCCTGCTCGGCATGACGGTGGTTTGGGAACCGGACCCGGAGAATGTTTACCTGACGAGCGGCTGGGACAATCTCGCGCTGCATCTCATGCCGAAGGAGGAAGCGGCCGTTTTCGACGCGTCCAAAGGCCAGTCCATGGATCATCTGGGTTTCATTGTGGAGAGTTCCGGGATGGTGGAGGGATACGAGCGGCGGATGCGGGAGGCCGGGGTGAGGATCGTCAAACCGTTCAAGCGGCACCGCGACGGGAGCAGCTCGTTCTATATGGCCGACCCGGACGGTAACGTGATCCAGATACTGTATGAGCCGCAGATCAGCCCGTTAAATTTACGGGCGGGGAGTGAGGCTAAGAAGACGGCTTCGTGATGACGGTCTGGAGTAATTCCTGGGGCAGCTGGAATTCCACATTCTCTTCCACAACGATCAGTTCTTCCAACTCGTCGGCGCCCTGGGCCTTGAGATAGTCCACCACTTCCTGTACCAGCAACTCCGGCGCCGAGGCGCCGGCCGTGATCCCGACCGTTTCAACCCCCGCCAGCCAGTCCGTCCGGATATCCCTGGAGGATTCGATCAGATAGGCGCGAACCCCCCGCTGCTCGCCCAGTTCTTTCAGCCGGTTCGAGTTGGAACTGTTCGGCGCGCCCAGGACGAGGAGCAGGTCGACCGAATCGGACATCTTTTTCACGGCGTTCTGCCGGTTCTGCGTGGCGTAACAGATATCCTCCTGCCTCGGCCCCTTGATCTTCGGAAACCGCCGGTTTAGCGCGTCGACGATGTCTTTGCATTCATCCACGCTCAGCGTGGTCTGTGTTACGTAGGAAAGATGATCGGGATCCTCGACCGTGAGACGTTCGACGTCCTTCACCGAGCTGACGAGATGGAACTTGTCCGGGATCTGGCCCAGCGTCCCGATCACTTCGGGATGGTCGGCATGGCCGATCAGAATCAGCTCGTAGCCCTTGCGATGATCCCGGTCGACCTCCTGATGAACTTTCAGCACCAGCGGGCAGGTGGCATCGATCGCCTTCAGATTCCGCCGGCGTGCGTCGTCCCAGACCGACTTGGCCACACCGTGCGCGCTGAAAATTACCGGCACCCCGTCGGGGACCTCGTTCAACTCTTCGACGAAGACGGCGCCCTTGGCCCGGAGCGTCTCGACCACGTGGCGGTTATGGACGATTTCGTGCCGGACATAAACCGGCGGACCGTAAAGCTTCAGGGCCAGTTCCACGATCTCGATCGCACGGTCCACCCCGGCGCAAAACCCTCTTGGTTTGGCGAGTAAAATCTTCATGGTTTGTTATTCTCGTTCATTCGTCTGCGCGAAGTCAAGACCCCACACGTCGCCGCCGAAATGGCGTCACGGCTTTGAGTCCAGCCACTCCAGCACCTGTCGGGCCGGTGTAAAATCCGGTTTGATCTGCAAAGCCCTCTGAAAAGCTGCGGCCGCCTCGGCGGCTTGACCTTGGCGCAGATAGGCATTTCCAAGATTGTAATGGGCCTCGACCAGACCGGGTTTCAACTGCAGCGCGATCCGGAATTCCCGTACGGCCTCGTCCAGGTTTCCTTGTTCGGCATGGACGCTTCCCAAGTTGTTATGGGCCTCGGCAAACCCGGGGACGAGATGAAGCGCGGTTTGATATTCCAGCGCGGCCTGATCCGGATGGCCTTGATCGTCAAAAAGACGGCCCAGGTTGTAATGCGCGGTGGGATAGTCGGGATCCAGCGTGAGCGCCATCTCATAGGCACGGAAGGACTCCTCGATCCGTCCTTGATCGGCCAGCAGGCTGCCCATGTTATTATAGGTCATCGCGTAGTCGGGTTTGAGTTTCAAGGCCGTCCGATAGGCTGCGATCGCAAGATCGGTCCGGCCGCCGTCGTTGTAAGCCTGTCCGAGATTGTTGTAGGCCACCGCGGCCGTGGGCGATTTTTGAACCGTGTCCTCCCACAACGCGATGTCA
>JACQFA010000011.1 GCA_016200255.1 Nitrospirota bacterium | reverse complement strand
TGGACGGCACCATTGAACCCTACGTCGGGGCAACCGAACTCAATAATGGAGACAGTATCGTAGTTCTGGAGAAGACCTTTAAGACATGGCAGGACTATGTGGGGGTCGTAGGGGTGGTGACCGGCATATTCTTTACAGGGCTCTCTCTGATCACCGCCCTCGATGCCCTCAAACGGCGATAGACGTGATGGACGACACCAACCCCGGCGTCTCTCCCAATAAACTCCTATACTACTGGAGGGTACTCTCCGCGCGCTGGCCCTTTCTCCTGGGCCTGGTCGTGGAACACAACATTCCCCGACACCCGACCACTATTTTTGATTATTGGAGGATCATCCTACGCTATCGTGGAATGATCGCTGTCTTGGTCGTTGGGTCCGTGCTGATCACGGGGGTCGCCAGCAAGATGTCACCGAAACTCTACGAGGCCAAAGCCACCTTCTTTCCTGCTAAAGAAGGCAGCGGGGGCAGCATGTCATTTGGTGGAGAAAAGGACAAGGGTGGCGGTGGGGGGGCCTCGATGGCACTGGAGGCCATCGGAGGCTCGCAATCCGGTCCCAATGTCATGGAAACCTTGCACGCGTTGCTGATGTCGCGTGTAATGGCCGAGTCGGTCGCAACTCAGCTCAATTTGATGGAATATTATGGAACGACGTCGCTTGCCCAGGCTGTCAATGCCGTTCGGGGCCAGACCGACATTCGCCCATCCCCCTTCAAGTCATTCGAAATCACGGTCCTCGACAGGGATCCGAAAATGGCGGCGGCGATTGCCAACGCCTTTGCCGAGAATCTGGATCGCCTGAACAAGGAGATCAACATTACCGGCGCGAAACGCAGTCGCCTGTTTATTGAAAAACGGCTAGAAGGAAAAACGAAGAAGCTCATGGAAACAGAGGAAGCCCTCAGGATATTCCAAACTGAACACCGTGCCTTGGCTCCCAAGGAGATGCAGGGAGCGGTGATGGACCAGGTGGCGCAGCTCCACGGCGAGATTGTGGCCAAGGAAGTGGAGTTGGCGGCCCTGAAGGAATACGCAACCCCCTCCCATCCTCAGATCAATCAACTGCAGGTTCTGATTCAGGAGCTCCGAAGACAGCTCGACAAACTGGAGCAAGAACAAGGGACTGCAATTGAAGGAAAGCCAAGGAAACGTCAGCCCCTCTCGCGCAAGGCGTTTCCCTTCTTCTCGGAGGCCCCGGCCCTTGCCATGGAGTACATCCGTCTGACCAGGCAGATGAAGGTGGAAGAGGCCGTCTACGGGATGTTGGTGGGCATGCTGGAGCAGGCCAAGATCGCGGAAGTGCGGGATGGGCCGACCATCCAGGCTCTGGATAGGGCGATTCCCCCGGAGGTCCACAGCAGGCCGAGATCCCTTGAAAATGTACAGATTGCGGCGGTGCTCTCGCTCATCTTTGGGATCCTGCTGGCCTTTTTCTTGAACTACCTAGAGCAGATCAAAGCCCAGGAGATGATGCAAGGCCTGCCGGTCAACGGGGGCGATGGACTGCCACTGGACCCCAACGGAAACGGCAGCAAACTGGAAGGGCATCCCATGGCTACTATCAAGAAGCGGGAACGCCTTCACCAGGGGCCCTAGCGGCGCCGATTGCGTAATGATGGAACGGCGTCCTCTCAAGATCGTCAGGGTCATCGGGCGATTGAACATCGGCGGCCCTGCCGTCCATACGGTCCTCCTCACGGCGAGCTTGAATGATGGCAACATTCGTTCGACTCTGATCACGGGGTCGGTGGGCAGATCGGAGGGCGACATGCTGTACTTTGCTCGACAGCATGGCGTGAATCCTGTCATTGTGCCAGCGTTGGGACGGGAGATCTCCTGGCGGGATGATCTTGTCGCCTTCTGGGAGCTGTATCGCCTTTTTGTGCGGGAACGCCCCGATATCGTCCACACGCACACAGCAAAGGCCGGCGCTCTTGGCAGACTGGCTGCGGTATTGGCCGGGGTTCCTATCAGGATCCACACTTTCCACGGCCATGTGTTTCATGGTTATTTCGGCGTTATCAAGACAAAGTTATTCCTGATGATCGAGCGCCTCCTGGCGTACTTCACGACCAAGATCGTGGCCATTAGCACGGCGCAGCTTGCTGAACTCTCCGACCGATATCGCATCACCAGGCGGGAAAAATTTGCAGTGATTCCTTTAGGCCTGGATTTGACACCGTTGCTTCAGGTCGGGCGGAAAGGCGGTAGCGCGGAACCGGGCGCAAATGAGAAGGCGATCGCAATCGGTTTGATCGGGCGACTCGTCCCGATTAAAAACCCGCAAATGGCCGTGGCGGTGCTCCACCGATTAAGGGAGAGGGTTGCTGGGCTGGACGTTGTGCTGGTCGTGGCAGGCAACGGTGAGCTGAAATCGGAGTTGCAGAATATGGTGGGGCAGGCCGGCCTGGACGGTCGCGTCCTGTTCACTGGGTGGAAGGAGGACCTCTCTGAACTCTATGCCAGGCTGGATCTCGTCATTGTCACATCGCTGAATGAAGGCACGCCGGTTGTGTTAATCGAGGCGATGGCGAGCGCACTCCCCTTCGTCGCAACGCGAGTGGGTGGCATCCCGGATCTGATGGTGGGAGCGGAAAAGGTGGTTCACGGGCCCGGCGGTCGGCCCTTATTTTCGTTCTTTGCAAACGGGGCACTGGTAGAGGCCGGCAATGTAGAAGGCTTTACGGCTGCGCTCGATCATATCTTGCAGAATGAGGCGCAAAGGCGTTGCCTGGGGGCGGTCGGTCGGAGCTTCGTCAGCGAGCGATTTTCGAAAGAACGATTGGTGCGTGACACCTACGCGCTCTACCAAGACTGTCTGCAGTACGATACCGGTTGGGGCCGCAAGCAGGCCGCTCCATATGAGGCAGGAGAGGCGCTGTCCAGCAGGAAGACGATATGAACTACTTGATCACCGGCGGTGCAGGGTTCATCGGGTCCCATCTCGCAGAGGCCTTGCTGAAGCATGGCGCTGAGGTGGCCGTCATCGACGACCTATCCACCGGCAGCATCCTGAATATCGATCATCTGAAGCCGAACCGGCGTTTTCAGTACGTGTTGGACACGGTCATGAACCGGGCGGTGATGTCCGAGATGATGGATCGCGCCGACGTCATCGTGCATCTCGCGGCGGCGGTCGGCGTGCGATTGATCGTGGAGAGCCCCGTGCGCACGATCGAGACCAACATCAAAGGTGCCGAACTGGTCCTTGAGCTGGCGAGCAAGAAGAAAAAGAAGGTGATCATCGCGTCCACGAGCGAGGTGTATGGGAAGGCTAGCAAAATCCCGTTCTGCGAGGACGATGACCTGGTGCTGGGGGCGACGAACAAAGGCCGCTGGAGCTACGCCTGCTCCAAGATGATCGATGAGTTTCTGGCGCTGGCCTACTGGAAAGAGAGGCAAGTGCCCACCGTGGTCGCGCGCTTGTTCAACACAGTCGGTCCGCGCCAGACCGGGCGGTACGGGATGGTGGTCCCCCGCTTCATCAGCCAAGCCCGAAAGGGCGAGCCGATCACGGTGTACGGAGACGGTACCCAGCGCCGGTGCTTTACCTTCGTCGGGGACGTGGTGCAGGCGCTGGTGGCACTCTCCGAGCATCCCGGAGCGGTGGGCGAGGTCTACAACCTCGGCAACACCGAGGAAGTCACGATCCTGGAGCTGGCTCAACGGGCGAAAGGGCTCACCGGCAGCTCCTCGCCGATCATCTTTGTCCCTTACGATCAGGCGTACGCGGCGGGCTTTGAGGACATGCCTCGCCGGGTCCCCTCCCTCGACAAGATTCATCGCTTGATCGGGTACCGGCCCACTCTCGGGCTCGACGGCATCCTCAAGTCCGTCAACGAATACTTCGAACAGCGCGAGCGGAGGATCGCCTGACATGCCGATGACGACGATCGGCGGGGCGCTGGGGGCGCTGATCCTCTCCCTGGCCTTCACGCCCCTCATCGCCTGGGCGTCCCGGCGGTGCGGCTATGTGGTTCCCCCGCGCGGGGACCGGTGGCACGAAAAGCCCACTGCCCTGTTCGGGGGCGTGGGAATCTTTCTGGCCGTCATGATCCCCTTCGCGGCCCTGCACGAGTACGATCCCGGCATCCTGTTCGTCCTGGCGGGGGCGACGATCGTGTTCGGGCTGGGCATCGTGGACGACCTGTACCATGTCCAGCCCTACACAAAATTGGTGGTCCAGATTGCGGCGGCGAGTCTCGTCACCTTCGGAGCGCTCGACATCGCCCCCGAGGGATGGACCCTGCTCCTGATCCCCCTGGCGATCTTCTGGCTGGTCGCGCTGACGAACGCCTTCAATCTGCTGGACAACATGGACGGGCTTTCGAGCGGGACCGCCTGCATCGCCGCGTTCTTCCTGTTCGTTATAGCGTACTCCATGCAGAGCTGGACGGTCGTCCTCTGCGCCGCGCTCCTGTTCGGTTCCACCTTGGGGTTTCTCGTCTATAATTTCCACCCTGCCAGAATCTTCATGGGCGACTCGGGGAGCATGTTCCTGGGGTTCACCCTGGCCGCTTTGGCCATGAAGGGGAGTTGGGAGCAGGCGACGAACCTGGGGCTGATCGTGCTCATTCCGGTGCTCGTCCTCGCCGTCCCCATCTTCGATACCACCTTCGTCACCCTCGTCCGCTGGGTGAACGGCCGGGCGATCTCCGAAGGCGGGCGGGACCACACCTCGCACCGCCTGGTGGCCTTCGGCTTGTCGCAGCGGAAGGCGGTCGTTCTCTTCTACCTCATCAGCCTCGTCTGCGGGTCCATCGCCTTGCTCGGAGTGTGGTACAACGCCCTTCTCCCGTCGCTGTTTGGGACGATCGTAGTCCTGGTGTGCGTCTTTTTCGGCATGTTCCTGAGCGGGATCGTGACCTACGGGACCGAATCCGAGGTGCGCGAAAGAGCGGGGGCCGGTCGGGGCATGGTGCTCGACATTTTCCTGATGCACAAGCGCCGGATTCTGGAGGTCCTGGTGGATGTGGTCCTCATCTGCCTGGCCTATGTGACAAGCTTCGTCATCCGGTTCGATGGCGGCATCCCCCCGGATCACTACCGGGTGCTGGCCCAGTCGCTTCAGGTAATCCTTCCCATTAAACTGCTGGTCTTCGCCTCCTTCGGCCTGTACTCAGGCATCTGGCGGTATGTCGGGATGCGGGATCTCATTGCGATTATTAAGGCCGTGAGCCTGAGTTCCGTGCTGGCAATCGCGGCCCTGACGATGCTGTTCCGATTTGAGCTCCTGCCGCGGAGCGCGTTCGTCATCGACTGGATGGCCCTCCTCCTGCTCGTGGCCGGGGTCCGGTTCCTGATCCGGGGCATCCGGGAATATCTCTTCGGCCTGTCCGACACGAAGGGGAAGCGGGTCGCCATCGTGGGCGCCGGGGACGCGGGCGAGATCGTGCTGCGGGAACTGCGGAACAACGCGCGGCTCCAGTACGTCCCCGTGGGGTTCTTCGACGACGATCCCCTCAAGCGGGGGCGCCGGATCCATGGGGTGCCGGTCCTCGGAGGACGGGACACAATCGTGGCCACCGTCGAGAGGCTCGGCATCGACCAGATCACGGTGGCGGTCCCTTCCGCCCGGCCCGACTCGCTGGCCGAAATCATCCGGGTCTGTGAATCGACGGGGGTGCCGGTAACGGTGATGCCCTCCCTCGCCAATCTGATTCACGGGGGGGGCAGCATGGATCTCACCCAGGGCAAGGCTGGGACCCTCCCCCCGAGAATCGCCGGAGTCGGGAAAGAGCA
>JACQFA010000037.1 GCA_016200255.1 Nitrospirota bacterium | reverse complement strand
GAGAAAGAGGCGCAACAGGTGCTCAGGGAACTTCAAGACCGGGACCCGGAAATCCGTCTGCATGCGATCGGAAAACTCGCCCTCTTCAATGATCCGAAATACATCCCCTACCTGATCGAAATGATGGCCGATCCGGAATGGCGCGTCCGAAAAACGGCTGTGGCGGCCGTGGCCGGACTGGAACAAAGCGAGCCGCTGGCCGAGCAATTGATTCAGGTGCTATACCAGGAAGGGAATGTAGGAAAGCGGAATGCGGCGGAAGAAGCGCTGCGCCTTTTGGGAAAAAGCGCCCTGGTGCCGTTACTGACCCATTTGCGGAAGGCCAACAAGGACGTCAAGAAAATGATCATCGAGGCGCTGGGCGAGATCGGAGACAAGCGGGCCGCCCCGGAACTGCGGCTGATGCTGGAAGACCCGGATGAAAACGTCCGGCTGGCCGCGATCGAGTCCCTGGGAAAATTCAGGGACGTACGGACCGTGGATGCCCTGATTCCGATCCTGATGGTGGAAAATACCCTGATTGTTTTTACGACGGTCAAGGCCCTGGAGCGACTCGGTGACGAGCGCGTTGTGGACCCCCTGATCCGGATTGCCGCCCGCCGTGGATTGGAGCGGGTGGTGCTTGAGGCGCTGGGGACGTTTGCCCATCCGGCCGTGCTCGCCCCGATTCTAACCGGTCTGCGGGAGGGAGCGGCAAAAGTCAAAGAATCCGCGCTCAAAGCGTTGTCGGATCACGCCGCGCGGATATCATCCGAACGACGGACGGCCCTCGTCGACCGGCTTCGTCCGGCGTATGATGCAGCCATGGCGCAATTCCTGTACGGGGCCGTCGAGAACCCGGATGAAAAAGTCCGATCGGCGGCGGTCAAGGTCCTGGGCTGGCTGGAGGACTCCAAGGCGGCCGGTCGCGTCGCGACGCTGCTGGACAGTCCGTTGCGGGATGATGCCGTCCAGGCCCTGATCCGGATGAAACAGGGGGCGGTGGAGGTGTTGCTGCAGGCGCTTCCGGCGGCGAACGAGGCGACCCGCGAAGGAATCGCCAAGATTTTGGGAGAGGCGGGGGAGCGCCGGTCCGTGAATGCGCTGATCCGCTTGCTGGCCGATTCCAACGGACATGTTCGTCAGGCCGCGGCCCTGGCCCTGGCCCGGATCAATGATCCCTCCTCCGCCAAAGCCGTTCTGGACCTCCTCGCGGATCAATACATCAGCGTTCAGGAATCCGCGATTCAAGCGTTGAGTCTGTTGAAGAATCCGGCGATCGTTTCCCGGCTGATCGAACTGCTCGACAGCGAGCAGGCGGTGCTTCGCTGCAACGCGATCAATGTGATCGGGAAAATGAAGGCCACGGAGGCGATTCCGAAGCTCCTCTTCTGCCTGAAAGACGAAGACCCGACCGTGCGGCGGTCGACCGTGGAGGCCTTGAGCGAATTCCACGGCTCCGATGTGGAACCGCTGCTCCTCCTGGCGCTGGCCGATGAAGATACGATGGTGCGGCTGGCCGCGCTGGCCGCGGCGGCGAAGCATCCCGAAATCGATCTCCTCAGGCATGTGGATCCTCTGTTGACGGATGATAATATCTGGGTGAGGGCGGCGGTCGCGCGAGGACTGGGCCTGAGAAAAGGCGGAGCGGTCAAGACCCTGCTGATTGGGCTGTTGAAGGACAAAGTGGGCGCCGTTCAGATCGCCGCGATCGAGGCGATCGGCCGTCTCGGGGACCGGAGCTTGGCGCATCCCATTTTTGAATTGACGGCCAACCCGGACATGGACGTCGTCAAAGCGGCCGTCACGGTACTGGGAGAGATCGGCGATTCGTCGATCGCGCCGCGGATTCAGATCTTTCTCAGCCACGAACATTGGGGAATCCGTGCAGCAGCGGCCCAGGCGCTCGGGACGCTGAGGGATACGACGGCCCGGGACTCCCTTGAAAAAATGGCGAAGGATGACCCGGATCGGCTGGTTCAGCAGTCCGCGCAGTCGGCGCTGGCTCATTTTATGAAACAATCCTAGGTTTTGAACGCGGCGTGATGACGACTGAACATAAGCACCTGACGCTTCCGGATGACGTCTTCCATCTCTTTCGGGACCTGATGTATGCGCAGAGCGGTGTTGTCCTCGATGAACGCGCAAAGTACTTTGTGGAGAACCGCCTGCTGCACAGTGTGCTTCGGTTGCAGCTCGACAATTTCCGCGACTACTATTTCTATCTGAAATATGACCGCAAGAAGAACGAAGAACTGGCCAATGTCATCGATCTGCTGACCATCCACGAGACCTATTTCTTCCGCGAGGAGCAGCAACTCAAATCGTTCTCGGAAGAAATCCTCCCTGAAATTTTATCCAAGAAAGGCGATTCCAAATCACTGCGGATCTGGAGTGCGGGTTGCTCCACCGGTGAGGAGCCGTATACGATTTCAATGATGCTTCAGGAGAAACCGGAATTCAAGGACTGGTCGATCGAAATTTTCGCCACGGATATCAGCCAGCGCGTCCTCCAATCCGCCCGGCGGGGGCTCTATCAGCCGTCCTCGTTTCGAACAACCGATCCCAAGTATCTCGCGAAATATTTCAAAAAAGAAGAGAGCGCCTTCCGGATTTCAGACAGCGTCAGGAAGAATGTGGTCTTTTTGCATCTCAACCTGCTGGATGCCAACAAGTTGGCCTTCATCAATCCGATGGACATCATTTTTTGCCGTAACGTGATCATCTATTTTGACATGGCCGCGAAACGAAAGGTGATCGAGACGTTTCATGCCAAGTTGAAGGACAACGGGTATCTTCTCCTGGGACATTCCGAATCGTTGATCAATATTTCAACGGCGTTTGCGCTGAGGCACTTGAAGCACGACATGGTTTATCAGAAACTTCATCGCCATTCGACGGCGCCATAAAGGGTGCGGCCCATGGATCGAATCAAAGTGCTGGTGGTTGACGATTCCGCGTTTTATCGCCAGACCATCGCGGGTATATTGAAATCGTCCGATCGTATGGAGGTCGTCGGCACGGCGTCGAACGGGGGCGAGGCCATTCGATTCATTACGCGGTCTTGTCCGGATGTGATCACCCTGGATCTTGAGATGCCGATGATGGACGGCTTCACGTTCCTCCGCTGGCTGATGACCAACAAACCCCTCCCGGTCGTGGTGATCAGTTCCCGCTCGGAAAGCAACAATGTATTCAAGGCGCTGGAATGGGGGGCGGTGGATTTTATCGCAAAACCAACGCAGCGAGCTTCTCTGGAGATTATGAAGATCCAGACCGAGCTGGTGGCCAAGGTCGAGACGGCCGCGACGATTTCGACCTCCAAGCTATACCGAGCCTACCTTTCGCAAACCCAGAAAACCGAATCGGTGATGCCGCCGGCCCCGGCGGCCGACCGAACGCCGGGCTTGCTCGAGGCGGTGGCGATCGGGGCCTCAACCGGGGGGCCGCCGGCGGTGCAGTCCATCATCACGCAATTGCCCAAAGATTTTCCGGCGGCCGTCGTTGTGGCCCAGCACATGCCCTCCGGTTTCACGCTCCATTTCGCAGAGCGGCTGGCCAAGGCGTCCCGTCTTCCGGTCAGGGAAGGGAGCCACGGAGAGCGGGTGGAAGCGGGACAGGTCTATATCTGTCCGGGGGGTCAGCATATGCAGCTTCGTTCCAGCCGAAACGGGGTGGTGATCGAGTTGAAGCCGAAAAACAATTCGGATAAATATACGCCGTCGGTCGACCGGATGATGATTTCAACGGCGGAAGTTTACGGGAATCGGGTTTTGGGAGTTCTCCTGACCGGCATGGGATCGGACGGCAAGTTGGGGATGCAGGCGATCAAGAAGAAAGGCGGCGGAACCATCGCCGAGTCCGAGGAAACTAGTGTGGTGTTTGGAATGCCGAAGGAGGCGATCAGTCTCGGCGTGGTCGATAAAATTCTACCGCTCTACGAGATTCCGAGCGAGGTGATCCGCCGATGTCTGTCCTGAAGCGAACCTTTTTCTTGTTCCGGTTTTAAAAAAATGCTATGATCAAAAAACGGTGAACGAGGGAGCCATGGACAAGCCGGAATCGACAGGGGATTTATTTAAGAAAACGAGGGAATTCCTGGATATCTTCCGAAAGGGGGAGGAGTTTACCCAGGACCTTCTCAAGGAGAACGAACGCCTCCGTTTCAAGATCATCCAGATCGAGGAAGAGAGTAAGACGGTCAATAAGGGCGAGGGAAGCCCTGTCAGCAAACTTCGGGAGGCGCTGAAGCAGCTCGAAGAGGAAAAACGGACCCTCCTGGATCGGTTCAGGGAGGTCGAAGCCGAGAACAAGGATTTCGCGTCCAAATACATCGAGGTCGAGGAGGAAAACAACAACTTGGCCAATCTTTATGTCGCGAGTTATCAGCTCCATTCGACGCTGGATTTCAATGAGGTCTTGAGGATCCTTCAGGAAATTGTGATCAATCTGGTGGGATCCGATCGTTTTGCGATCATGGTGCTGGATGAGGTCACCAACCTGTTGACTGCCGTGGCGGCCGAGGGGATGGATGAAAAACGGATCAAAAAGGTCAAGGTCGGTGATGGGGTGATCGGAGATGTGGCCCGGACCGGTGAAAGTTATTTTGAACCGGACGTCGAAGGATTCAAACCGGCCAATGAAATGGATCCGCTGGTCTGCATTCCGCTGAAGATCAAGGACCGGATCATCGGTGTTCTGGCCGTCTTTTCACTCCTCGAACAAAAGAGCAAAAAGCTGAGCCGGGTGGATTACGAACTGTTTTCGATGCTGGCGGGCCACGCGGCCACGGCCATCTTCAGTTCCAAACTCTACTCCGTATCGGAACGGAAGCTGTCGACGATCCAGGGCTTTATCGATCTCTTGAGCGGGAAGGGCCTCTAACGGAGGACGGAGGGTGTATGGCCGAGTACAATTTCCTGGTGGTTGAGGACTCGCCCACGATGCGGCAGCTGATTTCATTCAGCCTGAAACGGATCCGAGGCGCCAAGATTTCCGAGGCCGGAAACGGCGTCGAAGCCCTGAAGAAGCTTTCCGAGATCAAATTCAATCTGATCGTGGCCGACATCAATATGCCCCTCATGGACGGATTAAAGCTGCTCAGCATCGTGCGAAAAGACCCGAATCACGCCCACATTCCGGTCATCATCGTCAGCACGGAGGGGGCCGATGCGGACAAAGAAAAGGGCATGCAATTGGGCGCCAACGCCTATCTTTCCAAACCCATCCAGACCAGCGAACTGCTCGAGACTGTCAAAGAGTTAGTGAAGATCGAGGAATAAATACCGGAGCCATCATGCGGTTTGGAATTATAGTCTTTCCGGGTTCAAACTGCGATCACGATTGCTATCATGTCCTAAAAAATCTTCTGGGCCAACCGGCCGATTTCATCTGGCATAAAGAAACGCACCTCCACCGTTTTGACGCCCTCATCATTCCGGGCGGGTTTTCCTACGGCGACTATCTACGAACCGGCGCGATTGCAAAATATTCTCCCGTGATGAAGAACGTGGGTGACTTTGCCCGGGCCGGCGGGCCGGTCCTGGGCATCTGCAACGGTTTCCAGATCCTGCTGGAGGCCGGGCTGTTGCCGGGGGCGATGCTTCGAAACCGCTCGCTTAAGTTCATCTGCAAAAATGTCTTCGTCCGCGTGGAGACGGCCGAAACGTCCTTCACGGCAGCAATAGAGCCCGGCCGCGTTCTCAAGCTCCCCATCGCCCATGCCCAGGGCAATTATTACGCCGATCCGGAAACTCTGAATGAACTTAAAGATAATAATCAAGTTATCTTTCGATATTGTGATAAAAGTGGAAATATAAATGATATAGAAAACCCCAATGGATCGAAAGATTCGATCGCCGGTATCTGCAATCGAAGCCGCAATGTTCTGGGAATGATGCCGCATCCCGAGCGGTGCGCCGAAGGTCTGGATGGTAACTCGGACGGCCGTCTCCTCTTCCAGTCCGCCCTCGATCGGCTGGGCCTCCAATCGAGATAACGTCATGCCGATGGATAAAGAGATCATCGAACAGCATGGGCTGAGTGAGGAAGAGTATCAACGGATCCTCACGCTGCTGGGCCGCGAACCGAACCGGCTGGAGCTGGGTCTGTTTTCGGTCATGTGGAGCGAGCATTGCAGTTATAAAAGCTCCCGGTTTCATTTGAGGAAGTTTCCAACGACGGGAGAGCGCGTCCTCCAGGGCCCTGGTGAGAACGCGGGTGCCGTGGATATCGGAGACGGCCTAGCGGTCGTCTTCAAAATCGAAAGTCACAACCATCCCTCCTTCATCGAGCCGTATCAGGGGGCCGCCACCGGCGTGGGCGGGATTTTGCGCGACATCTTTACGATGGGGGCGCGACCAATCGCGCTCCTGAATTCCCTCCGGTTCGGGCCGCTCGAATCGCCCAAAAACCGTTACCTCCTGGAAGGCGTCGTGGCCGGAATCGCCGGATATGGAAACTGCATGGGCATCCCGACCATCGGAGGGGAGATCTATTTCAACGAGATCTACAATCAGAATCCGCTCGTGAATGTCTTCTGTCTCGGCGTCGTGAAAAAGGACCGGATCTTCCGGGCCTCGGCCAGCGGCATCGGAAACACCGTGATCTATCTCGGCTCCAGGACGGGACGGGACGGCATTCACGGGGCGACGATGGCCTCGGAAGGGTTCGATGAATCGATCGAGTCCCGACGCCCGACGGTCCAGGTCGGCGATCCCTTTACCGAAAAATTATTGCTCGAAGCCTGCCTGGAAATCATGAAACAGGATCTGGTCGTCGCGATCCAGGACATGGGCGCGGCCGGTTTGAGCAGTTCCTCGGTCGAGATGGCCGGGCGGGGCGGGACCGGCATCGAGATGGAACTGGCCCGCGTCCCACGGCGAGAGGAGGGAATGACCCCCTACGAGCTGATGCTGTCCGAATCGCAGGAGCGGATGCTTCTGGTGGCGAAGCCCGGACGGGAGGACGCTATCCTGGCGATCTGCGCGAAATGGGATCTCGACGTTGCCGCGATCGGACGGGTGACGGACACCCGGCGGCTGGTGCTCAAGAACGACGGCCGGATCGTGGCCGATCTTCCGATCCCGGCCCTGACAGATGACGCGCCGGTTTATGAACGGCCGATGGAGACCCCTCTTTATCTCGATAGCCTGCAGGGGATCAACCTGGATACCATCCCGCAGCCGAAGGACTTCGGCGCGACATTGATCGCGATGCTGGCCTCCCCCACGATCGGGAGCAAACGATGGGTCTATCAACAGTATGATTACATGGTCCGGACGAACACCGTCATCCGTCCCGGTTTTGAGTCGGGCGTCGTCCGGATCAAGGGAACCCGCAAGGCACTGGCGATCAGCCTTGACGGAAACGGCGCTTATGGCATTCTCAACCCGTATCGGGGCGGCGTGATCGCGGTCTGCGAAGCGGCTCGGAACGTCATCTGCGCCGGCGCGCGGCCGATCGGGCTGACCGACTGTCTGAATTTCGGAAATCCGGAACGGCCGGACGTGATGTGGCAGTTCGCGCTCTCGGTCGAGGGAATCGCGGATGCCTGTCGGGAACTTGCGATCCCGGTTGTGAGCGGGAATGTCAGCTTCTATAATGAGACGCACGGCCTCGGAATTTATCCCACATCGATCGTCGGCGTGGTCGGGCTGATCGAGGAGGTCGACCGGGTCGTCCGACCGGGCTTCCGGGACGCGGGAGACCGGATAGTCCTGCTCGGTGAGACGAAGGATGAACTCGGTGGAAGCGAATATCTCCGCCGGATCCATACGCGCGAGGGAGGCTATCCGCCGCTTCTGGACCTGGCCGTCGAGAAGGCTTTACATAACTGTTGTCTATCCGCGATAGAGGCTGGTATAATCAGGTCGGCGCATGATTGCTCCGAAGGCGGGCTGGCCGTCGCGCTGGCCGAGGCGGCCATCCTGTCCGGTCCGATGTCCGAGTCAGCGCGCGGCGCATCCGTGACGCTTCAGAACCTTCCGATCCGGATGGACGCCTATCTGTTCGGCGAAACGCAGTCCCGGATCGTCGTGACGGTCAGTGAAACCCGGCTGGATGAACTGGAAAAACACTGCGCGGAGAACGAAGTGCCGATGGCCGTGATCGGACGGGTCGAAGGCGACCGATTAACGGTCGGCATCGAGGGCTGGGGCCGGCCGTTGATCGACCTGCCGGTCGAGACGATCCGGACGGTCTGGAACCGTGCGGTGGCGTCGTATTTCGACGAGCGTGAAAAGGAAGGCCGGTAGGGCGATGTTCGATAAACTTCATGAAGAATGCGGCGTCTTTGGAATCGCGGGCTCAAAGGATGCCGCGAACATGACCTATCTCGGCCTGTACGCGCTTCAGCACCGCGGACAGGAAGCGACCGGCATCGTCTCCTCCGACGGAAGGCATTTTTATCAGGAAAAGGGGGTCGGTCTGGTCTCGGACCTTTTCAATAAGGAAAGGCTGAGCCATTTAAAAGGTACGCTCGCGATCGGCCACAACCGCTATTCTACTACAGGCGAAAACCATCTCAAGAACGTACAGCCGATCATGGTCAATTTCGCACTGGGCATGCTGGCTCTGGCGCATAACGGCAACTTGACGAACGCGGCTTTCCTCCGGGACGAACTGGAGGCCTACGGCGCGATCTTTCAATCCACTTCCGACAGCGAAGTCATCATCCATCTAATCGCGCAGTCCCGGCAAAAAGACATCATCGGACGGTTGACCGAGGCCCTTCACCGCGTGAAGGGCGCCTACTCGCTCGTGATCCTGACCGAGCAGGGACTGATCGCGGCGAGAGACCCGTACGGTCTCCGTCCGCTTTCGCTCGGCCGCGTGAAGGACGCCTGGGTTGTGGCCTCCGAAACCTGCGCCTTCGATCTGATCGACGCGGACTATGTCCGCGACGTCGAGCCGGGTGAGCTGATCCTGATCAATCAAGACGGGCTGACCTCCTGCAAGCCGTTTCCGAAAATCGACCCGGCCTTCTGCGTTTTCGAATATGTCTATTTCTCGCGTCCGGATAGCCGCGTTTACGATCATAACGTCTATGAAATCCGTAAAAATCTCGGACGACAGCTGGCCCGTGAGACGGGGGTGCCGGCCGATATCGTGATCCCGGTGCCGGATTCCGGCGTGCCGGCGGCGCTGGGCTATGCCGAGGCCGGAAATCTCCGTTACGAAACCGGCCTGATCCGGAACCATTACGTCGGCCGGACCTTCATCGAACCGGAACAGGCCATCCGCCACTTCGGCGTGAAGATCAAGCTGAATGCGGTTGCGGACGTTCTGAAGGGAAAACGCGTGGTGGTGGTGGACGATTCGATCGTGCGGGGAACGACCAGCCGTAAGATCATCAAGATGATCCGCCATGCCGGCGCGCGCGAGGTGCATCTGAGGATCAGCTCGCCACCGATCATCTCGCCCTGTTACTACGGGATCGACACGCCGACGCGGTCAGAACTGATCGCGTCCAGCCACTCGATCGAGGAGATCCGTGCCTATGTCACGGCCGACAGCCTGGCCTATCTCAGCATGGATGGGATGCTCGATGCCGTTCCGCACAAGACGAACAAATACTGCACCGCCTGCTTCAGCGGAAAGTATCCGATCCCGTTCACTCAGGAAGAGGTGGTCCAGATCGGGCTCTTCGATCCGATGAATAGTTAATGGTCCGGCGGCTCGTCTACGTACACGACGCTGCGCAGATCATTGATCAATAAAAAGGCTTCGCCCCATTGGTTGGTGCTTTTAATATCCCAGTCTTCATTCAAGCTCGCCGGCTTGAATCGTACTCCCCAGTTTCCGCCATAGACCAGATAGGCCAGGCCGAGCCCGGACTCCTCGACCGGCTGCACATAAGCCGGGCAGATCGGTCCCTTCGGGTCGTCGCACCAGCCGGTTACCCAGCAAAGCTCCCCGTCGCTCTTCCGATCACTCAAGCGGATCTGTTTGAGCGGCCTCGCCGGCCCCAGTTCCTTGAACCGCATTGAGACCGAGCCGGACCAGTTGGGGTTTTCATCCACTTCAAAATACATGGCGCCATTCTAAATCAGCCGGATCGATAAAACAACCCAAAACCTCTTAAAATTGCGTCCGATCCGACGACGGTCTGTTCTTTTATGAACATCTTTTTAGACGGTTTTTAAGGCAAATGGGGCATAACTGACTAATAAACAAAAGAAAATCATTTTTGTGTCACAAGTCTTTTCCCCATCCACCCGGCATTGTCCATCTTTGTGCTATACTTATCTGGTGTGTAGATGCATGATTTTAAGGGTTTTACAGACCCCTTTGAGTCCGGTCAGCCGCGAACGGAGATCTATGAAAGAGGAATACAATGCCTGATTATGATGTGGTTCGGGACCTGCTCGTCCAGTTCCAATGGATCTCCCAGACCGTGGAAGCGATCATCAACGGTAAGCCCATCCCGCCGACAAAGGGCAAGCCCTCAAGCCGTGTCGCCGAACTGATCAACTCGATCGAGGTGATCTCGGAGCAGTACAAGAACCTCGAGGGGCAGGCCGAAAATTACAAACGCAAACAGCAGTCGCTGGAAATGGCCGTAAGAAACGTGACGGCCCAGCTCGCGGTCGAAAAACAGGCCGCCGAACAGGCGTCCGTACTGGAGGAGAATTTAAAGCGGGCCGAGCGGCGGATCGATGAACTGGTCTCGTCCAATCAGGCCTTGAAAGAACGTCTCGCGGAACAGAAGCGGCTGTACAGCTCAACACGTCAGGAAACGGCTCCCGACCCAGTCCATGCACAGGAGGAACCGTCACGGCCTCAGCCGGAAGCCACGGCCGAACTGACGAAGGACGAAACGCAGGCTCTTCTTTCGATACTGAAAATGGTCCAATTGATGGACACCACGTTTCCGCTGGACGAAGTGGTCAAGCGGGCCTGTCATATCCCGCTGGACTCCTTCGGCTCCCAACGCGCGGCGGCTTTTCTGTGGGAGGAAGAGTCGGCCAGCTTCGTCCCTGTCTATTCGCTCGGACTGAAGGCCTCCCTCATCACGGTCTTCGGGGTCTCCCGGCTGCGCGGAATCGATATGGGCGTCCTGACCGAACTGCTGGCCAAGGGCAGCACCCTCGTGATTGAAAACTGCTGGAAGAATCCCACCCAGGGAAAGGTCTATATCGGAGAGGGGAAGGTCGAGTCGTTCGAAAGTCCCTTCCCGTTCCTGCCGAGAGATTTTATCGAACGGTTCGAGATCTATTCGCTCATGGTGGTTCCCTTTACCTGTCGGGGAAGGATTCTGGGCGTCCTGTTCGTGGACTATGGAAACAGCCTTCATGAATTTTCGGTCGCCGAGATCGCGGCCATGAACGGTCTGGGCCAGTTCATCGGAACGAGCCTCGACAATATTCAACGGCAGGAGGCTTCCACGCAGCGGCTGCTCAAACTGGAACGCCAGACCGAAACCGGATCGGTTCTGGAAAATATCAACGGTGCGATCGCCAGGATCCATCAGCCGGAGCCGATGATCGGAACGGTCCTCAGCATGGTTCCGCGCGTCATCCCGTGCGACTGGGTCTCGGTCCTGCTGCGCGACAAACCGGCGCGAGGGTTTTACGTCGTTGGAAACCTGGGCGATCTTAGCAACCTGGTTCAGGGGAAGGGAACGATCCCGTTTGAATACGTCAATGGCGTGGCCGATCTTCAGACCGACCACATACTTCACCGGGCCAACCTGGAGACCGAAGGCCGGACTTCCGCGCTGGACCTCTATCTGGTGAGCCACGGGATCCGTTCCGACGTCTACGTCCCGATTCCGATCCCGGGCGAGGTGATCGGTATGCTCCATCTTTGCAGCCGCCGGGTGGCCGGGTTCGCCCAGGAAGATATCGCGCTGGCCCAGGATATCGCACGACGGCTCGGCGACGGCTTGAAAGATACGATGGCGCAACGGGTGTTGGACCGGCGGAGGAACAACGGCCATTTCAAGGAGATGCAGCTGCTGATCGACAACCTGTCCCGGAAAGAATTCCGGCTGGGGGATTACCGCGATCATCTGATCGCCTCCGGACTTGAGGTGGCCCGGAAGTTTAATCTTGACGAGGAACAGCAGGAATGGATCAAGTACGCCGTCGTACTGCACGAGATCGGGAAAAACGCGATTCCGGAATACATCTTGAACAAACGGGAGAAGCCGACCGCAAAAGAACTGGCGATTCTCCGGAGCCATCCCACCAAAGGCGCCGAGATGATCAAAAATTTCCGGTTCAGCCAGTTGATCAAGGGATTGAAGTTCGCCAAATTCGTGACGCCCGTTGTTCGGCATCTCTACGAGCATTGGGACGGCAGCGGCTATCCCGAAGGTCTCAAAGGGGTGGAGATCCCGGTCGGATCCCGTATCGTGTCGGTTGTGAATGCCTATGCCGCGATGACGACCGGACGGCCGTACCGCGAGGCCGTAAGCCGGGAGCAGGCCCTTCGGGAAATTCAGGCTTCCTCCGGAACGGTATTCGATCCGCGCGTCGTCTCCGTATTCCTCCAGACCCAGACTACAAAGAGTTCTTAAATATTCTGCCCAAGCGTTCTTCAAGCCCTTGCCATCCATCCCGGATTTCGCTATAATCCGGAACCGTCCTGCCACGTTTTACCCGATTTTTAGATTATCTCAGCGCGCGAGCGCCCATGTAGTCGTGCGTCGTCACGAGACCATATCATCCGATTCGAAAATCCATTGATCTAAAACCTTGACCTTTGCCGCCAAAAGGACGAGTATATTCGATCTGCATCTATTATATATATAGGGCCGGGGCGGGGTTCGTAGGGGCGAACCTATGTATTCGCCCGATATTCCATGTTTGCCGTAGGGGCGTATGGCAATACACCCGCTGAGCGGGTCCTGTGAAAGAAATTGAGATTATTCCGTTGCGCGGAAGAAGATGGGTCAACGCCAGATTCCCGAAGAATGGGTGATCGAAACCATGACGTCGCCCGATCAAATCGTGGATGGGTATGGCGGCTGCACCGTTGCTCATCGGCGTTACCGGACTCGAGATAAAGACAAACTACTTCGGGTTGTGTTTGAGGAAACACCGGAGAAATATATCGTGATCACGGCGTATCTGACCGCGGCCGTGAAACGATACTGGAAGGAGAAACGATCATGAAGGTTGAATACGATACAGACCACGACCTGCTGAACATCGAGTTTCTATCGGATGCTCTCATCGATGACTCGCTGGAAATAGACGGCATTGTGATCGATTACGCCAAGGACAAGCGGATCGTTGCGATCGAAGTCCTGGACGCGAGCAAGCGGACCACTCATGATCCTGCGGACCTGATCGGCTTGGCCGTCGTTCGGGCAAAGTCGGCGCCGTCGGATCGCGTACGCGAACGGGAGGCGGGGTACGGCAAGAAGAAAAAGAAATCGTAGGGGCGTATGCCATACGCCCAAACAAAATCAAGCGGGCGCCGTATATCGGTGCGGAAGCGGCGGACAAACCATGGCGCGGCGACCCTGGAGCTCATTGGGGCTTCAAAGAAAAGTTCCCGCAGGCAGCGGGGCGGATTTAACGCCGGTCTGATTTTTGAAATACCCTAAGCGCCATTACGCGGGCGGGCGAGGGGAAGCGAAAAATTGTTGATCGCAAGATCTGACACTGCCTGGGCGTAAAAAATAACGGCGGGAATTTTGGGTTTGAAGAAATTTTTGGGCGGGCTGCGGATGTTGTAATGCAAGACCTGACCCTATTTTTGGTGGGGAGTAGATTCAATCATCGAACGGTTGGGAGGTGAAGATGAAGATTATTGTGATCGGTGCAACGGGGACGATCGGGCGGGCGGTGGCGGAGGGGCTGTCGGGCCGTCACGAGGTGAT
>JACQFA010000035.1 GCA_016200255.1 Nitrospirota bacterium | reverse complement strand
GGTTTGAGTTTCAAGGCCGTCCGATAGGCTGCGATCGCAAGATCGGTCCGGCCGCCGTCGTTGTAAGCCTGTCCGAGATTGTTGTAGGCCACCGCGGCCGTGGGCGATTTTTGAACCGTGTCCTCCCACAACGCGATGTCATACTTCCAGACTGCGTTGCGATCCACCGTCATATATGAAAACAACCCGATGATCACCGCCGCGCTGCCCGCGCCCCAGCGAAGATCGATGCCGGGACCGGTTCGGGCTCGAATCCATCGCCCAAATTCCCATGCTCCCAGACTGGCCAGAAAAAGAAAGCCGCCGGATGCCAGATAAGCGTAACGTTCCGCTACCGGCGTGGCCGAAACAGGCAGGAAGAGCACCGCCAGCGGCGCGGCGATGCCGAGCAAAAACCAGACCGCACCGATGGCGAACAGCGTCCGGCTCCATTGGACGATGATCCAGAGAAGTACGAGGAGTCCGCTTGCGCCCGCGACAATATAGAACGACCCGGACGGCAGTTCCGAAACAAAAAGGTTCAAGGGATATGCGGTCAACAACAAGTTGAAATAATAGCCGAGCGCCACGGGCAGCGATTGAAGTCCGACCGCGGTCGCCGAAGCCCATGCCGCATCCACGGGCGGCCATCCGACTTGCATCAAGCGATAGATGGTGAAACCGGCCAGCATCGGAACTAAAGCCCATGTCATGGGAGACAGGATTCCCTTCCGTCTTCGTATCCCGACACGGTGAAAGAAAATGTCCAGAGCCGGAAAGAAAAGAAGGAAAGGGATAGCGGTTTCCTTGCAGAGAAGACTTAAAGCGCAGCCCGACAGGAATAGAGGAAGCGTAACGACCCATGGCGTCCCAAGCGCATTCCGAAGGGTGGCATAAAGCGCCGTCAGCATGAAGAGGGCCATCAGAATATCGTTCCGGCCGGCGATCCAGGCCACCGCCTCGACGTGAATGGGATGCACGGCAAAAAGAGAAGCGGCCAGAAGGGCGATCGCTTCCTCTTTTTGATAGAGGCGAAGTAGAAGACAGATGCAGAAATAGAACAGGACGACGGTCAGAACGTGGGCCAGATAAACGGTCAGGTGAAAACCGAACGGATCGGCGCCCCAGATCCATCGATCGAGTTGATAACTCCATGCGATCAGGGGACGGTAGTACGCTTGAGGTGTGAGGGCGGCCGAGGCGGTTTCCCGAACAGTATGCGGTTGTCCTCCCACGATGAATTGATCGTCCCAGACCAGGCCGTTGAGGAGGACATTGGCGTTGACGCCGAGCGCCAGAAGCAGAGGCGGGAGCCATCCGAAGTTGGCCATGGAGATTCACTTTACCGTATTGTTTTTCAGTTGTAAAGATCTAGTTCGTCCATGGAGATCCGGGCTTGATGATCCATGCTTGATTTTCACGCGGCCGTGTTGCAAGATAATCGCATCCAAAGGAGGCGGCCATGAAATCGTATCGAGAGGAAGTCTGGTTTGAGACCCAATCGCGCCGTGATTATATCAACATCACACCGCAGGTACAGTCGGCCGTGAAGAAGAGCGGTGTGAAGGAGGGGTTGTGTCTGGTCAACCCGATGCATATCACGGCCAGCGTCTATATTAACGATGACGAGCAGGGCCTGCTCAAGGACTATGACGACTTCCTGGAACGGCTGGTTCCGCACGAACCGGTCTCGAAATACCGGCACAACGACACTGGCGAGGACAACGGGGATGCCCATATCAAGCGGCAGGTGATGGGACGAGAAGTAGTGGCGGCGATCACGAACGGAAAGCTGGACTTCGGACCGTGGGAGCAGATCTTCTACGCCGAGTTCGACGGCCGCCGCCGGAAGCGCGTACTGATCAAGATCATCGGGGAGTAGGAACGGGTGGATGCCCGGTTGACCTTGGGGACCGAGTCCCTTATACTATGGTTTCGAGTGAAACAACTGGTCGGGGGCGGATGAATGGCTTCGGAAAAGATCGAGCGGATCAAAAAAATACTGGCGCTGGAACCCGAGAGCGAGATGCTCTGGTTCAGTCTGGGCCAGGCCTATCTGGCGGAGGAGTCTCCCGTGCTCGCCGTCGAAGCATTTCAAAAGGCGATTTCGTTCAAACCGGATTACACCGTCGTCTATGAGCATCTCGGCGGCGGGCTGGAAAAAATCGGGAAGATGGACGAGGCGATGGCGACGTATCGAAAAGGGATCGAGGTCGGCCGGAAGACGGGCGACATGGTCCCGCTGGAACGGATGACGGCCCGGCTGCACCGACTCGAGAAGGGGCCGCGTCAAACGCCGACTGCATAATCGCTCATGTCGATTCTTAAAACCTCAAAACTGGGCAACCCGATCCTCCGGCAGATCGCGAAAGAGATCCCCCTTTCGGAACTCAAAAGCCCGGCGATCCAGAAGCTGATCGACGACATGATCGAAACGATGCATGAGTACGACGGCGTCGGACTGGCCGCTCCTCAGGTGCATGAATCAAAACAACTTGCCGTGATCGAGGTCCACAACAGCAAGCGGTATCCCTGGGCGGCCGACGTGCCGCTGCTGATACTGGTCAATCCGGTCTTTCTCTCCAAGTCGGAGGAGACCGCGGACGGATGGGAAGGCTGTCTCAGCGTGGAAGGCTTTCGCGGGAAGGCGGAGCGGTCGAAGCAGGTGGCGGTCCGGTTTTGGGACCGGAAGGGGAAAGAGCAGAAGCTGGAGGCGGAAGGTTTTCCGGCCGTCGTGATACAACACGAGCTGGACCATCTGGCCGGGAAAGTTTTTCTGGACCGGATGCGCGATCTTTCGACGCTGACCCATCTGAAAGAGTACGAGCGGTTCTGGATGAAGCCGCACGATGAAGAGTCATAATCTATGCGTTCTCTCTTTCGTGTCATACAGTATATCAAACCGTACCAACGCTTGGCCTACCTGACGCTGGCCTGCGCCGTGCTGACCACCTCGCTTGAGATGGTCCCGCCCTGGCTGCTCAAGCGCGTGATCGACGACGTCATCCGGGGCGACAATCTGCCGTTGCTCAAGTGGCTGATTGCCGCACTGGTTCTGGTCTATCTGGGCCGCAATCTTTTGAATTCGGCGCGCGTCCGGTTCAACAACACGCTGGAGCAGCGTGTGATCTACGACATGCGCGACCAGGTCTACCGGGCGCTGCAGCGGCTGTCGGTCAGTTATTACGAAAATCGCGCGACGGGCGAGATCATGTCCCGTGTCGTGAACGACGTGAACAACCTGGAGCGGATCTTTATTGACGGCGTGGAGGCGATCGTGATGGCCGGTCTCACGCTGCTGGGGATCATGACGGTGCTCCTGTTTTTAAACTGGCAGCTGGCGCTGATCGCCTTGATCCCGATCCCGTTTCTTATTTTGGGCGCGACGATCTTCACGACCCGCGTCCACAAACTGTATCACCTCATCCGCCAGCAGGCGGCCCAGCTCAACGCGTTGCTTCAGGACAGCATCTCCGGAATTCGCGAGACGATGAGTTTCAATCGCGAAACGTACGAGGTAGACCGGTTCAACCGGCAGAGTCTGGAATACAGCCGCGGGAACCTGAGGGTGGCGCGCATCTGGTCGGTCTATTCGCCCGGGATGATCCTGATCGCCTCGACCGGCACGCTGCTGATTCTCTGGTTCGGAACCCATGCCGTGCTCGACGGCCGGATGTCGGTTGGGGAGCTGGTGGCCTTTCTGAGCTATCTGGGCCTGTTCTACACGCCGATCAATCAGATCCATTCGGTCAACCACATGCTCCAGCAATCGCTGGCGTCGGGGGAGCGCGTGTTCGAGATCATCGACGCCGTGCCGGAGGTTTCGGACCGGCCCGGCGCGATCCGTCCCCCTCAAAAAATCCAGGGC